>CAZGBZ010000029.1:0-14794 GCA_964524135.1 uncultured bacterium
CTCTGGGTAGTGATGAGTATGGGTATTGGGGTGCGTACTGCAGTGCAAACGGTAACCTCCCGTAGGCTTGGACAAAAAATATTTCATGAATGCGGACATGCCCTCCATAATGGCATCATGCTGGTCCTTATTATTGCTATTCCCGCCACATTATTTGGTACATATTATGCTCATGAAATTGCCGAATTATTTTTAGATGACCTTTTGGTTATCTCCCAATGTGCAAACTATATCCATATAGGTTTTTATGGATTATTCTTTGTGCTGGCAGCATTTGCTTTCCAGGGCTTTTATACTGGAGTTGAAGAGACAAAAATTCATATGAAAGTCACCATAGTTTCTAATATAATCAACGTGTATTTAAATGCAGGTCTTATTTATGGCAGTGAAGGGATAAAAATATTTTTTGAAAAACTTGGATTCCCTCACCTTGCTATCTTCTGGCAATGGTATGACTTTCCTGCAATGGCAGTAAAGGGGGCGGCTTTGGCCACCGTAATTGCCTCCGGTTGGGCAGTTGTCCAATACAGTCTGCATATTGTAAATGAAAAAATAAAAAGGTATGAACCCTTTCGCTTTCAGTATTCTGCAACAAACCTGATCCAGCAAATTAAATTGGGATTCCCAATTGGTGCACAGGAAGTAATTTCTATGACAGGGTTTGCCATATTTTATAAAATTATTGGCACTATCGGTACTGTTGAGCTTGCTACTTCAGAGGTTATATTAAATATTGCCCATGCCTCCTTTATGCCTGCAGTAGGCGTGGGAATGGCTGCCGCCACTTTAGTTGGTAAATATCTGGGTGAAGAAGATCTGGTTAATGCCGAGCTGTCTGTTTGGGCAGCCCTTAAATGGTCTCTAATTATTATGGGGAGCATGGGTTTTATATTTATTTTCTGGCCTCATTTTGTCATTCCCATTTTCTCAAACGATCCTGATATTATTCGTATGGGCATCCCCTGTTTACAGATCATTGGTGTGTTGCAGTATTTTGATGCTATAGGGTTAACCTTATTTTTTGTATTAACTGGTGCAGGAAATACACGCTTTCCAGCAGCTGTCAATATGACCATATGCTGGTTCATGTTTTTGCCCTTGGCATATTATTTCAGCATTTACCTTAAAATGGGTATTGTTGGCGCGTGGCTTGGTTTTGCTGCATGGATAGTGCCTTTTGCCATAATAATGGCATTAAAAGTAAGTACTGGTTCTTGGAAAGAAATTGAAGTCTAAAATGATTATATATTAAATTACCTTACGTCAATAAAAGGTCTATATTGTCATATCTATACAATACTTTAACTTTAAAAAATATTCCATATTAACTGTGATGATGATTTTATAATTGAAATTAGAAAAAAAGAAAAAATATATAATTTGAGATAAAGTTATGGTTATATGAGCTTTTCGAAGATAAGTCTTAATTATACACACTCTATAATAAAGTCAAAGAAAAAGCAGGAAAATTAGAACCCGACACAGAAGTTAAATACTTCATCAATCTAATTTCAAAAGTAATTGTCGAAGAGTGGGATAAAGTTAATTAAACAACTAATTGAGAATAAAAGATCATATAGTAACGTAATAACTCTAATTTTACACCTGAATACATTGCCCTCGTAGCTCAATAGGATAGAGCGTTCGCCTCCTAAGTGAAAGGCTTCCCGTTCGATTCGGGACGAGGGTACAAGATAAATGAAGATTGAGTTAAATAAGGAGAGTAATGCGTAATTTTTTAAAACGTAATTTTTCTTACTATTACGCGATACGTTTTACGTTTTAATTTGTTCCATTTTCCCATTCCAACACCAAATCCCTGTTTGCTTAATAAATCCATAACATCCTAATTTTAGAGACATGACAAAAGGAATAAAATGAAAAAACAGGAATTAAGGCACGATCCAATTCGTGAAAATATAGTTAAAGGTGTACAGTATTTTTCAGAAAATACCAGTACTGTACTGCAGGTGCTTGCCGCAATTGTTATTGCTGTTGGCGGAGTAAGCTATTATAATCACACTGGAAATATAAAAATGGAAAGCGCTTCCCATTTAGCTGGTAGGGCTCAAAGTATTCTAATTAATGGAAATTTAGATGAAGCCATTGTAAAATTTGAACGCGTATTAGCAGATTACCCCAAGACACCCGGCGCAGTTCAGTCATTAGTTTATCTATTAAATGATGCCATGACAAAGAATGATATTGAAGGAGTGAAAAGTCTTTTAAATGATAATGATGGCTCAATTGATGACCCTCATGTTTTAGCAGCTATATATAAACTGCGGGGAGACATTTCCTTCACCGAAACTGACTTTACGAATGCAATGAAATATTTCCAGAAAGCAGAAAGTATTGCTGGCGAAAATCCATATCAGGCGGGGTACCAACTTGACATTGCTTCAACCCTTTTGGCACAGAATAATTATGAAAACGCTTTGCAAAAATTAGAAGAAATAATTGAAAATGAAAATGTTGGGTTTAGTGAAAAAAATATTGCAGAAGAACTCGCAGCATTTACAAGGCAAAAAATAGGTATATAATTCTTGTAAAAAACAAGAATATTGCCATAAATTTTGAGTAGCGGAAAGTGGGGCATGAACCCACTTTCTCTTTTTATAGACATATCAAAGCTAAATTTAAGACAGAGGTATATATTGATTAATAAGGATATAATTGAAGCCTTTTCCATGTTGGCAAAGGAGAAGAATATTGATCGTACCAATTTAAGTACGATTATTGAAGATATCTTCATGGCTCTTATTTATAAGAAATATGGAGAAGAGAGAGAAAATTTCAGTGTAATTGTAAATATGGAAAAAGGTGAAATAGAGATTTACCAGGAAATGACAGTAGTTTATACTGTAATTGATCCTGTAATAGAAATTCATATTGATGAAGCTATTAAAGAATATGATGATCTTGAAGTTGGAGATGCTTATGTAAATATTTTAAGCCCTGAGAGCTTTGGCAGACGTTTAATTAATACTGCAAAGCAATACATGGTGCAAAAAATAAGAGATATTGAACGGCAAACAGTCTTTGACGAATTCTCAAGTAAAATTGGTGAAATTGTAGTTGGGAATGTGCATCAAATTCAGCGTGATCAGATTTTTATTCATGCTGCAAATGGTGCAGAATTTATTATGCCCAAAAATGAGCAATTACCCAATGACCGATTTCGAAGAGGAGAAACTATTCGAGGTATTATTACTAATGTTGAAATTTCCAGCAGAGGACCTGAAATTATTATTTCTCGAAGTGATGACTTTTTCTTGAAGAGACTTTTTGAAAAAGAGATCCCTGAAATTGAAGATGAAATTATAGAAGTTAAGGCTGTTAGACGTACTCCTGGAGATAGAAGCAAAATTGTTGTGTATTCTTCCGATCGCCGAGTGGATGCTGTGGGTGCATGTGTAGGCATGCGAGGAAGCAGGATTCAATCTATCGTGCGGGAATTAAATGGTGAGAAAATTGATATAATAAATTGGAGTGATAAACCAGAAATCCTTATTTCTCGAGCTTTAGCACCTGCAAAACCTATTAATCTTTATATTGATGAAGAAAGACCCTATGTGGTAGCTGTATTTGAAGATGAAGAATTACCAATCGCCATTGGCAGAAATGGTCAGAATATTAAATTGGCATCCAGCGTAACTGAATATACCATTGATGCAGTAAAAAAATCTGAATATGAAGGTGAACAGGAAGAAGATCTTTATCTTGATGAAATTAATGGGATTGCTAAAAAACATATTGAAGTACTGGCTAAAAGTGAAATATATACCAGCGAAGACTTTCTCAGTACAGCAAAGGCGGATATATTAACGCTTAAGGGATTTGGAGAAAAAACCGTGGATAAGATTACTGCAGTAATTGTAGAAGCTGTAGCCAGTCACGAAGCAAAAAGAGTTGCGAAAGAAGAAGATGAGGCAAAAGTGTCAGACTCCGAAGAATCTATATTGGAGGAGGTTGACAACAATTAATTATGCCTGAGGTTGCTAAGAAAAAACGAATTTTTCAAATTGCAAAGGAGCTGAATATTTCCCATCTGGAAATTATCCAGTTTCTAAAAAATCATGGCACTGAGGTGGAGAGCCATATGGCTCCCGTATCTCCAGAAGCTTATGATGATATCCTGCTGGAATTTTCTAAAGATAAACTGCAGATAGAGCGGCATAGAAAAGAACAGGCGCGGAAAGTTGTAGTTTCAAAAATTCATAAAAAAGAATCTGAAGATCCAAAATCTGAAGGCAAAGTTGCTAAAACACCAGTTCGAAAACTGAAAACCTCACTTAAAGAAGAAAAATTGGCATTATCCGCTAAATTGAAAGATGCTTCTGATAAACTTACAATAGAAAAGAAAGCCGTTGCTGATAAAGAAAAAGCTGAAGCAAAAATAAAAACTGTAAAACCTGAAGTTAATGGGTCTGTGGATACAAAGAAGAAAGCAGATACAGTTAGGCCTAAAAAGAAAGATAAAGATGCTATAAAGTTGACCAAAGTTTCTACACCGGAAAGTACTCCCTCTAAACCCAGAAAATTGAAAAAAATCAGTATACAGGATATAGCTGATAAAATTAATCAAACCAAAAGACGTTCACCAAAAGGGAAGGGTGAATCAAGTAAGCCCCAAATAAAACAACCATTACCCCAATTTGGTAAAAGTGTTTCAAAAAAGAAAAACAAGAAAAAAGATAAAAATATTGATGTTGAATCTACTGATGTTAAAAAATCAATAAAAGTACCGGAATTTACAACGGTTGACGAACTTGCACAATCCATGGATGTAACGGTTCAAGAAGTGATAATGGCTTGTATGGGCTTAGGGATGATGGTGACCATAAATCAAAGAATGGATATGGATAATATCATCATGATTGCAGATGAATTTGGGTTTGATGTAGAAACAGTTGCTGAATTTGCAGAAGAGAAAACGAGCCATGAAGAAGACACTGAAGAAGATGTTAAGAACGCTATTGAGCGTGCTCCTGTAGTAACAATAATGGGTCATGTTGATCATGGAAAGACATCACTATTAGATTATATTAGAGATGCCAATGTAGTTGCTGGAGAGTCTGGTGGAATCACCCAGCATATTGGTGCCTATGAAGTTCTTTTAGACAGTGGGAAGAAAATAACATTTTTAGATACTCCCGGTCATGCCGCTTTTACTGCCATGCGAGCGAGAGGAGCCCAAGTAACTGATTTGGTAATTGTGATAATTGCGGCTGATGATGATGTAATGCCCCAAACTAAGGAAGCGATTGATCATGCAAAAGCAGCTGAAGTTCCTATTATTATTGCTATCAATAAAGTTGATGTACCAAACGCAAATCCTGATAAAATCCGTAAATCTTTAGGTGAACTTAATATTTTAGTAGAAGAATGGGGTGGAAAATATCAATGTCAGGAGATATCTGCTAAAAATGGACAAGGTGTTGAAGGGTTATTGGATAAAATATTACTTGAAGCAGAAGTTTTAGAGTTAAAAGCCAACCAGAAAACTGAAGCAAAAGGGATTGTGATTGAATCCCGACTTGATAAAGGACTTGGGGCAGTTGCTACTATATTGATCAGCAAGGGAACTCTTATAAGGGGAGATGGATTTGTTTGCGGCAACCAATTTGGTAAAGTGCGAGCAATGATGAATGAGCGGAGTCAAAAACTCGCAAAAGCTTTTCCATCCGATCCGGTGCAGATTTTGGGATTTGATGATGTACCCAAAGCTGGAGACACATTTACTGTATTTAAAGATGAAAGAGAAGCAAAAAAAATAGCAACAGAACGGGCACAATTAAGTAGAGAAGCTGAGCATCGTCGATTTAGAAATATTACACTTGATCAAATTGGTAAAAAGATTTCCAGTGGTGAAGTTCGAGAGCTGGATATAATCATCAAAGGTGATGTTGATGGGTCAATTGAGGCAGTAAGTGATTCTCTAATGGAACTCTCTACAGATGAAGTTTCAGTGAAAATTCTTCATCGCTCTGTTGGTATGATTACAGAAAGCGATGTGTCGCTTGCTGCAGCGTCCAATGCTATTATTATTGCATTTAATGTAAAATCATCTCCCGAAGCTAAATCTATTGCTAAATCAATTGGTGTAGATATCCGCAATTATTCAATTATTTATGAAGCTATTCAGGAAGTTAAGCTTGCCTTAGAAGGCTTATTGGAACCAGAAGAAGTAGAGAAGGCTCTGGGATATGCTGATGTGCGTGAGAAATTTAAAATTCCCAAACTTGGTGTCATTGCAGGCTGTTATATAAAAGAAGGAAGAGTTGTCAGAAATGCATTGTTACGTGTGAAGCGGGAGGGGGAAATACTTCACACCGGAAAATTAACCTCTCTCAAAAGGTTTAAAGAGGATGTGGCAGATGTAACTGAGGGGTATGAATGCGGTATTGGCGTAGAAGGTTTTAAAGATTTTATTGAAGGCGATGTTATTGAAGTATATGAAATTAAAGAAATAAAGCGGAGTTTAGCATAAATACATCTTCTCACAAACCGTATAAAAGACATGAAAGAGTAGGGGATGAAATTAGGCAAATTCTTGCAAATTGTTTTATTTCTGAAATTATTATTCCGGAAGCAGGGTTGCTAACGGTTACAAAAGTGAATGTAACAGAAGATCTCAAACTAGCAAAAATCTACCTAAGCTTTCTTGAAAATAAACTACCAGTTGAAGATGTGATAAATATTTTTATATCTAAACATAACCTGATTCGGTTTCATCTTGGAAAAAAACTTACATTGAAATTTATTCCTCAACTTCGATTTTATTATGATGATTCAATTGAACATGCACAACATATAGACAGCCTTTTACAAAAAATTCATAAAGATGATTGATGCTATTATACCCGTTTGGAAACCTATTGATTGGACATCTTTTGATGTGGTGAAAAAAATAAGAGGTCAAATTAAACCTGCTAAAGTAGGTCATGCTGGAACTTTAGATCCGTTTGCTGAAGGTGTTCTAATGCTTTGTACTGGAAAATACACTAAAAGTGTTGAATCATTCATGGACAAAGAAAAAGAGTATATTGCTGAAATTCAATTGGGTGTTGAAACTGAAACACTTGATCCTACAGGGGAAATAGTAAAAACAGCTAGCACTCCAACTCTTAGTGAAAAATTAATTAAGGATGTATTAAATAAATTTATTGGCGAGATTAGGCAGGAACCACCCATGTACTCAGCTCTTAAAGTAAATGGTCAACCTCTATATAAATATGCTCGAAAAGGTATTGAAATACCGCGCGAAAAAAGAATTGTTAACATTTATAATATAACTTTAATTCAATTCACGCAGGGTAGTATTACCTTAAAAGTAACCTGTGGTAGAGGTACCTATATTCGTTCTTTGGCTAAAGATATTGCCACTGAATTAAAAACTGTCGGGCATCTTGTAAAATTGGTAAGGACTCGCATTGGAGAATTTGATGAAAATAATTGTATTGAAGTAAAGGACTTTCCGAAATGGTTATCTACAAGAACCTAAATACAATTCCCCATTTAGATAAATCTGTATTGACTATTGGGTCATTCGATGGAATGCATCTAGGGCATATGGAAGTTATAACGGATGTTAAAATTAAATCCAATAGAAAAAGTATTCCTTCCGTGGTAATAACCTTTGATCCCCATCCGAAAAGTATTTTAAAATCGGATGATCAGGATAATTGGAGCATTTTAACGAGTACAAATAAAAAGCTTGAATTATTAGAACAAACTGGTATAGACTATGTATTGCTGGTTCCCTTTGATCTTGACTTCTCAAAAGTTACTGCCCAAGATTTTATGGATAATTACATTGTTGAGTATTTTAATCCCGAAGATATTATTATTGGATATGATCATCATTTTGGTAATAAAAGAGAGGGGGATGCAGAATTTCTTGAAAATCAGAGTGGAAAATATAATTTTAACCTTCATGTAATAAACCCATTAAAAATTGACGGTATTTCTGTGAGCAGTACAAAAATAAGGGAATATATCCAGCATTCTGATATTAAGGATGCAAATAATTATCTTGGCTGGGAATATGAATTATCTGGTGTTGTAGTAAAGGGTGAAGGGATTGGAAAAAAAATAGATTTCCCAACAGCAAATATTAAGCCTGAATTCCAAAATCAACTTATTCCGGGGCAGGGAGCCTATTGTGTTGATGTTGTTGTTAACAATAAAACCTACCCTGGAATGTGTAATATAGGAAATCGTCCAACATTTCATGATGATGGCAAAAATGTTATTGAAGTTCATTTGATTACAGAAGATAAATTATCTTTATTGGATGAAAATATTAAGATAAATTTTAAAATTTATATTAGAGAAGAAAAAAAATATGAAAATAAAATAGAATTGGCGAGACAACTTGAATTAGATCGTCAAATTTGTTTATCATATTAGTAACATAATTATATAGGGGGCAATATGTCAGTAACAAAAGAAAGAATAGAAGAATTAACCACAGAATATGGTCAAAATGAAAATAATTCTGGAGCTACGGAAACTCAAATAGCGATTTTTACAGAAAGAATAAGAAATATTACGAGCCATTTGAAGCAAAACAAAAAAGATCATAGTGGTCGTCGCGGATTGGTCATTTTAGTTTCGAAACGAAGAAGATTATTAAATTATTTGCGTAAAAATAATGTTGATGCTTATAAGAGTATAATAGAAAAATTAAATATAAGAAAATAAAAAAAGGATAATAATGATAAAGAAGAGTATTGAAATATCGGGTCAGACACTGACTATTGAAACAGGACGCATGGCAAAGCAAGCCAGCGGATCTATACTGGTAACTTATGGTGAAACAGTTGTACTGGTTACAAGCACTGCAAATAAGGGAATTGAATCCGATAGAGGCTTCTTTCCGCTTACCATTGATTACCGTGAAAAATTTTACGCATCTGGCAAGATCCCTGGAGGATTTTTCAAGCGTGAAGCAAGACCATCAGAAAAGGAAATTATTGGATGCAGATTAACAGACCGCCCATTAAGGCCGTTATTCCCAAAGGGGTTTTATAATGAAACACAGGTATTCATAAGTGTTTTATCATTTGATGGTGAAAATAATGGTGATATTTTAGGCACAATTGGTGCCTCTGCTGCTTTAGCGATATCAGATATCCCCTGGGATGGTCCAGTAGCTTCAATAAAAGTAGGCAGAGTAAATGGCGAACTCATAATCAATCCAACCAACACGGTGATGGAAGAAAGTGATATGTCCATAATTATTTCTGGAACTAAAGATTCTATAGTGATGGTTGAGGGGGAAGCTAACTTTATTAGTGAGGAAGACTTTCTTACTGTTATAGAACTTGGCCATGAAACCATTAAAAATATAGTTAAATTACAGGAAGAATTGGTTACCGAATGTGGTAAAGCTAAGCGAGATATACCTGAGGTAGAAGTAAATCAAGTACTTATTGATGCGGTTGATAAGCTTATTGAAGGAAAAATAAGTGATTTAAATGCACCTCGGGAAAAAGCCGAACGATATGATGGTATCCGCGAATTTAAACAAATGATTGTTGATGGATTAACAGAAGAATTTCCTGAAGATGAATCTGCAATTAAAAGTTATATCGAAGAGAAAATCAGTCTTGACTTGCGAGAAATGACCTTGAAAGGTACTCGTGCTGATGGACGAGATTATAAAACTGTTCGTGACATTAATATTGAAACTTCAGTTTTACCCAGAACACATGGATCATCACTCTTTACCAGAGGAGAAACTCAAGCATTAGTTATTGCAACCCTTGGCTCAAAACGTGATGAACAAATGTTGGATAATATTGAAGGATTAACTTACAAAAAACATATGCTTCATTATAACTTTCCACCATTTAGTGTGGGAGAGGCGCGGCCTAAATTTAGTGTGAGCCGTAGAGAGGTTGGACATGGAAATCTGGCTGAAAGAGCTATAAAACCCTCACTTCCTGATTTTGAAGAGTTTCCGTACACCATACGATTGGTTTCAGAAATACTCGAATCAAATGGTTCATCTTCAATGGCCAGTGTATGTGGTGCTTCTCTAAGTCTAATGGATGCTGGCGTGCCAGTGAAAACACCAATTGCTGGAGTTGCAATGGGATTGATTATGGAAGATAAGGATAATTATGCCATTTTAACGGATATATTGGGTACAGAAGACCATTTAGGTGATATGGATTTTAAAGTAGCAGGTTCTGATGAAGGTATCACTGCAATTCAAATGGATTTAAAAATTGATGGACTTCCAATTGACCTTATGCGGGAAGCATTACAGCAGGCCAAAGAAGGCAGAATTCATATTTTGAATGTGATGAAAGAAGAGCTTGAAGTACATCGTGACAGACTATCTGTCCATGCACCCAAGATTGGTCAATCCTCAATACCTGTAGATAGAATCGGAGATTTTATTGGCCCTGGTGGTAAAAACATAAAAGCCATAAGCGCAGAATATGAATGCGAAGTAAGCGTTGAAGATGATGGTATGTGTGTTGTTTCAGGACAAAATCAAGATTATATCGACACCGTTGTTCGTATTTTGGATTCATATAATCTTGTGCCGGTTCCTGGTGAAGTTTATGATGCTGAAGTTGTTCGTATTATGGATTTCGGTGCCTTTGTTAAAATTGCACCCGGGAAAGAGGGCTTAGTCCACATATCTGCTTTGAATTGGGAACATGTTAAAAAAGTTGAAGATGTAGTTAAAATTGGTGATCAGGTAAAAGTTAAACTGATCAAAATTGACGATCTTAAGCGATTGGACTTCAGCATGAAAGCTCTCATAGAAAAACCTGATAACTATTCACCTCCTGAAAAAAGGAAGTTTCAAAAAGGATAATGCTGGCAAATAGTCCCTTTGAATAGGTAGATTGCTCATGGTAATAGGTGTACCAAAAGAGATAAAAAATAACGAGAGCCGAGTTTCCATTATTCCTTTTGGAGTGGAAGACCTTAAAAAGGCAGGTCACTCAATACTCGTACAGTCCCAAGCCGGCTCTGGTAGTGGTTTCCGTGATGAAATGTATGCACAAGCCGGTGCTGAAATAATTGATTCTCCCACTGAAATATATCAAAAAGCTGATTTAATCATAAAAGTTAAAGAACCGCAACCAGAAGAATATGGCAAGATTCATGAAGATCAGATCGTATTCACCTATTTCCATTTTGCCGCCGATGAAACCTTAACTAAAGGAATGATTGATTCTAAATCCATTGCCATTGCCTACGAAACCGTACAAAACAAAGATGGTGAATTGCCACTGTTAACCCCTATGAGTGAAGTTGCTGGTCGTATGGCAGTTCAAAATGGAGCAAAATGTTTAGAAGGAAATATGGGCGGCATTGGCAAACTCCTGAGCGGTGTTCCTGGAGTTGAGCCTGCAACAGTAACTATTTTGGGTGGTGGAGTTGTAGGCATGAATGCAGCTAAACTTGCTGCTGGACTTGGAGCGAAGGTGTATATTCTTGATATAAATGCAGCTCGATTGAAATATTTAGATGATATTATGCCGCCAAATGTTTTTACTCTTTATTCAAATAGTTATACAATACTGGAATTATTACCCATTACTGACCTGCTGATTGGAAGCGTACTTGTGGTTGGAGCAAAGGCTCCAAATTTAGTCACAAGAGAAATGTTGTCTATCATGCAAAAAGGCTCGGTAATAATTGATGTGGCAGTCGATCAAGGCGGATGCGTGGAAACGTGCAAGCCTACTACTCATGCTGATCCAACGTATGAAATAGACGGTATTATTCATTATTGTGTTGCAAATATGCCCGGAGCGGTTCCGTTTACCTCAACAATTGCTTTAGCAAATACAACCTACCCATATATTAAACTTCTTGCAGATAAGGGCTATGAAACAGCTTTTAAAGATAATCCTAATCTATTAAAAGGATTAAATATTTTCAAAGGGGCAGTAACACACCAGGGTGTAGCTGATGCGTTCGATATACCCTTTTCTCCTCCGCAGGATGTGTTCGCATAAGCATTTGTATCCCATAACGTTTACTTACCATAATATCGATTCACGATTTCAGGTTGGATTGAATACAATTCATCCAGACAAATTCAGAAAACATGTTCAATATATTGCTGGAATTAACCAATCACCAAATAGGGAAAAACATATCTCCATAGCGTTTGATGATGGCTATGAATCCGTTTTAACAAATGCTTTTCCTATTATGGAAGAATATGACCTTAAAGGCATTGTTTTTCCTATAAGCGGATACATTGGCAAGACTAATGATTGGGATGTAACCTTTGGTGTTAATAGAGTAATGCATTTAACTGAATCTCAATTAATAACATTGTCGGAACATGGTTGGGAGATCGGCAGCCATTCACATTTACATCGATCGTTTAGATGGATGAAAAATGATGAAATTAAAGATGAGGTTGAAACTTCAAAGCGAATAATTGAAGAAATAACTGAGAAGGAAGTAAATTCATTTTGTCTGCCTTTTGGCGATTATACAAAGGCTGCTGTAGAAATTATTGAAAATGCTGGATTTATTAATTTATTTATGCAGTTACCTTTATTAAATAGGGCAGTTACGTTTAGTAATATTCAATTGCAATATTATAGAAGTATATATTCTACCGATAGCGTGAAATCCCTTCAAAATAAATATCAAAATATTAATATGGAGCACTTAAAGGAAAACTTTATAAACTCATTTTCAACTGCAACAGTACTAGTAAAAGAAATGCTTTGATTGTAGTATATTAATGAGTTAAGTTAAAGCACTACTTTAAACACACAATTCAAATTAGAGATTATGGAAGCAAGAGATATAAAGAAATTATACTATTCAATTAGTGAAGTGAGTGAGATAACCGGATTAAAACAATACGTATTGCGGTATTGGGAAACTGAATTTTCTCAATTGAAACCGGGCAAAAATAGAGCTGGAAACAGAATTTATCGGTCTCATGACGTTGACACAATAATGGAAATTAAATCACTTTTATATGATCGTAAATTTACCATTAAAGGTGCGCAGCAATTTTTAAAAAAACCATCTGAAAAGTCAGGTCAGCTTATCGAAAAAAAGAAAATAATAAAATTGAGCAATTCTATTGATATTCAAACACTGAAAGATTTAAAACATGGTTTGGATGATCTTATTAAACTTGTCGAAGAATTTAAAGATTAATAATATTTTCATATAAATTAATATCTTTTGTACTCAAAAAAGACTTTAATTTTACTCACCCAGAAAAAAACAATAATTATCATTTCGGGACGTGGCGCAGTTCGGTAGCGCACTTGACTGGGGGTCAAGGGGCCGGAGGTTCAAATCCTCTCGTTCCGACGATAGGTAAAACTCTATTTCCAGCTTTAAATAGAGTTTTTTTTACAATATTCCTGAGAACAAAAATATACTCCAAAAAATACTTCTATGAATGTTGCCATCATTATTCCGGCCTATAATCCTCCCCATACATTTTCTTCTCTTTTAAAATCTATACGTAAAATCACCGCATTGCCAATAATCATAATTGATGATGGTTCTGCGCCCAGCATTAATATCAAATATTCTGGCGTTGTTTTATTAAGAAATAGCCATAATCAAGGGAAGGGATATTCTCTTATAAAAGGATTTAAACATGCCGAAAAAGAAGGATATACCCATGCTATTACAATAGATGCAGATTCGCAGCATGATCCGGATATAATTACTTCATTTTTAGAATTTGATAAAAATATAAGCCTTGTGTTAGGTACCCGGAATTTTACAACCGATATGCCCATTCATCGTAGAATTTCTAATAATTTAACCTCCTATATTATATCATTTTTATGTGGAAAGACTGTAATTGATTCTCAGTGTGGTTATCGTCGCTATATTTTAAAAGATATTTGCTCAGAATCCTTTAATGAAAAAGGGTTTCAGTTTGAGTCTGAGGTATTAATCAAATTATTAAGAAATAATTGTACTCAGAGGAATTTAGAGATTCCTACTATTTATAGAAACGAAAATAGCTCCATAAATAATATTAAAGATACCCTCAAATTCATACGTTTAATTTTAAGAAATATATTTAAAGATTAACCCTAATTTTGCTACTTATTAGATCAATAATATTTAGCTAAAATAGACAATATTAACATGTTTACAATTTTGAGAAGGTTGTATGATTGGGTTCTTCATTGGGCAAAAACGCCCTATGGACCTATAGCTCTATTTATATTATCATTTTCTGAAGCCTCATTTTTTCCAATACCTCCTGATGTATTATTAATTGCATTAGCGCTCGGAAGCCGAAAACAATCATATAAATTTGCTTTGATATGTAGTATAGCCAGTATTGTGGGCGCAATTGGAGGTTATGGGATTGGGAATTTTCTATGGTGGGATGGAGATGGATATAATGCAATTGCTCATTTCTTCTTTAACAATGTTCCAGGATTTAATGAGAGTGTTTTTCTTGATATACAGAATCAATATGACTATTACGGTTTTATAATCACTTTTACTGCAGGATTTACTCCTATTCCATTTAAAGTTTTCACTATTAGTGCAGGCGCTTTCAATATTTCTTTTCCTCTATTTTTATTGGCATCATCCATTAGCAGATCAGCACGGTTTTTCCTCGTAGCATTTTTAATTGTAAAATATGGTGAAAAAGTTGAAGGATTTATAAATCGATATTTTAATCTCCTTACGATTGTATTTGCTATAATTTTAATCGGTAGCTATATATTACTTAAATTTGTAATTGGTAATTAATTGGACATAAATCGTTTGGTATTATTGTTAAAAATATGAAAAAAAT
>CAZGBZ010000030.1:0-14733 GCA_964524135.1 uncultured bacterium
CAGTAGTAGATGGCGCAGCTTGTACGGATGGTACCTGTACTGCAGATGTCACAGAATTTGGTATTTTTGCTACTTGTATTCTGGTTGAGGATTGTAATGGTGATTTAGGTGGATTTGCATATATTGATGACTGTAATGAATGTGTAGGTGGAAACACTGGTAATGAAGCCAATTATACTATGGATGAATGCGGTCTCTGTGATGGTCCTGGTTATATAGAATGGTATATTGATGCAGATGGTGATAATCTGGGCTCTGGTGATGGTGTACCATTCTGTTCAGATGTTGTTCCTGATGGATATGTACCCAATAATGATGATAGTGAACCTAATTGTGCTACCAATGATACGGATGAATGTGATTTATGTGGTGGAAATGGACCTGCTGAAGGGTATGACTGTGATGGAAATTGTACTGCAAGTTATGATTGTGAGGGAATTTGTGGTGGTAATGCAGAAACAGACGCTTGTGATATTTGTGGTGGGAATATTACAAACGTTGAAGAATGTGGCTGTCCTGAAGGAGAAGAATTGGATTGTGCAGGAGTATGCGGTGGGTCAGCAATTGTAGATGACTGTGGTGTATGTAATGGCGATAATTCCACTTGCTCCGGCTGTACTGATAGTACCGCTTGCAATTATTCACCAGATGCAACAATTGAGAATAACAGCTGTACTTATCCAGACGATGCAGATTATGACTGTTTAGGTAATTGTGTTATTGAGCTTGATTGTCTCGGAGTTTGCGGTGGCTCAGCTGAATTAGATGAATGTAATGTTTGTAATGGTCCTGGACCATCTACCTGGTATGGAGATAGTGATGGAGACGGATTTGGAGATCCAGATGTTGTGCTGGATAGCTGTGATTCACCTGATAATTATGTGCCAAATGATGATGATGAATATTCTGACTGTGGGGCAAACTATTTTGATTGTTTAGGTGATTGTGGTGGTACTGCCGTTGAAGATGAATGTGGAATTTGTGATGGGCCTGGATATATTGAATGGTATATAGATGCAGACGGTGATAATATGGGTTCTGGTGATGGTGTACCATTCTGCTCAGATGTTGTTCCTGATGGATATGTATCAAATAATGATGATAGTGAACCTAATTGTGCTACAAATGATTCGGATGAATGTGGTGTTTGTGGTGGTGATAATTCTACTTGCTGGTATATTGATGTAATAACCAGTATTAATAATAATCAGGGTATTGATTTCGATAGCAGGTTAGGAATGCACATTGCTGCTGAAGATGATTATAATGAAAATGATGTAGAAGGTTATGACTGTGGAAATTGTTATAAAGATGAAGTAGATATTTCTCTTGATCCTCCAGGTAATTGGATTGACTTTTATTTTCCTCACCCTGAGTGGGAAAATGATATTCCAGAAGTTCATGGAACTACTGATCTAAGAAAAGATATTCGTCATTTTGAAGAATATACCCTTTTGGATATGGATGTTAATACAGTCATTACTGTGGATGAATTTCTTTATTTCCCTCAACAAGTTTGGGATATTAGCATTGAGTCAGATATTGATAATATTGTAGGGGAAAATTCTGTTGAATTACAATTTGATTTTATCAACCAGTTTCCAAATATGGGCTTTACCAAAGCATTTATTTATTTAGAAACCTATAATGATATAATTGTAGAAGAAATACAGGATGGAGATATGTTTATCATAGAAAGCTATAATAGTCCAGTTAACCTAAAGATATTTGTTGGAACAGATGAAGTTATGCCTTCAGCTGCCATTACATCTCCCATTCCCAATGAAATATTTGGTCTGGATGATAATAATATTCAGATTGAATTAGAAATTGAAAACCCAAATATGATTGACCATTTGGAATTATACTTTGAAGTTGATGGAAATAAATCTGAAGCAATCTCTATTCCGGTTGAAACATATGTTAGTATACTTAATTCTTCTTATTATGATTTTCTTAATAACCAAATTTCAGGTGATTTTATTGAGAACGTCAATTTACATATTGAAGTTGTTGATGTTGCCGGAGGTACTGTTGATAATCACCCCGGCGGTGAATACCTTGATGTTTTGGGTCCATTGACTTTTTCACGTGACGAGATTAATACAGACTTTGAAACGGGTTGGCATTTACTTGCACCACCATTGGAAGGACAGCATAATTTATCTAATATATTTTATAACCAAGCATCAGAATGTACAATTAATGGTTGCAGCAATATTCTTGAATCTATAAACACCGGAACTGGTTTTTATGTGAGATCCTACGGCGATAGCTCTGGATTCACATTTAATGGTGAGGTATTATCTCAATTTAGTTCTACTTTACACCAAGGGTGGAATCTCACTGGTAACCCGCTTGTAAACTCAGTAAATATTAATTCAATCATCATTACATATAATAATACTGATTATAATTGGCCAGATGCAGCTCGATACGGAATCATTTCTCCCACACCAATTATTTATGATAACGAACGAGCTAGCCATGTAGGTACAGGATCACTATCTACGGCAGCTGGTTTTTGGGTACATTCATATTATGATGACGTAGATATATCGTTTATTCCTTCTAACCCTGCTGGGGAAGTTGAATCATCAAATTATTGGAATTTATCAGTCTTTGCCAAAGAATATAATGCAAGTGTTTTTGATGAAAGTATTGGTAGTGAAATTGTCATTGGAATTCATGAAGATGCGAATAATACAATCGTAGAGGGTGAAGATCAAGAGATATTTCCTCTAAGCAGTATAGGTATTTTGGATAATTATAACGAATTGAGTATCAACAGCAATGGGACATCCTCAATTTATAAAGATATTCGTTCCTTCCATGAAACTTCAATAACCTGGGATTTAGAGGGTCAATACTCTATTATAAATCAGGATGTAGAATTTTCTTGGGAATTTAGTGGGAATGATGATCCCTATGATTATTATTTAGATATTGGCGCAGGTGTTCCAGTCAATATGAAAGAGGTATCCAGTGCAGTTGTACAGGCAAACCATTTTACTGAATCCATGAGTGTTACCGCAGTATTGAAAGATGAATATATTGGTTGCACACATCCCTTAGCAGATAATTTTAATAAACTACCAGATAGTGATGAATTTTGTGAAGGTGGTACATGTCTGGGCGGTAATCAATCTGAATATTGTAACATTCTATCCCTTTCCTTACCAGAATCATTCTCCGTAGATCCTGATTTGGCTAACCAGGCATTCGAGCTGCCAATATCATTGACCAACCCACAGGGTATTGGAATTGAAGGACTGCAATTTGTTTTAGAATATGATGCTGAAATGGTTCAGTTAAATGAAATTACACTAAATGAAGATTTAGGAGAATATGTTATTGAACAAGATATATGCACTAATTGTGTGCCAGCAGAATTATCAGTCATTATTTATTATAATGGATCTGGGGAATTATTATCAGATGAAGGAGAAATTTTGACACTTTCAGGTAATGGGTTAGAAACCACGGGTACAACAACCATTACATTTTCTTCTGTACAAATTAACGAAAGTGCCAACGCCTTCGGAAATAGTTGTGAAATTAGTATAGGCATTGTTTATTTGAGTGTTTCAGGAGAATTAATTTATTACCATAATGGCTTACCGGTTTCTGGTGGATCACTTAGTATTAAAAATGTAAATGATCTCACAGATGTTTATGGTACGGTTACTAATAATAATGGTCAATTCAGTATGGGATCACTTATTGGTGATGAAACCTATGAATTAATGTTTTCAAAGGACGAATACTCTGGTAACTTAGATAATTATTTTGATGGACTAAGTGCAGTTGATGCCTCACGAATTGCTCGTCATTCGGTTGGTTTATATAATTTTACTGAAAAAGAAAAATTGGCTGCTAATGTAAATTTTGATTATCGATGTGAAGATGAAAGTGGAAATCCTACCGGTGATAACGAAAATGATTGTGAATTTAATTGGGTGCCTAATATAGAAGCAGGGGATGCTTCAAAAGTTGCCAGATTTGCGGCAGGTATTATTGAAGATTTAAATGTTCAATGTGACCCCCATTGGATATTTATAAATCCTGAATTGGAATTGATGGTAGATAATGAAACTTGTGAAGATGTACCATACGTAATTAATCTGGAATCCAGTATTTCTGACCTGGTTTTTGAAGGTATTCGTCTAGGAGATGTAACCGGTAACTGGACAGCGCCATTAGGTCGTCAATCGAAAGAGCATATCGTGGAAAACCCTACCAAGGAAGTAGAATTGGGACAGATTGTTAAATTACCGCTTTATCTACCTAATAAGGTTGAAATTGAAGGCTTGGATTTAACCATACAATTTGACCCTGAAGTATTTTCCTTTATTGGATTTAATAATAACAACAGTATTTTGGATAAATCTGCCTATAATACCATAATGAATACTGATATCCCCGGTATATTTAAATTAGTGAGTTATGCGAATTCTTCTCTCATTAATGATAATGGGCTATTGGGTAATTTCAAATTTAAAGTAATCAGTACTACCAGAGCAAATTCTACCATCAGTATCAATGAAATGAAAATTAACGAATTCCCTGAAGGTGGATTTTTAGTAGAAGGTAATTTTGAATCCAGCAGTATAGCTAATGGAATTGATTTTCAAATTACCGCTGTACCAGAGGTATTTGCATTAAATAAAAATTATCCTAATCCTTTTAATCCCAGAACTAACATACAATTTGAATTACCGAATGATGGTGATGTAAAAATCTTCATATATGATATAAAAGGTGCCCTAATTGATGAATTGGTCAATGGCTACATGGAAGCCGGTTATCATCAAATAAAATGGGATGGATCCCGTCAAGCCAGCGGAATGTATTTCATTCAAATGTTTGCAGATAATGGTAATTATATCAAAATGTCAAAAATGATGTTGGTAAAATAATATTTGCAGTCGCTTTTTATATTGTATCCCATTACTCAAGACTTATAAACTTACCAGCTATTTAATTACTGAAATAGATTAATTAATAGACTTAGTTTTTAGCCCGTTATAATTGCCCTTTTCAACTTTGATTTTAAGGGGCATTTGTTTGCAAAATATTATATAGCTGGATTATCAATTTTAATACAATTATTATTTCTAACACCCCCGAATGCTACTTTGGGAAAGATCTTGAATTGGTATGTTTAATATCAAAATAACTTCTTTACTTTTAATTATAGTATTTCTATTTGTCGGTTGCGATTTAGCAACAAAAGTGAATGATTCAAAATCAACAGGCAAAAGTAATACTATAAATGATTCTGATTTAGGACATGAAACGGGGGATATACAGGATTATTTTTATGTTTTTAACAATGAAGTTGATGCCCAGTTTTTGTACTATAGTGAACCCCATTATCCAGGGTTTGGTTCAAGTACAATTTCAAATCCTGCACTATTAGACCCTTCTCAAGACACATTAAATTTTAAAACTTTCCCGGATTTTTTAATTGATGTTACGCCGGATAATATTGATTTAAATGCTGAACTTCATACATTAGATGAAGGGTTTTCAAATGAATGGTGTGAGCTATTGCTTGTAAATACAGAATGTAAAAATGGTCTCGACTTTAATGAAGATGGTACTATTTCTGATGGTGTTCACGAAAGTTTTATAAGAAAGGATACTACATTTACTATTTCATGGGTTAATTTGGAATTTATGAAGTGGGACTCTGCTGACGGGAGATATAAAGTTGGATTGTCAGAGCCTAATACCATGGCATCAACTCATGCTTATACCAATACTACCGATATATATGATTCTTTAATTTATATTGGAATCATTGATACTTTGTATAATTTGCCCTATACTCCTATTTCTAATCTTATGTTTATTGATAGAGGTGAGTGGAACATCTATGACACGACATTTTTCAATAGTGAAATCACCCATACACTGCAGGCAAAATTTAATTTTAATATCAGCGTTTTAGGTCAAGATTCCTTAATGTTTAGAATTAATGGAGATTGCGATCGAGATGGTGAGTGGGATGCTGCAGAAATCTATCATGACTTTGGTTCAGATTGGTGCCCTGATAATCAGGAAAATGGAGGAGGTGAATGTTTCGCTGCTTTAAGTGAAGATCTCGAGCCCTGTAATTGTTTAGATTCAGTTAACCCAGATTATGTAGATGGTGATGATCCAAATGGTGATAATTGGCGAGATTGTGGCTGGGATAAAGAATGTGTAGGAGATCCGGGGTATTCAGGAGCAGATTTTAATGGAACTGAAGGGAATGGTATTTGGGATCAAAATGAAGGATTAGAAGGTAATGGATTATATGATATCAATGATGGTAAGGGTGAATATTTTGAAGATAGAATTAACGGTGTGATTGATCCGGACGAATTTTTCTTCGATGCTGATTCTAATGGTGAGTTTGAATCATTTACCGAACCTTTTGAAGATAGAAATTGTAATGGGGTAAGGGATTTGGCAGAGAGTGTGGATATGGGTAATGGAATATGGGATGATGATGAATTATTTGTAGATTCAAATAGTAATGGAGTATGGGATTCAGGAGAACCACTTTATTCAATGAGTGAAAAACCGGTAACCTTTCTAGTGGATTATCCGGATGGTGATTTGGAGAATGGTATAGGGATTAAAACTTTTTTACCTGATACTACCTTAAACCTATTTACATTTTATGATAATGAAATTCCTCAATTTGAATCCTTTAGCAATTTGATTACAACTAAGGAGGACTCTACCACGCGAACAGCAATTTATGCGGATGTAGATTCAACGGTAACGGTTTATTCGAATGTAAAAATTGAATCATTATCAGGAAATTCAGATGACTACCATGTGACAAAAGCTAAATGGTATGAGCCCTTTGGGATTTATGATAATCTTGAAACAGCCACTACAGATACGCTACGGCTTTATGATTATGATTATCATATTTTTAAAGTTGCTGACAATGGGAATATATTAAAAATTACCCACCCTGAATATTTTAATCATTATGGATATTTCAATAATTTGGCTGCATTAGAATCAGGAGTTTGGGAGCAGTCTCAAGTTTATGAAGAAGTATATATTTATACCAAGAATAACAAAATAAGGGCTGGGGAATACTATTACCATGATACAACTATTGTAACTTCTTTAGCAGAATATAGAGTTGAAGATGAATTTGAAATAGAATTTTGTGATGGTGACGGTATTGATGATGATTATTGCTCTGTGGATAGTGATGGTAAGCCGAAGGAGGGCAATGGTGATGATGAGATTGTTTCAATTCCAATAAAGCAATTGCGTTTTAATGAAACTGAAACGGGGAATTTTTTATGTATTGTTGATAGTGTTGTGGTTAATGATTCAGATGATTGTTCCGCAGATAGTATTCTAACGGATGTGTTTAAAATTATTCGTACCAGAACCGTTACCATGATTGGGAATGGAGTCGAGATGGGAACGCGGAATACAATTTGGCTGGCAGAAGGATTGGGAAATGTAAAAGATAAATTAGAAATTAGGTGGAGTGAGGCCTTTTGGGAAGCGGACGAATCAGGCTGGAAAGAATATTCTCGTTTGGAACTTAGTGCCTTGCGTTCCCACAACCCTGGATTATTTAGAAATATTTTTCATCCCGTAAAGGTTTTAAAATTAGACCAATTTGAAAATGAATCATCATTAGAAAATGACCCATACCGTGTAAGCCCAACCTATGGGATGCATAGATTAAGGAATCCTTATGGCTATTAATCGATTTGTGAATACAGTGTTTTTCCTTTTACTTTCGTTTACATTTCTATTTGCTGGTACTGAAGGTCAAATAAGAGGGAAAATTACCAATGTTGAAGGTGAAAGCCTAATTGGTGCGCAAATTTATATTGAAGAATTGGGACTTGGTGCTGTAGCAGATTTGGATGGGAATTATATAATACTTAATATCCCTGTTGGATCTTATGATGTGAAAGCTTCCATGATAAGTTACGGAACTGTAGAAGTTTCTGGTGTTGATGTTATAATGGATAACACAAAATGGTTGAATATATCATTAGATGTAGAAGCCATAAAGGGAGATGTTATTTATGTAAGTGGAGAAAAAGAATTGGTTGAAAAAGGGTCAACCTCTAAGAAGATTTCAATTGGAGCAGATGCGATTGAGGCATTGCCTATCAGGGATGTTTCAGAGCTTTATTCTCTACAATCTGGCGTGGTAAAAATTGAAGGCGGTACAATGGGAGGCATCCCAAACCAAGAAGAGAAGGGATTAGAAGAAGTGCATGTGCGGGGTGGTCGAACAGGTGAAATTGCATATTTAATGGACGGAATGTATCTTAGAAATCCAATTTATGGTGGTATTGGTAATGGTACCCGTCTTAATTTATTTGCAGTAAAAGAATTTGACTGGCAAATGGGCGGATTTAATGCAGAATATGGAGATGCGATGTCTGCAGTTTCCAATTGGCATACTACTTTGGGAGGTAGCGAATTCTCATACAAATTTAAATACGAATCAAGTTTGGTTGGTGCCGCGCTTGGCAATCAATATGATGAGTTAAGAGGTTATGATGATTATAATTTGGGATTTGGCGGGACATTTCCGCTTATAAAAAAATTAAAATATTGGGTTTCGGGTCAATATACTAATAAGGAAAACTATCGAGTATTGGAATTTAACGATACTACATATGTTTATGAAGATCCGGGCAATGAAATAAATAGTAAAAATATGGTTCAGCCTTGGGACGACGTTGCAGGTTTTCGAGGATTTGGTATGGATAATACATGGGATATATTTTGTTAACTTGCTTATAAATTTACAAATCATTTGCGATTTAATTTTTCATATTGGACTGTTGCTGCACATAGAAAAATATTTTCGCCAACCTTTATGTATTGGGATGAAGGTCAAAATGAATTATTTCGTGATACAGAAAGATATGCGGTAGAATTAAACCATTCCGTATCATCAAAAACTTTTTACTCATTGAGGTTATCTAATTTTGAACAGCGGACATTTCAGGGAGTTAGATGGATGGATAGCGATGATGATGGATATCCTGATTGGTTCGAATGGAGTCACGGTGCGGGTGAGCGAACCAATGGAGCTGGAAATAAGCAAATTTCTGATCCCTATAACAAATATGTGGTGCCCTATAGCAGTTTTGGAGACTCAGTTTTTTATAATCGACGAGATGGAAATGGGCCTGAAGAATGGACAAGCGGATGGTATTATCGAGATGCAGATAATGATGGAAAGAATGATGCAGTACCTGGAAATTATAATTGGGATGTAGCAGAGCCATTTGGGGATATTAATAGAAATGGTGTTTTTGATGAAGGAGTGGATATATTTGTATTAGAAAATGATTTTGATGGAAATGGGCAGTGGACAGGACCTGCTTTAATTGAATCCTGTGAGTATCGAGATGGTAGCTATTGGATGACTCCAGAAATGTATGTGAATTATGAAGATTTTCTTGATCTCGAAAAGTATTATAATGAGGAGGTCAATCAAGATCCTTTTACAGCTTATGGCCCAAATGAAATAGAATATCAGACCTATTTAATTTTTAATTATGACTCATTATATTTTCTTCCTGGTTTAGGCGAATGGGCAGAAAATAGGGCTTTTGGAGGTCATGATCGATTCTATGAACGCTCAAATGCCCTTACAAATGAAATTCGTTTTGACCTCACCTCCCAAATGACAGATAAATGGAGGGCAAAAATTGGATTGGACTTAAAGTCTCATAAGCTAAATTTCTATCAAATTGCAAATCCTTGGGATGACGTGGGTGCACTGCGTCAAAGATTTGCTGAGCAATGGGATGATTTTGGGCAGGATGGGGTCCAATGGCAAAATTTAGATCCTGAAGAATATGATGATGCGAATGGAAATGGAACATGGGATGAATCAGAAACTTTCACAGATACAGATGGTGATGGAAAGTGGGATAAAGGTGGAGAGCCTGATGAAGGTGAGGGAAATGGCCAGTGGGATCAAGGTGAAAAATTTGACGATTTTAATAATAATAATAAATGGGATGATTTTGTAGAACCAATAGAATTTGCAGGGTACTTTCAAAATACTTTTGAGGTTCCCTGGATGGTTATTAACGCTGGTATTCGGATTGATGCGGTTAACTATAGATCGCAGATATGGTCTGAACCGAATGGTAAATTTTCACCTACAAAGCCCTGGTTCTGGGAAGATTGTGGTGTGGATGGGTACTGTGCAGGGCATAATAACTCCGATTCTGATATTGACGGTGATTTTGACCATGACCCTGATGAAGGTGAAAACGATGGGGTTTGGAATTACGACGAAAAAACAACTGATGATTTTGGGGCTATTGGAGGAAAGGTGTTTTTTAAAGAATCTAAGTGGCAATACAATATAAGCCCTCGTATTGGAGTGAGTCATGTAATTACGGATGGTGCAACCTTTACATTTAACTATGGTGTATATTATCAAACTCCAGTCTATCAAAATATTTATCTTAATACAAATCGACTGGAAGACCCTGGTGAAGTAATTGAGGAAAGTGTGGGGTATATTGGAAATGCTACCATGGTAGGAGAAAGAACCCAATCCTATGAATTTGCTTTTAATGTTCAAGTTGGGCAGAATTGGGCATATTCTATTGCAGGTTGGGTGAAAGATATGGATAGACTTACAACTGCCAAAACATATCGTAGTATGTTAGGTGAATATTCCGTATCTTCAAATGGAGATTATGGTACAGCAAAAGGGATAGATTTTACACTTACAAATAGAGGTCAATTAATTAATACTACTATACAATATACCTATTCAAAAGCTAAATCAAATGGCGAATATGATCAGGCTGCATTTGGTAATCAATATGTTGATGCACCCACTCAGGAATTTACCATGCCATTTGATAGACCTCATGATATAACCATGCAATTGTATAGCTCAAGGCTGCCCCTTGGAGTGAATGCCGCTTTAACTGGATTTTATGAATCAGGAATTCCATATACAGGTACATTGGAAAAAGGGGATGGTGAGCCATATGATGATGTATTAAACAAATATGCGAAAAGGACTCCATCAATTAAGCAGGTAAATATTTCATTTTCGAAATATCTATCGTTTGATGATATGAGAGTGTCTATGGGCATAAATGTATTTAATGTATTTGATATTCGGAATATTTATTCTGTATATCCAGAAACTGGAGATCCTTATACAAGAAGTGAATACTTTACTAAGGAGATTAAATTGCCTGCCGATGGAGGTACTATCTCCAAATCATATTATGATACACCTTGGCGATTCAGCAGTCCTCGAGAAATCAACTTCTTCATTCAGATTGATTATAAATAAAAATGAATTTAACTTTCGCAATTTTTCTTCTTTTAATTAGTAATATTTTTTCTGCTGAGCCCCTGCTGGATAATGCAGAATACCAGAGCTCTAACATTGGGAAGAATTCTTCATTGGGTAGAATTGGTGACTATGGGTATCCTGATAACCCTCAATTGGATAGAGCCAAAGGCTACTTGTTAAAAGGCAAGGTTAAAAATGCAGTTACAAACTATGGTAATTTTATCACATGGGATTATCATCCGGCAGGCCTTTGGAATAATTTTGCATATTTGCCCCATGTTGGATTTGTTGCCGGATTGCCAGGACATGTATATTCATCCAAATGGTCATCCGTCTCTTACAAATCTTGGCTTCAGGTTAATTTGCAGGTCGGAACTGAATCAATTGAAGTATGGGAATCTTCTGATGCCTATAATGCTTGGATGGATGGTGTTGAAATTTCTGATGCAACGGGTGAATTTGAAGGAAATTATATAACGATAGTATATAATACCATTGATGATCGAGGGGATATTGCAACTGAAAGGTCATCTGTGGAAGATTTTGTAGTTGATAGTGATGCACAGTGGGTAATTGATCATATTGAGGAAAAAATAGTCCTTTATCTGAACAATGTAAGTTTAGATCCTAATTTTGTGAGCTCAAATATAGGCTTGGCTTATCCCTGGGGCATTAGGCCGGATTTAAAAGAAAGAACGGATGAGTTTGATAAATATGATTATGGTGAAGATTTGGAGGAGTGGACAGAAGATGATGCTTATGTGTATTATGGTGCAACTTTTGCTGAATCATGGTTTACTCGAGATAATGGTGCTAAATCGACAGATTGGCAAGCATCAACAAAATCTCGTTTCACATCTCATAATTTAGATGTTACTGCAGGAGGTATGTTTGGAACTACAAGTTTTACTGATCCTGCTGACCCGGACGCGGTTTTAGCTCATAGTGCATTAACTGCAACTTGGCCTGAAAAATATAATGTGGATACAGGTACTTTTGATAAATATTGGCCAGGATGGTGGGCGGATGAATATTACGGTGAAAATTCTGGTTCTTGGGCAGAGTTGGGCATCACCGATTGTGATGCAAACCGGTTAGATGATGATTGTTGGAAGCCTGTAAAAGGCAGGCATATTTCAGATATGGATGTATATATGGAATTTGATGACAGATGGGCGCATTTGGGGAATCAGGTAATAAATAATAAATATGAGCAAACGGGCTATCCTATGGGCTTAAAAGTAAAATCAATGGCCCATTCGTATGGTATTTCTTATGCAGAAGACGTAATGTTTGTTACGGTTAAAGTGAGAAATGAATCTGGCGATTTTTGTGCCTTTGAAAAAGATAAAAATGGGTTGGCAATTCCTGTATTTGACAATGATGGAAATGTTGTATGTGATGAAGGCATGATAATGCCTGATGGTACCAAATTAAGGAGAGGGAAAGGGTTTGATTATAAAGATTTATACCTAGGGTTTTATATGGATGCTGATGTTCTTTCAACAGATGCATCGGGTAGTTTTAATGTGCATACCAATGCAGATGATTACATGCGCTACATTGAATGCCTCACCTCAAAGGATGTATATCCCGACGGTTGTCCTGAAGTACAAGGGAATCAATTGCGTATTAGTATGGCAATTATTGGTGATTATGATGGAGTGTCAAACTCGGCATCTGGATATAGTATGGAAGACGATGAAGTTAAAGGGGGTGGCGATTTTGGTGTGGTAGCAGTTCAATTATTGGATTCACCCTATGCTACAGAGCCTGTAGATTTAGACCAGGATGGATTTGATGATATATTTCCTGGTGAAAAATTAAAAATGACCGATTGGCATTGGTTTGACTGGTATAATAGACCCGGAGTGGTATCTGCCGAAAGTAATAATAACTGCTGTGCAGGACAGCCTGGAAGAGCTCAGGCGCGAAATAAGGAGCTTATCCAGTATAAGGTGATTTCAGGGGACAATTCAAATTTATCTGATTTTGAGAAAACAGCATTTTTTCATACACCAGATCCTGAAGCTGATTTAGAAAGTGAATTGAATCCACATTTTGATTCATTAGAGGGATTAGCTCAAACTACATTTTTTGTGGATGGAGACGATGGGCTTGACTGTGTTTTAGAAATGAGCACAGGACCCTTTGATTTAGAGGTTGGTGAGACGGTTTCATTTTCATTCTCAATTATTTATGGGCAGAATATTGAAGATTTAAAATTAAATGCAAAGTTTGCCCAAATAATGTATAATTCTCATTATCAGGGATATACAGCTCCCATCACTCCAGAAATTTTGTCGCAAACAAAACATAATAAGATAGAATTATATTGGGATGATACTGCAGAAGCATCTAAAGATGTTATTACCAGTTACACAGATTTTGAAGGATATAAAATTTATAAAAGTATAGATGGTGGGGAAACTTGGGGGCAGCCTGAGGATGAAATAGTTATCGAAAATGTTTCTGTAGGATGGCAGCCCTATAAGCAGTTTGATCTTTCATTTGCTGCAGACTCAGCTTTTAACGTAACTCCCGATACAATTAGAGGCACGGGTATATCTGGTTCAGATCCTCTTACTCCTTGGTTTAGTTTGGGAGATGATAGTGGATTAGAGCAGCTATTATTAGACCCTAATTGTTGGGATAATTTAGATAATCAATTTTGTAATCCTGATAGTGTAATGCTGTGTGATGACAATAGTAATTGTTGCGGATTAAATAATCGACTTCAAGTAGATTCGTTATCTGTAGAAAGTACTCCTCAATGTTATGATGATGATCTGTTAATACTATCTGGAGAAACCTCTATTTACAAATACAAATATGTAGATGACGAAGTATTTGATGGGATTAAATATACCTATTCAATTGTTTCCTATGATGTTGGGGTAATGCCCACAGTTACTGCTTATGTTGATACTTTTGATGTAGATGGGAATGTAATTGGTTCTGTGCCTGCAGTAATTTCAATTCCAGATCCTGACCAATGGGGATTGGATAATTCATTTCAAACATTGGAGTCTGCAAAAGGAACGACCATCCAGGATAAAAATTTTGTTACTGTCATTCCTGGGTATCCACCGCAATCTAATTTAGAAAATGTGAAAGTGGTTCCAAATCCTTATATAGTTCACTCAAAATATAATGAGACAATCTACAAAAAACAAATTCGCTTTACACGTCTTCCTGAAAAATGCACCATAACTATTTTCACTGTAACAGGCGAAAAAGTTCAAGAATTAAACCATGATGATGCATTGGATGGAAATGAATGGTGGAATCTTCGAACCTACAATAATCAGGAAGTTGCTCCCGGCTTATACATTTATGCAGTTGAGACGCCAGGTGGAGAGAAGCTCATAGATAAATTTGCGGTCATAAGATAG
>CAZGBZ010000031.1:0-14136 GCA_964524135.1 uncultured bacterium
CATATCCTACACCTAGAGAAGGGGTGCTCACCTCTGCCACTACCACATCTGCAGACTGAAGCCATTCCATGTCCCTCATGAAAATTTCTCCATCGGTTCTGCTTGTCTCACCTATGGTTGTCAGTTCTGAACTTCCCACATGCTCTGTGAGTACTTCTCCTTTAGAGGAAAGAAAGTTGATAATTTTATTGTAAATATCGGTTTCATCACGCCCTCCACGTATTGCGCCGGCAAAATAGATTTTCATAGAGGAAATATTAGCAATTAATTCGTAAGTTACGGTAACTTTTTTTTATAAGTTTAATTTTATGTTTGAAGTTGTATTTACTATAGTTGTATAATACAAAGTATAAATGGTTAATAATTTACTTTTTCTAACAATTACCTTCATTTCCTGTTCCTCTGAGCCAGGAAATAGTCATTGGTGGAAGGAAAAAGCTGATCAAATGGTAGAAAAACAAATCGAAAGAAGGGGTATAAAAGATCCACGGGTTCTGGAGGTCATGCGAGATACTCCGCGGCATTTGTTTATACCTGAATACCTTAAAGAAATGGCTTATGAAGACGGTCCCCTACCCATAGGGGAGGGCCAGACTATTTCCCAACCCTATATTGTTGCCCTCATGACTGAATTACTGGAATTGAAAGGGGACGAAAAGATACTTGAAATAGGCACTGGCTCCGGATATCAGGCGGCTGTTTTATCGGCTCTTGTTTCTGAGGTATTCAGTATTGAAATTGTTAAAAACCTTGTGGATCGCGCTGAACTTCGCCTCAAAAATATGGGCTATAAAAATGTCACCATCCGTTGGGGAGATGGCTATAAAGGCTGGCCTGGTGAAGCCCCCTTTGACGGCATCATTGTTACAGCGGCTCCGGATAAAATTCCACAGCTCTTGATTGATCAATTAAAGGTAGGCGGCAGGCTAGTGGTACCCATTGGGACCCACCGCCAAGAATTGAAAGTAATTACAAAAGATAAAGATGGGACTATCCAATCCAAAAATATTATTCCTGTACGATTCGTCCCAATGGTGCATCCAAAAGACGGCAATCCGGATAAGGGTTTTGAGGTTGATCGGTAAATGGCTCGCAATTCCCAAAATTTAAACAGCAATTTCAACCTACGCCCTTTTAATGATGATGATTATATAGAGTTTGCAGTATTAAGAAACTTGCTCTATCCCCAGCACCCAATATCTGTTGAGTCTCTGCGTCACAATGATAAAACCCGGGAAGAAAAAATGCGCCATCAACAATGGGTGTGGTCACAAGAGCAATCAATTCTTTGTTCAGCTTTATATACTCAATGGGAAGAATCCTACCATCCGCAAAAATTTGTCATAAAAATCTATGTTCACCCCAATCATCAAGGTAAAGGATATGGTACAATTTGTTATAATCATTTATTCAATGAATTGCAACAATTTGATCCAATCAAAATCACTACCCAAGTACATGAGCCCAATCAACAATCAATTGGTTTTTTTGAAAATCGGGGATTTGAGAATACTATAGCCGAACGAGAATCCAGTCTGGATTTAACAGCTTATAAACCCACTAAATATGATGATGATATCAACCGAGTCCTTCAACAGGGCTTCCGGATTATCACGCTCTCAAAATTTAGACAAGAAGATGAAAAGGCAGATTATAAAGTTTGGGAACTGGAGCGGGAAGTCTGTCCTGATATGCCTTGGACAGACCCCATAACTGTTCCGGATTTTGTTACCTATAACAAACAGGTTCTTCACCATCCAAAATTTAATCCTGATGCCTGGTTTTTGGCAGTGGATGGTGATCGTATAGCAGGATTAAATAATTTGTGGAAGAGTGAAATCCCAAAAGGACTCAATAATGGTTTAACAGGGGTTCGAAGAGATTACCGGCGGAAAGGTATTGCCACTGCCTTAAAATATAACAGTCTCACCTGGGCAAAAAGTCAGGGGTATAATTGGATTCGTACTGATAATGCCGCTACAAATGAAGCCATGCTCAGTATTAATATTAGGGCTGGTTTCAAGTTTATGCCTGCCTGGCTCTTATACGAAAAAGTATTGAAGGAGGAAAAATGAGTTTATCCCATTTTACATTCACTGGGACCACTTATGAACAAGGTCTGGCACACGGCGAAGCCTTGCAGGAATCCATTGCAAAAAATATCGATATCTATCTGAATCGTTTTAAATATGAAGCCGGAATTAGTAAAAATGAGCTGCTGGAAAATTCAGGCATTTATCTAAACATTCTCCGGGAGCAAAGTCCTGAATATGTAAATGGAATGAATGGCATTGTTGAAAGCTCAAACATAGCAATACTTGAAATCTCCATGCTGAACCTGCGCTATGAACTGCTCTACCATGCCCTGGGGAAAAAATTGCAATCTGAGGCCGTTGATGGTTGTACCTCCTTTGCAGTTCTCCCGGAAGCCGCAGAAAATAAGCATCTGCTCATGGGTCAAAATTGGGACTGGATACCGGATGTGGATTGTGTGCTTACTACCAGTATTGATACCGACGGTCTTCAGCGCATGGCTTTTACGGAGGCAGGGATTTTTGGCGGGAAGCCCGGTATGAATTCTGAGGGAATTGGGCTGGCAGTAAACGGAATGTATTCCACTGCCGATGATTGGTCACGCTTTGAAAAACCCTTTCATTTACGTTGTTATGAGGTACTGCGTTCAAAAAATATGGAGGAGGCTTTACATGCACTGGCAGGAACCCCCCGTTCCTGTACAGCTAATTTCATTTTGGGGCATGCACCTAATCAAGCAGTAGATATTGAATTAGCTCCGGACAGTCTGCGTCTCATAGACCCTATAAATGGTGTGTTAGCCCATGCCAATCACTTGGTTGATCCCAAAGAAACTGGTGTTGAAGAACCTGAAAACCCTCGCAGACATTTAACAGAATTTCGCCATGACCAAATGGAAGCATTACTAAATGAGCAAAAACCCTTAAATATAGAAAAGATGCAGGAAATTCTGAAAGATCATGAGCATGAGCCTCAATCCCTCTGCCGCCATCGGGATGATACCCTTCCTGAATCACAACATACAATCACCAAAACAGCCATGATAATGGACTTAGAAGAGAGAAAAATGTGGGTGTCGAACGGCCAGCCTTGTAAAACTGAGTTTGAAGAGTTTGCTTTAAATTAGTTTTATTCAGGTATTAAGTTAGGATTTTTAGATAATAAATTCCGAGTTATCAGGGTATCCAGCGGTTCCACATCTGCACCAAACCATTCAACTAAGTTTCCTTTCTTGTCTAACAGGTATTTATTGAAATTCCAGGAAGGGTTTACATGGTTCCAGCCATTTAATGTGCTGTCAGATAGCCATTCATAAATGGGGTGCTGTTTTCTGCCCTTTACATGAATTTTAGAATACATGGGAAAGGTTACTCCATAGGTGCGCTGACAGAATTTCTTTATTTCAGAATTGCTTCCCGGCTCCTGCCACATAAAATCATTAGAGGGAAAGCCCAAAACTACCAGGCTGTCTGAATAAGTTTCGTATAATGTCTGCAGTCCTTCATATTGGGGAGTATATCCGCATTGAGAGGCTACATTCACTATGAGCACTTTTTTACCTGTATAGGCACTCATGCTGATAATTTCACCATTTATATTCTCAGCGCTTAAGGCATAAAATGATTTAGAATTCTCTGAAGCCTTTTCAGCAGAATTTAAATTGAATTCCGTGAAGATGCCAATTCCGGCAATTATTAAAGTGAGTTTGGTAAAATGTTGTGTCATGTCTCAGGGATAAATTAAATCATATTTCTATAGTGAAGTGTAAAAGTAAATTATCAAACCAATTTAATGATTTAATATCCACTTTTATATATTGTAGAATCCTTTGATAAACCATTAAAATGGTTAAAACGATTGAATATATTTTGCAACCCACGACTTAAGTCGTGAGTTAAACACAAAGAAATAATGAAAACCGTTTTAACGGTTTCTTTAAATAAATGGTTTATAATTGGATATCTACGTAAGGAATCAGAATTATGAAAAATATTGAAGGAAATATCTGGCTGATTCAAATGCCACGTTTAGTATTGGGAATATTTATCATTTTAAATATTATTGCCATGTTGATCTATCCCGGTGGGACATATTTGGACCATTCCACTGTAGGTTATTCTTTTACACGGAATTTTCTCAGCGATTTAGGGCGAACCATAAGTTTTTCAGGGGAAGTTAATTTTTTATCGGCACAGCTATTCAATATGGCCCTAATCTTTTCTGGAATGGTTTTTGCCAATTTTTACCTCCATGTGCGTAAGGTTTTTGCTGCAGACAATCAGCGAACACTGGCTCTTATTGGCAGTTTATTTGGAGTACTGGGTGGGCTTTCGCTGGCAGGGGTTGGACTTACACCTGCTGATCTTTATCTGGAACTGCATATAGTCTGCGCCACCTGGCTGTTCCGATTCTTTTTTGTGGCGTCTCTCTGTTATTCTCTGGTGATTTACCGCCATTCTCATTTTGAAAATAAATACGCAATGGGATATCTTATGTTTACCTTTTCAATTTTGCTTTATATTTTCATTTCTGAATTAGGTCCCGATCCAAAGGTGAACCAATTTGCACTCACAATGCAGGTGGTATCTCAGAAAATGATACTCCTGATTCTCATGGGTGCTATTTATGTTCAAACAATTGGACTTAAAAAACTTCAGCGCTAATGTCCGCTTTCAAAATTCTGGATGGTGCCATGGGTTCAGAGCTCATCCGCAGGGGAATAGCATTACGGCAGCATATCTGGTCAGCAGATGCTAATTTAACGCATCCAAAATTGGTATTGGAAATCCATAAAGAATATGTAAATTCTGGCGCTGATTATATTACGGCAAATACTTTTAGGACGACACCGAGGGCATATAGAAAATTAGAAGTTAGGGGTGAGGAGACAGGAGGCAGAAATCAGGAAGCAGAATCTCTGGCAAAGAAGTCATTAAATAGGGCAGTGGAAATTGCGAAAGAAGCTGCCGATGATTCTGTAAAAGTGTTGGGTTCAATTGCTCCATTGGAAGATTGTTATTCCCCAGAATTGTTTCCAGGGAAAGATAAAGCTATTACAGAATTTCGTCAATTGGGTGAATGGTTGTCTGAGGCAGGAGTTGATTTACTTCTTCTTGAAACTATGAACAGTCTTGCCGAAACTGAAGCGGGATTAATAGCATTACAAAATTTCAATTTACCCATTTGGGTGAGTTTTGTTCTAAAAGATGATGAACATCTGTTATGTGGAGAATTACTAATAGATGCTCTAACTTTGCTACAGGACTATTCTGTCAAAATGGTGCTGCTTAACTGTAATCCCTTAAAGCGAACGGAAAACGCCATGGTTTGCTTGGCTGAAAATTGGACCGAAAAATGGGGCATTTATCCCAATACGGGGCTTGGTGAACCTTCTCCTGATGGGCAAATTTTTGAGTATGAGTCCATGGAAAAATTTACTGCCCTCATGGAAAAAGTAGTTGAAATGGGAGCCTCCACTATAGGTGCCTGTTGTGGGTCAACTCAGGAGCATATTAGTGAACTCTCTAAAATTCAAATCAAATCAACTCTTACTTCTATCCCCCATCCCCTCATCCCCGAAAAAAGTAATTGACACCCCTTGATCAAACACACCTTCAAAATATCCTTAGGCATCCTGCTGGTTATCATTGGGCTAATCGGCGGACTCATCCCCATCTTCCAGGGCTGGATGTTCGGAATCCCGGGGCTCATAATTTTGAGTAACTACTTTCCTCCGGCAAAAAAATTATTGGATTGGGCTAAGAAAAAAGCAAAATTTAAGCAGGAGAGCTAATTACTATTATTTATTAATTTCAATAGATTCTACATTAACTATTTTATAAACTGGAGCCAAAAATCATCAAATGAATAAATATGTTTACATTCTACTAACAATTTTCATCTCCTGCCATAAACCTTATGAACCAGTATCTGTGAACTTAAATGTGAGCCAGGTTCCCAAACTTGAAGATTGGGGTATTCAGGCTAAGAATTTAATTACAATCTGGTCCCCTCGCATTGCCCGAATTTTGGATGTTGGGGATTACCCTCACAATATTGATTTGACCATTCAAAAATCTGATGAGGGAATTGCCTATGCTGACAGCAATGCCATTACCGTATCCTCACATTGGATAGAAAAATACCCTGAGGATATTGGATTGATCGTCCATGAAGCCGTCCATGTGGTTCAACTGTACCCTGAGTTTGAACCGGGCTGGGTTACAGAAGGTATTGCCGATTATATCCGCTGGCATTCGTATGAAAAGAAGCCTTTGGACTGGTTTCCAATTGGCGAAGAGGAAAAGGGGTATGAAGCTGCTTATAGAATTACCGGGGGATTCTTTTTATGGATCACTAATTATAAAAATGAAGATTTTATAAAAATTCTGAATACTGCCATGAAAAACGGCGTTTATGAACAAACCTTGTTTTTTCAAAATACCGGCAAAGATTTAGATGCTCTGTGGCAGGAATACATTCAATATCGGATGGCAAATCCATAATTTTTTCTTATCCGTCAGACGAATAAGATGCCTACCACCCAACCGAAATTTCAAATAGTATGGCTGGGTTGTACAGCGACACTTCCAAATTGCTGAATCTTTATTTTAAAATATGAAATCACAAAATGTGATGTCAAAATTTTAATTAAATGCTATTATAAACTCCGTCCGAAGGAGTTAAATATTAATAGTAAAAAAATTAAATAAACACCCAACCCCGGAGGGGCTGAATACAATAAATTCATTCATCATGAATATTTCCAACAATCAGTAATATCCAACCCTCAAGGTTACATCTGATTTACACGGAGCAACCTTGAGGATTTAACTTGCCCCAAAATTCCCAACTAACAACTACCAACTAACAATTAATCATTACTAAATTGATCCCTCCTTTCGCGGATAAAATTCAAACATAATTCAATTTATTAATGGCCGATTTCGTACATTTACATAACCATTCCGATTTCTCTTTGCAGGACGGCGCTCAGTCCGTTCAGATGCTCTGTGATCGGGTGGGCGATCTGGGAATGGACAGCATTGCCCTTACTGAACACGGTAATTTGTTTTCCATGATTCCTTTTTATAAGGCTGCCAGGGAAAAAGGCATCAAACCAATATTGGGCTGTGAAATTTATGTCTCCGTTGGCAATCACACCGATAAAAAACAAATTGTTACGTCTTCCGGTAAAAAATGGGGCTATAATCATTTGGTCCTTTTGGTGCAGAATGAAATTGGGTACAAAAATCTCATGAAGCTGGTTTCCATTGGATATTTAGAGGGATTTTATTATCGACCACGGGTAGATAAAGATCTTCTGCGCAAATATAATGAGGGACTCATTTGTACTTCCGGCTGCCTGGCTGGTGAAATTAATCAATTCGCCGCCCAGGATAATTACGAAAATGCCAAAAAGGCTGCCCTTGAATTTGCTGAAATTTTCCCCGGCAGGTTTTATTTAGAAATTCAAAATCACCAAATTGCAGAGGAATATGCCTCACATTCCATTTTACAACGATTATCAGAAGATTTGAATATTCCCCTGGTGGCTACTAATGACTGCCATTATGCTTTGAAGGAGCATTGGGAAGCCCACGATGTCTTATTTTGCTTGGGCACAGATAAAAATCGAAGTGATCCCAATCGGGTGCGATATGAACCTCAGCAATTTTATATTAAATCTACCGATGAGATGTTTGCTCTTTTTAAAGATGTTCCCCAAGCGCTTGAAAATACAATTCGTATAGCAGAGAGTTGTGATTTGGAAATACCCATGGGGGAATACCACCTGCCTACCTTTCCCATTCCAGGCGAAAATGGCGCTGGTGATGGTGATGCCTTTCTACGTACCCTCTGTGAAGCGGGGCTGAAAGAACGCTATGGAACCGTTTCTGTCGAAATTCAACAACGCCTTGATTTTGAATTGAATGTCATCAAAAAAATGGGCTTTGCAGGATATTTTCTAATTACTCAGGATTTTGTAAAATACGCTCGGGACAATCACATACCGGTGGGGCCCGGACGGGGTAGCGCTGCAGGATCAATTGTCGCTTACTGCACCGGCATTACTGATGTAGATCCAATAAAATATAACCTGCTGTTTGAACGGTTTTTAAATCCTGAACGTATTAGCATGCCCGATATCGATATTGATTTCTGTATTGAGGGTCGGGAAAAGGTTATCAGTTATATTAAAGAGCGTTATGGCTATGATTCTGTGGCTCAAATAATAACTTTCGGCACCATGAAAGCAAAGTCCGTCTTAAGAGATGTGGGACGAGTATTGGGCTTGAGCTATGGCGAAGTGGATCGCATAGCAAAAATGGTTCCCAACGAGATGAAAATGACCCTTGATAAAGCAGAAAAAATGAATCCCGATTTAAAGAAAATACCTGCTATTGATGAAACACATAAAGAGCTCATGGACTTTTCAAAGGTTTTGGAAGGAATGCATCGCCATGCCTCCACCCATGCAGCAGGAGTGGTTATTGCTCCAGGACCATTAACGGATTATGTCCCTTTATTTAAAAGTCCAAGTACAGGGGATATAACCACCCAAACAGAGATGACAGCCCTTGAAGATTTGGGTCTGTTGAAAATGGATTTTCTCGGTCTGAGAAATCTCACCGTTATCAATAAAGCCGTACTCATGATTGAGAAAAATCATAGTGAAAAAGTAGATATTGCCAAAATTGATTTGGTAGATGAAAAAGTGTTCGAATTATTTGCTAAAGCCCGTACAACGGGAATCTTTCAGTTTGAATCCGATGGAATGCGGGAATACCTCCAGCAATTGAAGCCCAATTGTATTGGTGACCTTATAGCAATGAACGCCCTTTACCGCCCGGGACCTATGGCGAATATCCCCGAATTTATTGCCCGAAAGAACGGATCATCAAAAATTGATTATATCCACCCCACCCTTGAGCCTGTATTAAGAGAGACATATGGAATAATTGTCTATCAGGAACAAGTAATGCAGATCAGCCAAATTATAGGTGATTTCACCTTGGCACAGGGTGATATGCTTCGTCGTGCAATGGGAAAAAAGAAAAAAGCGTTAATGGCAGGATTTAAAGTTGATTTTGTGGATGGCGCTGTTAAAAAGAACATTGATAAAAAACTGTCAGTAGAAATTTTTGATCTTCTGGAAAAATTTGCGAAATATGGATTTAATAAAAGTCATTCCACCGCTTATGCCCTTGTGGCATACCAGACAGCCTGGCTGAAAACCCATTATCCTGCTGAATTTATGGCTGCAAATTTATCCTCTGAAATGGGTGATACGGATAAGGTGGTGAAGTTATTGGATTCAGCCAAGAAAATGGGGATTGAAATTCTTCCGCCGGATGTGAATACATCCTTAGAAGACTTTAGAGCTTTAACCGATACCTGTATTGCCTATGGCTTATCGGCAATTAAAAATCATGGAGCAAAAGCATCATCCGCAATTGCAGAGCACCGCCTTGCCAATGGCGAATTTAAAACCATTTTTGACTTGGCAAGAATTGAGGCTAATGTTATCAATAGAAAAGCTCTCGAAAGCCTGGTGCAGGCAGGGGCTTGCGATAATTTAAAGGGTCACCGTGCCCAGCAATTTGCTATAATTGATGACGCCCTGCGCTGGGGTCAGAAAATGAGCGAAGAGGCCGCCTCCTCCCAGGAAAGTCTCTTTGGTGGCAACACTGATGTTGCAGCCATTGCAGAGCCGGCTCTTCCGGATGTTGATGAGTGGACCACCGAAGAATGCCTCCGCCGTGAAAAAGAAATTATTGGCTTCTACCTTTCTGGTGATCCCCTGGAAAAATATCTGGAGGATATTAGTGAATTCTCCACTGTCAATCTCGGCAATATACCCGAAAAGAAACCAGATGATATTCGTATTGGGGGTATTATCCGAAATGTTAACACTCGTTATGATAAGAAAAACCGTCCCTGGGCAATTGTGGAACTCAATGGCTCTATGGGAAAAGCCGACATCTTTGTTTTTAATGATGTCTATGAAAAAACAAAAGAATTGCTAACAGATGATAACTGCATTTTTATAAAGGGGTCACCATCTAACAGGGATGATGAAAGTGGTGCGCTTAAAATGATTGCAAAGGATGTATTCCCTCTTGCAAAAACCAGAGAAAAACTCAGTCATAATATTAATATCTTATTAGATTCTGGCCAAAATGATGAATTACTATTGAGTCAGTTAAAAGATTTTTCGGACAAAAATAAGGGACGCTGCGGACTTATTATTCACCTGAGATCTGAGAATAATGCTATTCAACGAATCCGAGCTGCTAAAATTGGAGTAAATGCATCCAAAGAATATATTCATCAACTTCGAGAAGTGTTTGGTGACAAACATGTGTGGATTAGTTGAGCTTTAGGAGTAAGAGGTTAGGAGTAGGGGGAAAGAATAATAATTTCAAATTTTATAATTCAAATTTTGCACCTATTTTCATCAATAGCCCCTTAGATATTACTTGAAAGCTGTAATTCAACGAGTGACCTCTGCCTCAGTTGCAGTAGATGGTAAAATAATTGGCAAAATTGCTACTGGATTTCTTATTCTATTGGGTGTTGAGCGGGGTGATGGAGAAGATGCTCTCAATTATTTGGTGAAGAAAACAGTAGGGCTGCGAATTTTTAAAGATGACAACAATAATATGAATTTATCCATTCAGGATGTTGGCGGAGAGGCGTTAGTTGTAAGTCAATTTACCCTCTGTGCTGATACCAGCAGGGGCAGGCGGCCCAGTTTTATTTATGCAGCCTCCCCCGAAGAGGCAAACCAAATGTATCAACAATATTGTGAACAATTAAAATCTAATGGGGTTCCGGTTCAGACTGGTGAGTTTGGCACAATGATGGATGTGTCCCTGGTGAACGATGGTCCTGTTACCATCATATTAGAAAGTGGACATACAAACTAAATTGTGTCATACTTGTAAATGCAGGTTGTAGTGTAAATTTCCCAGATTTCAAATGGGAGTATTATGAAAAAGAAAATACGAATAATTATGGCAAAACCTGGTCTGGATGGTCATGACCGAGGTATTAAAATATTGGCTCGCGCCTATAGAGATGCCGGAATGGAAGTAATTTATTTAGGTTTACGGCAGACTCCTGAAATGATTGTGAGCGCAGCAGTGCAGGAAGATGCTGATGTCGTCGCACTTTCTGTATTAAGCGGTGCCCACATGACAATTTTTACCAAAGTTAAAAAACTCATGGATGACGAGGGTCTGACAAATGTGCTCCTCACGGGAGGGGGGATTATTCCCAAAGAGGATATGCAGTCACTTTCAGATTTAGGGATTGGCAAAATGTTTGGTCCCGGCACTACCGTTGATTCAACCATAGAATATATTGAAAATTGGGTAAATGACAACCGCAATTAAGCATTTAGAGGATATGCGGGCTAAAGCCCAAATAGGCGGTGGCGCTGAGCGCATTCAAAAACAGCATGATAAAGGCAAACTTACTGCCCGTGAACGGCTTGATATTTTATTAGACAAGGGTAGTTTCACCGAGTTGGACATGTTTGTTCAACATCGGTCTAATGATTTTGGCATGGAAGAAAATCGTATTCTTACTGACGGGGTCATAACGGGATACGGTACTATTGACAGCAGACAGGTGATTGTGTTTTCCCAGGACTTTACCGTATTCGGAGGCTCCCTGTCTGAAGCATTTGCAGAGAAAATTTGCAAAGTTATGGATATGGCTCTTAAAATGGGTATACCCATAATTGGATTAAATGATTCCGGTGGTGCCCGAATTCAAGAAGGGGTGGTAAGTTTGGGTGGATATGCTGATATTTTCCTTAAGAACACGCTGGCTTCTGGAGTTGTGCCTCAAATATCCGCCATTCTCGGCCCCTGTGCTGGAGGGGCTGTTTATTCACCGGCAATTACAGATTTTGTATTTATGGCAAAAAATACCAGTCATATGTTTGTAACTGGGCCCAATGTTGTTAAAACTGTCACCCATGAAGAGGTCAGTATGGAGAATTTAGGCGGCGCTGAAACCCATTCATCTAAATCTGGCGTTGCACATTTTGCTTTTGAAAACGAGGTGGAGGTGCTTCAAAACATGCGAAAACTTTTGTCTTACCTTCCCCTTAATAATTTGGATGAACCGCCTAATTGCGAATATGTAGACTCCACTATAAAATCTCAGTTGAAATTAAATAGTCTTGTGCCGGAAAATCCTAATAAACCCTATGATATGCATAATATTATTAATATTGTTGTAGATAAAGACAGCTTGTTTGAAGTCCACTCAGAATTTGCAAAAAATATCATCGTTGGTTTTGCACGAATTGGCGGAAAATCCGTAGGAATAGTTGCAAATCAACCGGCTCATTTAGCAGGTGTATTGGATATTGATTCTTCTGTAAAAGGGGCTCGATTTGTACGATTTTGCGATGCATTCAATATACCCATTATTACCTTTGAAGATGTTCCTGGATTTCTTCCAGGAACTGACCAAGAGTGGCGTGGTATTATTAAAAATGGTGCTAAGCTGCTCTATGCATTTGCTGAGGCTACCGTGCCAAAACTCACCGTAATTACACGAAAAGCGTATGGCGGCGCCTATGATGTTATGTCGTCTAAACATATTCGGGGAGATTTAAATTTTGCATGGCCAAGCGCAGAAATTGCGGTGATGGGTCCAAAGGGTGCTGTTGAAATAATATTCAAAACACAAATTGCAAAAGCAAAAGATTCTCATAAAGAAACAGAAAAACTAATTAAAGAATATAAGAAAAAATTTGCAAATCCATACGTGGCTGCTGAAAGAGGGTATATAGATGATGTTATTAAGCCACATGAAACCCGCTCCAGATTGATGACCGGATTAAAATTGCTTGAAACAAAAGTTGATAGTAATCCAAAAAAGAAGCATGGTAATATTCCACTCTAAAAAATTTTCATGATAGACTTAACTGATAAAAAATTACTGGAAACAAAATTTGCTGAAGATTTTGCCACCCCTATCTATCCAATTTTGGCAGATATATATTTAATTGAGGGAGATTTGGCTCGAGCCAAAAGGGTCTGTGAAGTGGGTTTAGAACATGATTTTACAAATGTTGATGGAAAATATATTTTAGGAAAGGTGGCTGTCGCCGAAAATAAATTAACACTTGCAGAAAAATGGCTGAAACAGGTTGTGGATGAAAATCCATCACATTTTAATGCTCTCCGCTTATTAATTAGCATCGAAATTCAATTAGAGCGAAGTCCCAAAACCGTTGAGCTTTATATAAGCCGTCTATTACAGTTTTTGCCTTATGACAACGAATGTATTCAATGGCTCAATGAAATTAATACATTAGAGTCTGCGGACTCATCTGCAATTACAGCCCCTGATACAGCAAGCACAGCTGAAAATAATTCCCCTAACTCTGCTCCAGTAAAAACTACTGAATCGGTAGTCGAAGAACGCTATGACATTGTCGAATCCATGGCTACCTTTACAATGGTACAAGTGTTGAAATCACAGAAGCATTATCATCAGGCACTTGCGGTTTTAGATGTGTTAAAATCAAAGGGGCGGGATAGTGATCGAATCGCAAAGGAAAAAAACGATATTCAGCAACTCCTGAAAGATTCCATAAAAAAATTTTCACTTTAGAGTCCCTTCCCTGAAAAAAAGCCTCAATTCTAATAACACTATTTATAATGATGCAGTTCGTTATGATGATATACATTGGTGGAAAAAAAATGATTTTGATTTCTGGAATAATATTTTTTCTGGAATTTCTGGAAATTCCGTTTTGGAGCTTGCCTCTGGAACAGGACGGTTGGCCAATTGTCTTATTCGTGAAGGCGCAGAATATACGGGCTTAGAGTTATCATCTGATTTTGCTGCTTTGGCTAGAAAAAAATTAAGTCATTTTAGTAATACTCCCACTATCATTACAGGAGATATGCGGGACTTTCAATTAAATAAAACTTTTGATTTAATTTTTATTGGCTTTAATTCATTTTTGCATCTTTTAAAGGATGAAGATGCTCGTTTCTTTTTTACCTGCGTAAAACAACATATGCATGCAAAAAGTCGATTCCTTATTGATATATTTGTTCCCAATCC
>CAZGBZ010000032.1:0-13979 GCA_964524135.1 uncultured bacterium
GGTCCCTTGAAGCCATACTTAATAGATACTTGTCCGGAAGCAATATCAGAAATCATTGATGGAATAAAAAATGGACTGACTCTCCTGGGGGAATTGAGTAGCTTTTTGTGCTGGTCTTCGAAAGTATTTAACCCTCCGATCCCCGAACCAATTATGACCCCAATTCGATTTTTATCCAGTTTATCATCATCAATTTTAGCCTGATCAACTGCTTCAGTACTGGCTATCAATGCCATAGCTGTAAATCGGTCCATCCGGTTTAGATCACGCTTTTCAAAATGATCTTCCATAGTAATTTTGAGTTCACCTGCAATATGAACACTGAAATCGCTTGAATCAAATAAGGATATGGAGCCAATACCGTTGGCTCCACTTTTTAATCCATTTAAGAATTTTTGGGTAGAATTACCAATCGGGGACAGAACACCTGTTCCCGTTATTACCACTTGCCTGGACATTTATTTATTTAATTCAGCTTAGTCGAAATATAATCAACTGCTTCACCGACAGAAAGTAATCCCTCTGCATCCTCATCAGGAATTTCAATACCAAACTCTTCTTCAAATTGCATGATGAGTTCAACAGTATCTAGGGAATCAGCGCCAAGATCATCAATAAATTTTGCTTCCATTGTGATTTTGCCATCTTCCACACCTAATTTGTCGATGATTATTTCTTTTACTTTATCGTATTGTTCAGACATGCTATACTATCTCCTTTTTATTATATCATTACCATTCCACCATCCACATTAAAGGTTTGACCTGTAATATATCCCGCTTCATCTGATGCGAGAAAGCAAACTAAGTTTGCTACATCAGCCGGAGTACCAAGCCTTCCAAGGGGAATGGAGGATTTCATTTGCTCTTTTACTTCATCTTTCAGTTCATTGGTCATATCAGTTGTGATGTAACCAGGGGCAACTGCATTAACTGTAATATTTCGTGATCCCAATTCTTTTGCAATTGATTTCGTCAATCCCAATATACCAGCTTTTGATGCTGCATAATTACACTGGCCAGCATTGCCAATTTGACCAATAACTGAAGTAATATTAATTATTCTGCCAACTTTATTTTTTATCATTGGGCGTGTAACTGATTTAATCCCATTAAAACAGCCTTTCAGATTTATATTCATCACACTGTCCCAGTCATCTTCTTTCATTCTCATAATGATATTATCACGGGCAACTCCAGCATTATTTACCAAAATATCTACCCGATCCCATTTATCAATTGTGTTGGAAACTATTTCTGAAAATGAATTTAAATTAGATACATCACCAGCCATCGATTCAGCAATTCCACCTTTTGAAATTATTGTCTCTTTTACTTCGACTAATTGTTCAGCATTTCTTGCAATTAAAATTATTTTAGCTCCGCAACTTGATAATTGTTTTGCAATCGCTTCTCCAATACCTCTGGACGCACCAGTTACAATTGCGACTTTGTTAGTTAAATTACAGGACTTCACAAGCATCCAAATGCTCCAATTTATCACAGGTAAATGTGGTTGATTCAGGGAAAATTCGTCTATTTAATCCTTTTAGTACTTTACCAGGACCCACCTCATAAAAATCTGTTATCCCCATTTGTTTCAGGTTCAAAATTGTGTCACACCATAATACGGGATTTTCCAATTGGTTTAAGATATTATCACGTATAGCAGCAGCATTTGTAATGGGAGAAGCAGATACATTTTGAAAAACAGGAATTTTAGCATCATTAAATTTTATAGAATCCATCAATTCTTTTAATGGTTGGCGGGCAGGGGTCATTAAGGGGGAATGAAATGCTCCTGATACATTTAAAGGCAATGCTCTTCTAATTCCAATTTCTTTGGCAGTAATAATGGCATTTTCAATTGCTTTTATTTCGCCAGAAATTACTACTTGTCCAGGCGCATTAATATTGGCAGGTACTACAATTCCTTCTTGTTTACAAATAATTGTTAATTGATCATCGTCAGCACCTAATATTGCAGCCATAGTTCCAGGGGTATTTTTGCCAGCGTTAGCCATTTCGGAAGAGCGGACTTTTACAATTTCCAATGCATTTTCAAAGGATAGTACATCTGCAGAAACTAAGGCAGTAAATTCTCCCAAGCTATGCCCTGCTACCGCATCAGGCTTAAGATCTTTTTCTTTTAAAAATTTATCCATAATTATGGAGTGTACAAAAATGGCAGGCTGTGTATATTGTGTTTCTTTTAAGGTATCATCAGGACCATTAAATGATATTTCCTGCAGATTAAATCCAAGAATTTCAGAAGCAATAATATATGTTTCCTGAGCGTATTCTGAATGGGTGTAGAAATCTTCACCCATTCCAACATATTGGGAGCCTTGACCGGGAAAAAGAAAAGCATTATGCATGTGCATTCATCCCCCATTTTAAATACATTGCACCCCAGGAAAACCCTGCGCCAAACGTGGATAATATTACATTGTCGCCTTGTTTCAATAAATTATTTTCAAAAGCCTCTGCAATGCAAATTGGTATTGTCGCTCCAGTGGTATTAGCATATGTGTCAATATTTATCATAACCTGAGATTCATTCAATCCCAATCTTTTTGCTGTGGCATCAATAATCCGTTTATTTGCCTGATGGGGAATAAATAGGGATATGTCATCACCTGTAAGATTATTCCGTTTTGCAACTTCGTAAGAAATATCTGCCATGCCCCTCACAGCGAATTTAAATACAGTTTTCCCATCTTGTTTTACAAAGTGCTGTTTATTATCAATAGTGTCATGGCTGGCTGGATGTAGGCTTCCGCCTCCAGCTACTTTCAAAAATTCACCGCCTGTGCCGTCAATTCTTAATTCTGAATCAATAATACCAAATTTTTCTGATGGTTCCAGAAGTGCAGCCCCGGCGCCATCTCCAAAGAGTATGCAGGTGTTGCGATCTTCATAATTCAGGATTGAACTCATGGTATCAGCACCTACGACGATTACTTTCTTACATCTTCCAGACTCAATTAAAGCAGCACCCGATTCCAATCCAAATAAAAATCCTGAGCAAGCGGCTGATAAATCATATCCCCATGCATTCACGGCATTAATATTTTTTTGAATCAAGGCAGCGGAACAGGGAAGTATCATATCGGGTGTAACCGTGGCAACAATTATAGCATCAATTTCTTTCGGAGAGACATTATGTCTATTCATTAGATTACGAACAGCATTGGTGGACATTTCAACCGTAGCTTCCCCATTTTGTACCATTCGCCTTTCACGTATGCCCGTACGGGATTGAATCCACTCATCATTCGTGTCAACAAGCTTCTCCATATCATGGTTGGTTAATACCTTTTTTGGAAGGTATTTCCCTACCCCTGTTATATTAGCCTTATACTGGGTTCGTTTCACTTAATTTATTGTTTTCTTCAAATATATCGCTGTGACTGGAAAGTCGTTCAGCAATCCCATCAATCAGGTATTCTTCCAAAGCTTTTTGTGCAGCTATTAATGAGTTTTTTATTCCTCTTTCTGTGGATGATCCATGGCATTTCATTACTACACCGTTGATCCCAAGTAAGGGTGTCGCTCCATGTTCCTCATGGTCTAAAGTATTTGTAATATCTTTTAAAACAGGGGTAAAGATTGAAGCTGAATCCTTGTCTGCAGAATGTGCCTTAATACGTTCCTGAATCCAATCCAAAAGATGGGCAATGACCCCTTCAGTTAATTTCAGTACAATATTACCTGTAAATCCATCACAAATTACCACATCAGCCTCACCATCTAAAATATATCTGGATTCAATATTTCCGATAAAATTCCGTACATGTTTTTTTAACATGGGATATGCATTAGTTGTGAGTTCATTACCCTTGTTTTCTTCCCGACCGATATTCAGCAATGCCACCTTAGGGTTTGGTCTATTTTCCAGATGTTCAATATAGGCACTTGCCATAAGAGCAAATTGCACCAAATGTTGTGGTTTTGTATCAGCATTGGCACCTGCATCACATAAGATAAATCCACCATTATTGGTTGGAATAAAAGGAGCAAATGCCGGTCTTCGAATTCCAGGAATCTTTCCAATTAGAAATAAAGAAGATGTTAATAATGCACCTGTGTTTCCAGCACTAACTGCAGCCTGAGCTTCGCCATCCTTAACAAGTTGTATAGATTTCACCAGTGAGGAGTCTGGTTTTTCTCTAAATATTCGGGATGCACGTTCATTCATCCCAACTACTTCACTTGTATGGATAATGGAAACTTCAGATACATTTCTGGAGAGATCTTTTATAGCAGATTCTATTTGAGATTTATCGCCAAGAAGTATGATTTCTGCAGCAGACTTGCCACATTGGTCTAAGTAGGCGAAAGCACCCTTTATATTTGATAGGGGTGCATTATCTCCTCCGAGAACATCTAATGCTATTTTCATAAGCGGATAGGCTTAACTTGCCTGAGTTGAAATGACGGGTCGTCCTTTATAATACCCACAGTTTGGACATGCTCTGTAGGGTAATTTTGGTTGACTGCATTGTGCACATACGCCCACTTGAGGGGTAGCACAATTCCAGTTTGTTCTACGCTTTCGACTGCGCGCTTTTGAATGTTTTCCTTTTGGTAATGCCATATTAAAAAATCCTTCTAAATTAAGTTATTTGCAAACTAACACAGCTAAGAAATTTAGGGGTTTAAATGTAATGTGAACAAGAAAAAGTCCATTACTATTTCTATTCTGTTGGCAATACATCCAGCCAGGTTTTTGCGTGAGTGATTGATTCTATTTGCTTTTGAACTGCCAGGGCCTTTTCCTTACTATTAAAATTACCAATTCTAACACGATACCAGACCTCATCTTTTTCATTTCTGTAATGACGTTGGATATAGGCATCCATACCTTCTTCAATCAGTTTAAGCTGATCCATACGGGCATGTTCTAAAGAAGGCCAGGCTGCAACCTGAATTGTATAATGTAGATTTTTGGTGTTCTTTGAACTTTCATTTTGTTTTTTATGTGTAGTTGAATGAGTCTTTTTCCCTTTTTTTATTTTTTTATTTTTCTTCGGTTTCTTAACGGTTGAAGTTGGAATAGCAGTTTCCATTTCAGCACTTGGTTTGGCAATAGCAACTTCTAACGTTTCAGGAATTGCACGATAAAAAAACATTTCCTCCGCAACAACATCGTCTGAAATATCTGTAATGGAGAGGTGGATTTGGTAATTCCCTTCTAATTCTGGTGAAAAAATTAGCATGTCACTTTTTAAATCAAACGGTACTGCAATTTTGGAAGGACCCACTGGAGGTTCCCATTTAAAGGTATAGTTTTCAGCATCGTCATGGTAATCCTGTGAAAATACCTTTACAGTTTTGTTAACCATTACTTCCTGATAATCAGGGGTTGATCCACAAGCTGTGAATACAAGTAGAATTGCAAAGTAAATTAGTTTTTGCACAAATATTAACCTTATTGATTGGTAATAAGTTCAGACTCTGAAAAGAAAAATCCTATTTCTTTTTTGGCATTTTCATCTGAATCAGATCCATGCACAGCATTCTCTCCAATGCTGGTTGCAAAATCACGACGAATGGTACCATCAGCAGCTTCTTCAGGATTGGTTGCACCAATAGTTTCCCGCCATGCTAAAACTGCATTATCCTTTTCTAATGCCAAAACCATTGATTGTCTGGAAGACATAAATTCAGTTAATTCACTGTAAAATGGTTTTCCCTCATGGATGGCATAGAATCCTTGTGCCTGAGCAAGTGTCATTCTAATTAGTTTTGCGCCTAATATTTTGAATCCCGCGGAAATAATTCTGTCATATATTTTCCCTGTATTTCCATTTTTTACTGCATCTGGTTTAATTATTGCGAATGTTAAGTTAGACATGTTTCCCTTTCCTTTATTATACAGTCATTTTTGATTGTAATGAGTTTGCCATGGTTTTTCCAATTTCAGCAGGACTATCGCAAACTGTAATTCCTGCATTCCTCAGGGATTCCATTTTATCTGCAGCGGTTCCTTTTCCGCCAGCAATTATTGCCCCTGCATGACCCATGCGGCGTCCTGGAGGTGCTGTTTGTCCTGCAATAAATGCCACCACTGATTTATCGAAATTATTATTTTGCATCCATTGAGCTGCTTCTTCTTCTGCACTTCCGCCAATTTCACCGATCATTACTACTCCCTCCGTTTGCGTGTCATCTTTGAATAAAGAAAGCAAATCAATAAAAGTAGTTCCAATTATGGGATCGCCGCCAATTCCAATACAGGTTGATTGTCCAATTCCCTGTTCGGTTAATTGGTGAACTGCTTCATAAGTGAGAGTTCCAGATCGAGAAATTACACCTACATTTCCATGAGGTTTATGAATAAAACCGGGCATAATACCAATTTTGGATTCACCAGGGGTGATAATTCCGGGGCAATTTGGACCAATCATTCGTGTGTGTGAATTATCTAATGCATCTTTCACCGGAACCATATCCATTGTGGGGATGCCTTCTGTAATACAGACAATGAGGTCAACTCCCGCATCAATGGCTTCGAGGCAGGCATCAGAAGCAAATGGGGGAGGGACAAAAATAACGGAACCATTTGCACCGGTTTCAGTAACTGCATTTGCCACAGTGTTAAAAATAGGAATTCCATTCTCATCTTTTTGTCCACCTTTTCCAGGTGTAACTCCGGCAACAATTTGAGTTCCGTATTCCACCATCTGCTGGGTGTGGAATGCGCCTTCCTTTCCGGTAATTCCCTGAACAACTAACTTGGTGTCATTATTGATTAATATACTCATTTAACTCTCCTCTCCTGTTGCCTTTACTGATTTCTCAGCGGCATCCGCTAAACTGTTTGCTACAATAAAATCATGTTCTGCACTTTTCAATAGCTCTCTGGCTTCTACGGCATTTGTGCCTTCAAGTCTGATTACCACTGGAATTGTAACTTCTACCTGAGTGAGCGCATCAATAACACCTTGAGCTACACGGTCACATCGAACAATTCCCCCAAAAATATTAATGAGAATACTTTTTACATTTGGATCAGATAAAATAATTTTAAATCCATGCGCCACAGTTTCCGCATTTGCCACACCACCCACGTCTAAAAAGTTTGCAGGATCACCACCATATAATTTAATAATATCCATGGTACCCATAGCCAATCCCGCACCGTTTACCATACACCCTACATTTCCATCCAGTTTTATATAATTCAGATTAAAAGAATCTGCCTCAACCTCAGATGGTTCTTCTTCAGACAAATCACGCATTTCCTGGATATCTTTATGACGATAAAGAGCATTATCATCAAAATTAATTTTTGAATCTAAAGCTATAACTTCATTCGAATTTGTTACCACCAGGGGATTAATTTCCATTAGAGAACAGTCGTAAGCTTTAAATACTTTCCATAGAGATAAAAATGTTTTCACCGCATGTTTTATTTGTACTCCGAATAGACCAAGTGCAAAGGCGAGTTTACGAGCCTGAAATTGCTTTAAATCCTGATTTGCCTCAATCCATTCCTTAATTATTTTTTCCGGAGTTTCAGCTGCCACTTTTTCAATTTCTACCCCCCCTTCAGATGAAACCATAAATACAAATTTGCCGCTGCTTCTGTCTAATACAATGCCGGCATATAATTCCCGAGCAATATCTGATGCTTCTTCTATGAGAAGACGTTGTACGCATTTTCCCTCGGGGCCAGTTTGATGGGTAATGAGGTTCATACCGAAGATATCATTGGCATATTTTTGGACTTCTTCAGCTCCATTGGCAAGTTTAACTCCGCCGCCTTTGCCTCTGCCGCCGGCATGAATTTGTGCTTTTACAACAACCTTATCAGCATCCAGTTTTTTATAGGCTTCCATGGCTTCTTCCGAACTAAATGCAGGAAAGCCATTTGGGACTGGAACTCCCGCATTCCGAAAGAGTTCTTTGCCCTGATATTCGTGTATTTTCATATTATCCTCAATTAATTTTTCAGTATTCGAGTGCCAGCCCTTTTTTGGATGGCTTTTTCAATATTTTCAATGGATGTAATAATTACTTCCTTGCCGTGATGGTTTAAAAAGTAAAGAGCAGCTTTTATTTTTGGTTCCATGGTTCCACGCCAGAACTGCCCATCTTCTAGCCAACCTTTTATTTTATCGGCAGTGGTATCTCTAATAATTTCCTGGGAATCGGTTTTGAAATTCAAATAGATATTATCCACGTCCGTTATTATAAATAGTTCCTGAGCTTTAATGATTCTTCCCAAAAGGGCTGCGGTCATATCTTTATCGATGACACCGTCTACTCCTTCAAGCGAACCATCCTCTAAATTATAGGCAGGAATTCCACCGCCGCCGCCAGCAATTACAATAGTGCCAAAATCTACCAAATGTTTAATTGACTTGCCATTAAAAATATAAAGCGGAGCAGGAGAGGGTACTACCCGTCTCCATAATCCCGGTTCCTGTTCTTTCATTTCCCAGCCATATTTAGATTTATACTTTTGGGCTTTTTCATTATTATAAGAAACACCAATAAATTTTGAAGGATTTTCAATGGCTGGGTCATTTCTATCTACTTTCATTTGGGATATAAAAGACACAACTTCCCGGCTTGAATCTTCACTATAAAGAGCATTTTGAAGGGATTGCTGAATCATATATCCCATGGCGCCCTGAGTATTCGCAACCAAGACCCCCAGAGGCAGCGGTGGAACTTTTTCAGCGGCAATTTCATTCCTGGATAATTCTGCCCCGACTTGAGGTCCATTTCCATGGGTGATACAAATATTATAATTAGCCCGAACAAAATGCATTACTCCTTTCAAGCTATTTTTTGTATGCTTGAACTGTTGAGTTATGGTTCCAGCTTCAGATTTAGGCGATAATGCATTTCCACCAAGCGCAATCATAACTGTTTTTCTATCAGCCATTAAATATTTTCAAAAAGCGATTAAATTTATAGAAATTAATACCTGAAATCAGGGTTCGATTTTAAGCAGATTCTACTTTTCACCCATAAATGGATATCGGTAATCAGTTGGGGGATCAAAAGTCTCTTTAACAGTACGCAGGGAAATCCAGCGGTAAAGATTGATGGGCGATCCTGCCTTATCATTGGTTCCCGATGCCCGGCTTCCTCCAAAAGGCTGTTGACCTACTACTGCGCCAGTGGGTTTATCATTTATATAGAAGTTCCCAGCAGAATGGGTAAGCATTTTTCTCCCTGATTCCACAGCATTTTTATCTTGAGCGAATATACCCCCTGTAAGAGCATAAGGAGATGTTCCATCCACAACTGCACAGATATCCTCCCAAAAATCATTGTACAGATAAATTGTCAGTACCGGACCAAAAATTTCTTCTTCCATGGTTTTAAAGTGAGGATTGGTAGTAAGAATGGTGGTTGGTTCTACAAAATACCCATTGGATTTATCATACCCTCCTCCTGAGATTATTTCTGAATCCGGTGAGTTTTTTGCATAATCAATATAGCTGGAAATATTATCAAATGATGCTTTATCAATGACAGCATTCATAAAATTTGAGAAATCATTCACATCACCCATTTTAATATCAGCAACTTGAGAAAGATATTTATCTTTAACGTCATCCCACAGTGATTCTGGAATATAACAGCGGGATGCAGCCGAGCATTTCTGTCCCTGATATTCAAATGCTCCTCTCAACATAGCAGTTGCCAATGAAGATGCGTCAGCAGATTCATGGGCAAGAATGAAATCCTTTCCACCAGTTTCACCCACGATACGGGGATAGGTATGGTATTTTGAAATTTTATCTCCAATTTTTTTCCACATTCCTTGGAAAACTTCGGTGGAACCAGTAAAATGAATTCCTGCCAAATGAGGGCTCTCAATTACAGGGTCTCCAACTTCAGAGCCTGACCCTGGGAGAAAGTTTATCACGCCATCTGGTAATCCCGCTTCCTGGAGAAGTTTCATTATAAAATAACCTGAATAAACGGATGATGATGCAGGCTTCCAAAGTGCAACATTGCCCATGAGAGCAGGGGCAGAAGGAAGATTGCCAGCAATTGAGGTGAAATTAAAAGGGGAAACAGCAAATACAAATCCTTCTAATGCACGATATTCCAAAGAGTTATGCATTCCATCTGGTGAAATAAGGGGCTGATTATTACAAATTTCTTCAGCAAACTGGCAGTTAAAATTGAAAAAATCAATAAGTTCACAGGCAGCGTCAATTTCAGCCTGGAAAACATTTTTACTCTGACCGAGCATGGTAGCTGCATTAATTGTATCTCGCCAGGGACCGGCTAATAATTCTGCAGCTCTGCGAAATATAATTGTTCTCTCCTGCAGAGGAGTGTTGGACCATGAATGCCAGGCTTCCAAAGCTGTATCAATGGCTTGATGGACTTCCTCCACACCGGCTTTATGGAATTCAGCCAGAATATCTTGATGGTCATGAGGTTTACGGCATTGTCCCTTATTGCCAGTAAATATTTCTTTGCCGCCAATGATAATAGGGATTTCATAGAACTCATTTTCCATTTCTGCTAATTTGGATTTAAGACTGATACTTTCTGGTGAATCGGGAGTGTATTCCCGCACAGGTTCATTTAGAGCAGAGGGTATATCTATTGTAATTTCTTCCATGATTTAATTCCGTTTTAAGATAAATAAAGATTTTAATGAAAATGCTCTGATTTTAGAGCCTGAAAATTTACTTTATATGGGTTTTGGAGAACAAGAATTTAGTTGGGAATTAGTAAAGGGTCATTTGTCATTAGTTATTAGTCATTCGTAAATCATGAATTGTATTTTTTTTAAATTTCATTACGTTGGATAAGCACTTTTCGAATTTTTAGTTTCCTGTTCACATTTTCCTGCTTCCTGTCTCCCTTTCTCTTCCCCCTCTTTTGGCAGGCAAGCATTAATAATTCATGATTAACCATTAACCAATATAACCTTTCTATTGTTCTCATTTAAATATTCGTTTTAATCTTTCCCTATGAAAACCAACCGAAATGACAGCTGTCCATGCGGCAGTGGAAAAAAATATAAAAATTGCTGTGAACAGAAACGGTTTCAATCCGGGGATGAAAACCGAATGACCCGCTGGCTTGTTTCGGCAGCTGTGGGACTTTTTCTGGCAGTCTTTGTATGGGGTGTTATTGAATTCTTTGCCACAGACCATCCTGAGATGGAAGCTTTTAAATGTGACAACCCTAATTGCGGGAAAATTCATTACCGGCCCATCACCGATAGTAATTAGGTCTCCCGCAGGAACTTGTGTTTAGTAGCAGAAAAATATTTTTTCCGAAGTAGAAAAAAACCAAACTTTATAGAGTTAATTGCTATAATATTATAGGAATATTGATTAATTCTTATGTCCCCAATGACACCAACCCAATTACAATATTTAATAAAAGCATTGTTTATTTTCTAATCTCATAATAAGATATGAGTATAGATATTTCAAATTAATATAAAGGATAGGCTATGGAACATATACCAGTTGTAAAAAATTATATGATCACCCGACTCATAACTCTTACCCGGGAAATGGATGTGTACTTCGCAATTGGACTACTTTTGAAAAATAGAATTTCCGGAGCACCGGTAATAGATGATGACCAAAATTTGGTGGGAATTTTATCAGAAAAAGATTGCCTGCGTATATTTGCAAATGGGTCCTTTTACGATATGCCTGGCGGACCGGTCTCCAAATTTATGACAGAGGCGGTATTAACAGTAAAACCCAATAGTGATTTGTTTTCGGTAGTAGATGTTTTCCTCCAGCATAATTTCCGCCGTATGCCCGTAGTGGAGGGTAACAAACTGGTGGGACAAATCAGTCGCAGGGATGTGCTGAGAGCCATACAGGACAGCACCAGTTATAATGTGGATAATAAGGAAATAAATGGGTACATCACCCAGGAAATGAAAGGCTCGCTTTCGAAATAACAAATATAGAATAAATAATAGTGAATAACGAAAGACTGATGACCGATGACAAATGACCTCATTTTCTATATAGCCTTATCCCTCATGTTCACACATCAGTTTGATGCCATGCGTTGCCATGAATGGCGGATGATTCCACCACTGTCTGGAATGGTAGAAAATACAGCCCAGATGATATTTATTGTGACTCATTTCCCTATTCTGGTGCTCATTTTCTGGATATTTGCCTATGGAAGTGAAAATGCTGTATATAATTTTCAGCTCATCACTGATATCGTTCTGGCAGGGCATATCGGTAAGCATATTGTACTTAATTCTCATGAAAAGAATGAATTTAAAGGTACGCTTTCCAAAATTATCATATTTTCTGTATCAGCTTTTGCCCTGCTGCATCTGCTGCTACTTTTGAATTTTATTTCCCTTTAAAAGTTTGCAGGGGACGGGTTTCCCGTCCCATTGATTCCAGGGCAAGGAGACCTTGCCCCTACTGGTAAAATTCAACTATATATATAAAAAAACCGTAGGGATGGACCTTGATATCCACCCAAAAAAATGACCTATATTCGGCAGATTAATTAAACCTTCAAGGTTTCAATTATTTAAACCGGGATTAACCTTGAAGGTTGAAATGGGTGACTCCCCCCATAAATGAAGAGCAGGGAAATCCTGCCCCTACAAACACCTTTCAACCTTATTAACATTTTTCTCTCAAATGTAACAATATGTTACAAGCTTTCTCTTTGATAAGAAGGTCAAAATTAGGTACATTATCATCAAATAATTTGGAGAGTTGCCTTTGAAAAATATTGGATATTGGATTGCCTTGGTTTGTCTGTCTGTTGCATTACAGGGTGAAGAATGTGTATCCGATTCTGACTGCGGCTACCCAAATTTCTGCGTCCCCTCCACCAGCAATTGCCAACCCACCCAAGAAAACCCCGGCTTCTGTGTTGATTTTGCCGATTACTCCTGCGCCGCCATCTGGGACCCTGTCTGCGGCTGTAACGGCAATACCTACTCAAATGACTGCGAAGCCAATTACCAGAATTATATGGGCATAGATTATTGGGGTGGGTGTGAGAAATCTTGTACTGAAAATGAATTTGACTGTAAAGGTGATGGCACGGAGTGTATTCCGCTTGAGTACTATTGTGATCAGACAGAATTTCCATGTGGTGATACATGGTGCTTTGAACCTGATTGCACAAATGGTGAAGATGAAATATTAGAAGATTGTTGCGCTATGGGTGCACCCATTTATGTTGAAGATGGTCTTTGTGAAGAAGAAAATGATTGCCCCATAAACAACTATTGCGTTTTAGATTTTATTGATGATGGATATCTGAATGTGCAGGATATTGTAGGAATCGTCAATTGTATTCTGGAGGGTGATGACTGCCCCTGCGGAGATGCCAATGATGATGGTAGTGTTGATGTGGTGGATATCGTCTGGATTGTTGATGTGTTGATGTGGGGAGACCCTGATGACTGCTTTGTCTGCAGTGATAATGATGGTGACACCTGTGATGATTGTACATCAGGTACCTACGACCCTGCCAATGATGGCTGGGACTATGACGGTGATGGTATCTGTGATGCCGGTGACTTGGATGATGATAACGATGGTGTTGATGATTATTCCGATTCAGATGACAATAATGAATTTGTTTGCAGTGATACAGATGTGGATGGCTGTGATGATTGTTCTAGTGGAATGTATGATCCGCTAAATGATGGGTGTGATGATACCATTTATGGCTGCACAGATGATTTTGCCTGTAATCATACTTATAATGCCACTTCTGATGATGGCTCCTGCTGGTATCCTTCAGCGGGGTGTGAATGTACAGATAGTGAAGGAGCAATTGTAGATGCATGTGGTGTCTGTGGCGGTGATGGCTCCAATTGTGCAGATTGTATAGATGATGAAGGGTCGCACTGGGCGGTTTGTGAAAATTTAGTCCCTCTTTATGGGTGTGATTATCTTTGGGGTGAAGAGACATTGGGTGAAATGTGCCCATTCACCTGTGATGACTGTCCTGAATGCAGTTATATTCCAGACT
>CAZGBZ010000033.1:0-13927 GCA_964524135.1 uncultured bacterium
TTCCTATTCTTTTCAAGTATCTCTCTGCCCAAACATGGGCATTCCGATAACCTTTGCCGAAGAAAGAGGTTTTGCTCACCGTAAGTGAAGTTATTTCCGCATCAAACTGTTTTGAAATGCGCGTACTGAAAATGACCGCACGTTTGGTTGCTCTGGAATCATCTACGCAGAGCAATATTTTATAATTCCAATTGGGATTAAAATTTTTCACAAAAAATATACTCGTGTCTAAAAATTGAGAAATTTTATTGGTCATACGTTTCCGATTGGGAGAGCCCATAATGATAATGTCACATACTCCATGTTTAACTTCTTTATTCAACTCAGATAATAGATCACCCTCTCGAAGCACCAACCTAATTTGATAATTGGTGGTTTTAGGGATTACCATGCGAATCCTCCCTTTTTCTTCAACCAGATTTTCAATATTAAACTCGGAGTCCGGAGCAAAGCCTTTGTCTTTGAGGATATTAAAGGCCCATTCCAATACCTCCAATCCAGGGTGATGGATATTCCATTCAGAAAGGGTTTGCCGGGCAAGATTAACATCTCCTTCAATGAGTGCTTTGGATGATTTTCCGATATAACAAATGGTTAAATCCGCAGAAAAGCCTTCCGCTATTTTACAGCCGATCTCAAGGATATTCTTAGATTCATCCTTGGCATTTTTTAGAGCAATGAGAAATTTCATAATAATATTTTCCTATTTAAAATTTGTAAACCCGATGACAAGTGGCCAATAAAATTTGTAAATCAGTAGCAGGGTAATAGTTGACACTATGGCCATCCGCCAACCTGCTTTCAGAAAATCAGTAATTTTTACCAAGCCTGAAGAATAAATGATCATACAGGCAGGAGCTGCGATGGCAGAAAAATAACCAAATGCTGATGAGATGGCAGTAGTCATTCCCATATAAGCAGGATCACCTCCCATACTTAATGTAATGGGTCCAAGCACCGCCACGGTCCCACTGGAGCTCATGATATTAGATAAAAGCATCGTAAGAAAAATATTCAGCATATATGGAATCATTGTAAATTGGTCGATCAGCGGTGAAAACAGACTCATGAGTGAATTTCCAATCCATAGGGCCGTGCCAGTGTTTTTCATCTGCACACCAAGTGAAATAGCACCGGCAAAGAGGAGAATTACCCCCCAGTTAGTATTTTGGCTTACCTGTTTCCATTCCACTAATCCAGTTGCCATGTATAAAAATGCGCCTCCAATAGCAATTATTCCCAGTCCATAACTTTCGTTGAGAAAAATCCAACAAAGAAAAACAATTCCGAAAATAAGGATAGTCAAAAATTCGTTGCCAGTGATTTTTCCTTTATGTGCTACCTGAATTTTCAGACGGCGGATTGCTGTATCCATTCGGTTGAATTCGGGTTTGAAAGCCAGTTGAAGCAGAAAAGTTGTGCTAAGCATTCCAATTATCACCATGGGATAGGCCATAATAATCCACTGAAAATAGGTGAGTGTCAGCCCACCTTCGGTTATTGTGCGCCAGTATTCAAGCATGATGGCATTTCGTGCCCCTCCTGATGGTGTGCCAATACTACCCACAGTTGACCCATAGGCAATGCTGAACAGAATCAACGCTGTCAAATTAGGAATGGGTTTGTTTTTTCCACAGTTCCGCACCAGTGAAAGTCCCACCGGTAGCATCATAGCTACCACTGTATGTTCTCCAATAAAGGATGAGAGCAACGCCGAAATACAGGTGAATCCCAATACGATATTTTTAACCTTATTTCCGGTGAGGCGTATGATTCCCAATGCTAATCGTGTATCTAAGCCTTGATGAACAATTGCCACAGCCATCATAAGTGAACCCATAATAAAAAAGACGGAATCATTCATATAGGTTTTGGCAACTTCCGCCGGAGGAGCAATATGAAAAGCCACTTCCAAAACAGCGATGAGCAAGGCAACAGCCGGTAGGGGTACCGGTTCGGTAATGATGAGGGAAATGACAATGATGCTCAGAATTAAAGTGCGGTACCCCGCAGGGGAAATTCCATCAGGATAGGGTAATTGGTACATTACTGTGCCCAAAATAGCAATAATTATAAGCCAATGCTTTTGCTGAATCCAGAATAGAATATTCCGAGTTATTTCATTAGCAAATTTCATTTGGACAAAGAATTATGCAAATTGAATATTTTTGATTGGGGAGTTTCCAATAGTTTGTATTATCTAAATGCCGGAATTCCGGTAATATCCTGCCCTAAAATCAATGTATGCATATCGAATGTGCCTTCGTAGGTATAGACTGATTCCATATTCATGAGATGCCGCATGATGTGGTATTCACCTGAGATGCCATTGGCGCCGTGGAGTTCTCGGGCAAGTTTAGTGCATTCCCGAGCCACCCAGGTATTATTGCGTTTCAGCATGGAAATTTGCTGAGGTGTTACCGTGCCGGCATCTTTGTTTTTTCCCACATGATAAGCCAGAAGCTGACCTTTGGTAATTTCATTGAGCATCCACACCAGTTTTTCCTGCACCAACTGAAAGGAGGCAATAGGTTTTTGGAATTGAATGCGTTCTTTGGCATATTTAAGGGAAGCTTCATAAACTGCCATTGCACAACCAATGGCACCCCAACCAATTCCATAACGCGCCTGACTCAAACAACTGAGAGGTCCTTTTAATCCTTCAACGCCAGGAAGCAAGTTTTCTTCCGGTACAAATACATCCTGTAATATAAGTTCTGAAGTAATGGATGCTCTCAGGGACCATTTATGTTTCATCTCCGGAGCAGAAAAGCCTTTCATGCCTTTTTCAATCAGAAAGCCCCGCACAACTCCGTCATCAGTTTTTGCCCAGACAAGGGAAATATCCGCATTGCTTCCGTTAAACCGAAACTACCGATTGCGTCTCCCTTCGCTAAAAGTGGGAGCCATTTTTTTCTTTGTTTGTCACTACCAAAAGCATGAATGGGATACATGACCAGAGAACTCTGCACGGAAATAAAGGAGCGGATACCAGAATCCCCTCGTTCGATTTCCTGACAGACCAATCCATAAATGATATTGTTCATACCACCCCCGCCATTTTCCTTTGGAAGATTTATTCCAAAGAATCCCATGTCTGCAATCTTGGGTGTGAGAATATTAGGAAAGGTTCCATTTTCAAAATGTTCATCAATAATGGGAATTATTTCCTTTTCCACAAATTTTCGTGTGGATTGCTGAACCATGATTTCATTTTCTGATAAATGGCTGGATAAATCTAAATAGTCAAGTCCGTCAAGTTTCATTAAAATTAATTATAAATTGGGGAGTAATTTAACAGGCAGTTAGAGTTAGATAAAATTGAAACTCAAGAATTATTAATTATATGAACAATAACCGGATTTCTATACATTCTATTTTAGAAAATGATAACGTTGAGAAAATTTCAGCTTGGGCGGATGAAAACCCAATAATTTCAGATTTAGTAGAATTTCTTTCAGTAGAATATAAAATTGATATTACTTCCGATTTGGATATTGTGAATGGGTATGAGCGGGACAGCTCCAACATTAATGGGAATGCAGAAGTTTTGTGTCGCCCGGGAAATGAGCTGGAATGTGCGCTGGTTCTACTCTGCTGTCAAAAGGCTAAAATTCCATTGACAATTTCGGCTGGTCGAACCAATTTAACGGGAAGTGCTACACCGGAAGGAGGGGCAGTCCTCTCAATTGAAAAAATTACTCAGCCAAGTGTAAAGGTTGATATTGAATCAGAAATACTTACCACTCCCGTAGGGATTTATCTGGAAGACATGCGGAAGGAAGCACTAAAGCAGTCGAATAATAAATTGCATTACCCGGTGGACCCTACCAGCCGGAAAGAAGCCATGGTGGGTGGCACGCTTTCTTGTAATGCCTCTGGTTTTATTCCGGGACCTGCAGGAGCCACGCGCTATTGGACGGAAGGATTAGAATTTCTTACACCTAATGGATTTAAAATTTTCTGTAGTCGAGGAGATTATATTTCTGAGAACGGGGAGTTCATTTTTGATTTTCCAGATGGTGAAGTGATAGTGGAAGTACCATCCTATCCCAGACCAGATATTAAGAATGCCAGCGGACCATTCTCAGATGAAAACGGGCAGGTGGATTTGGTTGACCTTTTGGTAGGATCAGAGGGAATATTTGGACTGATAACATCTGCGACTTTTCGACTCAAAAAATTGCCTGACGAGTTTCTGGATTTATTTTTTACTTTGCCTTCTGAATTGGATGCTGTCCGATTTCATCAGTATATCAGCAATCATTTCAATGGGGATTTATCCCAAATTACCGCCCTGGAATATTTTGGGTATAATTGCCAAACCTATATGAATCATCGGGAAACCTTATTTAATTCCAACTCTGAAGTTGGTATTTATCTGCAAGTTCCCCTTTACAATGAAACTGTGGAAGATGTTGCCGAAGATTGGCTCAATATATTGTCAAAATCAAATTGTGGAATTCATGAGGATGGGGTCATTTTACTGAATACTCCCCAAAACTGGCAGACATTTTTTGAAGCGCGGCATTCCATACCTGCAAACGCATTAGAGAAAACACGTCAATTGGATACGTGGAGTATATTGACAGATACTATTGTACCGTCAGAAAATTTTCCAGAATTTTTAGATGTAACGCATTCTATATTACAAACTGCAGAAATTGAATATCTCCTATTTGGTCATTTAGGGGATTGCCATCTGCATTTTCATTTGATACCCTCCAGGGACCAGCAGCCAAAGGCGCTGGAAGTATATCATTTGATTGTGGAAAAATCCGCTGAGTTGGGTGGTGTTTATTCTGCAGAGCATGGCACTGGAAAACGCAAACGCCCGGACTTTTTGAAATGTTATGGTGAGGACGCTGCTGAACAAGTAAGAAAAACAAAAGCTGCCCTTGATCCTGATTTTCTGCTGAATTGTGGAAATGTGGTGGAGTATGAGCAAACCAATGGATAACAAATTATGAAAAATATTTTTCTCTCATTTTTATTTTACTTACTATCTCTTGTGTGTTTAAATTTGTGACATAAAATTTTAAATTATGAAATTCATTCCAGAAAATTTATACCATATTTATAATCGATCCAACCAAGGCAAACCTCTTTTCTTTAATAGAGAAAACTATCTTTTTTTTCTTAGAAAGATTAGAACCGGATTTCTTAAACATTGTAATATTCTCGCTTATTGTTTAATGCCCAACCATTTTCATCTATTGGTTTATATAAAAAATGACATTAATGAAAAGGCGTTAACCAGCTCCATAGGAATACTTCAAAGATCATATACTCAGGCAATAAATAAACAGAATAGACAAACTGGCTCATTATTTCAACAGCATTACAAAGCAAAATGCGTGTCAGGGGAAAATATGAATTATTATCCATTGAATTGTTTTATTTATATTCATCAAAATCCTCTTTTATCAAAATTAGTAGAAAAAATTGAAGATTGGGAATTTTCATCATTTAAAGATTATTTAGGTGAAAGACATGGATCCTTGTGCTCTCAGAATTTAGTAAGGGAATTACTTAACTTGCCTAATAATAATGACTTTTATGAACTTTCCTATTCTAATTTAGATATTGATAAAATTGAACGTAAATTAAAGTTAAATCAATATCCATTAAATGATTCAGATCCATCCTATGGCTCAAAGCCATCGGATGGTTTATTACTATAACAAATTATGAAAAATATTTTTCTCATTTTTATTTTATTTACAATATCTTGTGTTGAACATAAATTCTCCTTTACAGTATCCCCTGATGGAAGTTATCGGGTAGGCTACAAAGGTCATGGAGATAAAAACGATCTCACAGATTTGGATTTTCCTCTACCTGCAGGAGCAAATTGGATCATCCATTCCACATTGGAAAATACGGAAGCAGAATCCTATGACTATACTGCTCATCGTTTATTTAATCGTAATGAAAAATTCCCAATTACATTTTATCAAGGAGATTCAATTTATTTTGAGTCTTTGCTGAAGCATCCCATTAAGGTGAAGCATTATAATTGGTTTTTCAGGGAGACTTTTTCTTTTGATGCTAAAATTGGGGGACGCAATGTGAGTAATAATTACCCTCTTGTGGGGCAATTTATTTTAGATACCGAATCTCCACCAAAAGGGTGGCTGAAGGAAGCACTCATGTACCTTTTAACCGAAACATTAATTCAAGCAGAAATAGAGTGGAATACCCGCCCCATTATAACTGCTGAATTACAAGATTGGAGAAAAAATGAATTAGAAATGCTAAGCGATTCTACTCTTTTGGAAGAAATAGATTATTACAAAAATATGGGATTAGACATCATCATGCAGCCAGCATCTCCCCACCTCTACAATGAAATGGATTCCATTTTCAAAAGCTTGGAAGATGAGCTCACAATTACATTGGACCTCATTGATGACAACTTTTCATTTCAACTCATTCTGCCAGGAATTTTGGAATTTACCAATGCTGATTCCTCTGCTGGTGATACCCTCTTCTGGTCATTCGAATTACAGGATTATATGAATGGAGAATTCGTTATGCAGTCTAATAGCAAAATAAATTACCCCGGTCGGCAGAAGGCAGGACTTTTTATAGGTTTTATTGCAATCTTATTAATTTGGGGATTGAGGATTAGGAGAAGAAGGGTTTAGGGAATGCCGGAACACTTTTCGTAATTGATACCCACTCACTACACTGAGCCCACCCAGAAATACTCCTAAAATTAGTGTGGCTATTATCAACCCAGTTGAAGATCCCAATACCATCATAACAGCAACCCGCTGCATAAGAAGATAGCCACCGGAAAAGAATCCAATTCCAATTTTGATTCCCCAAGTGAAGAATGCAACAGTAATTCCAAGTTTTAGGGCTTCTCTGTAGGAATTGGCAAACCATCCACATATACAGAGAACAATCCAAAGTATCCACCAGGCTGTAAATAGAAGTACAAATAAACTTATAAACGAAATGATAAGAATCCGTTTCATTTTGAAATCCCTAATATGATTGTTTCACCTGAAATTTCCCGGTCATTTTTTGAAAATAAAAGAGGATACGCATTTCCTTTCACCCAATCATCCACCATATTATCATAATATTCAGATCCGGGAAATCCTGATTGCCCCCCGGGGTAAATTCCATAGGCGGAAATTTTTTCACCCATGTCAACAACATACCTCCATGAGGGACCAAAGGTGGTCCCCGTGGCATTGGGAATGTCACTTCCCCCTGATGTGGGCAATCCTTTCAGCCCCATCCCGGGAATATTTGCCACATGATTAATATTCGTACCTTGATGTTTTGCCCAAATCCAATCGGCTAAAATATCCTCCCCATATTTTCCTTTTAAATCTGAAACCATCTTTTTAAATGCCACTTGAGATAGATGAGAAAAAGTTTCTATTCGAGACGAATTTTTATTATCAAACCAGTGAGATTCGGGATCCGTTAAAATTAGCTCCATCATTTTATCACGATAGGGCCAAATAAATTTATCATTATCTTTACCAAGATCATCCTCCCACGTTAATTCTTCCAATATTCCATACCAATACCGGTACATTGTGGGTGCAGGAGAATGACCATCCATTTCATAATCCCAATTAGAAAGAAATGTAAATGCCTGTTTTTCCAAATCATTTTTTAGATGATCTTTCAAGGTTCGCAAAATAACGGGCATTGTTTTTTCTGCAAAAACAGAGCGGTTATCTAATTGAATCTCCAACACATCATTTATAGTGGCAGATTGGAGTGTGTCAAGCCGTGTATGAATTTGATTCCAGCGAAAACTTGCCCAATAAAACTCACTGAGAAAGTAGGGATAATCTGATGTGGTAGGGTGTTGGTTGGCTGAACCAATATAACCCCGTTCTGGATTTTTCATATGGGGCTTCTGGTCATGAGGAACTACAGCTTGCCAGTCATAACGAGGGTCTGTTCCATCACTAATAAACATCCCCTGTTTTTCCCATTTTGCAGGATTATTTCCCGCATGCCAAAGAGCTATATTTCCTTCAACATCTGCATAGGCAAAATTCTGACCAGGGCAATTGAAATATTCAAGCGCATGGACATAATCATCATAATTTTTAGCTGTATTCAGCAAATAAAAGGTACGCAATTCATTGGATTCATCATGTGCCAACCATCTTAAAGCTCGACCTGTTGAAACCTGTCGGATTGAATTTCTAATACTCCGTTCCCCCAAAGATAATGTTTGATAGGGCGTATCCCAAACTATAGGACCATGATGGGTATAGGTGACGGTGTCACTAAAAGTTTTACCGCCTCTTATTTTAAAATTTTCAACTACTTTTCGGGTGGGCTTCCATGTATTATCATGAAAATATTCAGTCATGGTAGTATCTTTAAATTGGATATCATACCAATCCATTACATCATCATATCCGTTGGTGACACCCCAGGAAATATGGTCATTAAATCCGGTAATAATACCAGGTGCACCGGGGAGTGATACCCCCATTACATTCTGATTGGGACTCACTAAGTGCATTGCATACCAAATAGAAGGTAGATTTAATCCCAAATGTGGGTCATTGGCAAGAAGCGCATTTCCTGATTTTGTCCGACTCCCTGATACCACCCAATTATTACTTCCAACCCCTTCATGTTCTTGTGTAATAATATTACCTCTATCGGCTTTGGATTGATATAAGCTGGGAGGTTGATCTAATGGCAAGGGATCAAAATCATATTTTGTTCCCGGTGGGATGATAGGGTCCACAAACCAAGGGTAAATGGGAAAAAGTTCTTCAACAACGTCCTGTCCCATTTCATTCCACATACGGGTATAAGTGAGTTCGGTATTTCGCCCAGTGAGCATCCATGCCATATATTTTAAAAGCAGGCTGGTTTTGAGGGGAGTCCAAGGTTCGGGAGCATAATCCAATATTTTATATTCAAGAGGGTATTTATCTTTTGACAGTGAAGAAATGTAGGTATTAATACCATCAGTAAAGGCTTTTGCTAAGGGTAATAATTGCTGATCTTTCTCAATAGCTATTAAAGAATTTTCTGCTCCAAATTTCATACCAACCCTTCGTTGAAACCGGTCATACCCTAATGCTTTTTCTCCCACAATTTCACTCATTCGTCCACCGGCAGCATGTGTTTGGAATTCCATCTGCCACAGCCGCTCAGATGCCATCACATACCCTTGAACAAAATAAAGGTCATGGTCATTTTCGGCGAAAATATGAGGGATTCGCAGACTGTCAAAAATTACGGTAACGGGTAATTCAAGTTGAGGTGTATATATGTGAAGGCGACTGAGATCATCAGAACCCACCAATGCAAGATAGCCATGAAATGGGTCAAGGAATTTACCCAATGGAGGGAGCGTACCTATTCGAGTATTTAATACCCAAATGAGTATCGTAGTTAGTATAGGTATTATTAAGTAGCGAGTATTATTCAATAAAGAAATAATAGGGAAAATTGATTAAAACCCAAACCAAATGGCTAGAGAGAGAGATTGACCACTCAAGGGTTTAGCGGAATCACCACTCACACTCATTTCAAATGTAGAATCCGTCCAGGATTCATCCGGTGAGTATGTATAAAGCTGACCAATACTTGCCCTTATTCCAATCCAATTTTTTATTCGAACCAATAATCCAGCTTCCGGGTACAAGGCTAAATATGTTTTAGAATATTTGGCAAAATTATTATTTCCGATATTATTCCATGAATAATCACCATCAGTGTTAGAAATTTCAATGTTAGTTTCACCTCCTCCTAAAGTTGTACCGATATCCAACACTACATTCTTATTAAATAGAGGTATTTTTTTTAATAAACTTACCCCACCAAAGCCAGATTCTAATTTTATGGATGATTTTGTAAAATTAGTATCAATGGAAGAAATTGACTTATTATAATACATACCTGCTCCCATCCCTCCCATGAACCATCCATTACCAATATTTCCCATTCCACCCCCACCAAATAAGACTGCATTGTCAGCAGACAATGGAGTAAAACCATAAGTTTCGATTAGAGTATTTATACCAGTGAAATCATAATTTAATTTTATGATCGTTCCATATCCACCTCCAAATCCCGGAGAAATTTTACCCGATTTAGTTGTATAGGAGCCATCTCCAATATTATTTTCAGATTGTGGAGGGGAAAAAGTTAAATTTGTGATATAAGTATTTTCATTTCGGAAATACTTTATTTCAACCGTATCGCCAATTTTCTTTGAATTCCGTAAACTGAGGAGATGATTCTCAAAGCGGACTTTCTCACCATCAAATTCCATTATTATATCGTTATCGGTTAGTCCAGCTTTATGTGAATTGCTTCCGGAAATAACTGAGGTTACAAGTACTCCATAAGAATCTGGGTAGTGCATTTCATAGGCGGTTTCAAAATCTAGATCTTCCAGATAAAGACCAAGTTTAACTTTGTTTGGATCTGATTCAAATCCAATACCTCCAATTTCCTCAATTACAACTTTTTGTTCAATCCCATTCATCTTTTGTTCGAAATCATCTACATTGAATTCTTTTTTAATTTTTATTTTAATTTTCTTTTCTTCCTCCTCCTGATTTTCCTGAGTGAATACTATACTTGCAGTAATAAGAAGAGAGAATAAGATTTGTAATATTGTTTTCATGTTGGTTCCTTTCATTAATTGATTTGTTTAACTATCACCGTATTCAATACAAATTTAATGCCATGATGAATTGAAAATAGTAACTAATTGATAATTATAGATTTATAATTTTTTAAAGCCTTAATGATTCATATCAATATGATATGACAGTGGTATAAGTTATATAATTATGATTTAAATGGAAATTAGGAATACTACCATTTAAACTTTTATTTTACTAAAAGAGCATTATATACCATTCAAATTAAAGGTATTTTTTTTTAATAATGATGCATTTGGATTTTTTGTTAACCTTTAAAAACAACAATATTGAGCAGGAAGTGGTTTTACAAAGAAAAGTCATGACACTTTCATTGGTGAAATCAATATATGGCAGATTAGATATCCGATATCTAATTAGCACTATTTATCTCCCTCTACTTTTTACAATGCCGGTCTGGTAGCACCCAGAATAACATTCACTACTATCACCACATCTAATATATTCAGGGTACCGTCACCATTCATATCTGCCAAATTAAATTGGGTTTCTGTCAGCTCAATATTTTCTAAAACTGCCTGTATAATAATTATGATATCCTGAATATTTACTACACTATCTTGATTCACATCCCCAGATAAATATTGATCTAAAGCAATGGAATGAGCAGACATGCCATAAGTACCGGCTATAAGGGTGCGGGTGGGATTATGAATCTTCAAGTCGATTACAGGAACAGTGGGTAAATTGAGAGAAAAACTCTGCCAATAATCTCCATTATTAGAGCTGTAAAATATTCCAGCATCTGTACCAATATAAATATGTTCTTCTTCCTCCGGATCAAGTACAATACAGTTTATTGGAAGCTCCGGCAGGTTTGAGCTGATACTTTCCCAATTTTCGCCCAAATCCGTTGAACGAAATACATGGGATAACGGTTCATCCCAGCGAAAGCCGGAAAGTGTGGCATACATAGTCGATTCATCAAAGGGGTCAAACGCCACTCGGGTTATCCATCTATCAGGAATGGTTGATGATATTTCAGACCAGTTGTTTCCACCGTCAACTGTTAATTGAATATGGGCATCATCTGTGCCGGCTAAAATGAATCCGCTGAAATGAGGAGAAACTGCCAGTGTAGTAATAGTATGGTAACTGCTGCCATCATCTCCATTGGTCAAATCATTGCTGATGGGAAGCCAGTTATTGCCTCCATTGGTGGTTTTCCAAACGCGATAGGTACCAAAATATAATGTTGCAGGGTCAGCCGGATCCATCACAAAAGGAGATGACCAATTGGTACGATCTTCTTCCCAATTATAGCTAATATCTTCCATCCAATCTCCGCCATTAGTAGAGCGAAATAGATTACCCCATTGATATTCAGCATAAATAATATCCGAGTTCTGCGGATTCACCAAAGTATAGAACCCATCACCGCCTAAAATAGAATGCCAGTCATCCAGATTTCCTGTAAGTGTGCGAATGGTATTATTATCCTGAGTACCCCCATAAATTTGGTGTGGTTGTTGATAATTAACCTCAATAGCATAGAATTGAGTGAGGGGAATATTATTGATATGTGTCCACGAATTACCGTAATTAGAGCTGGTGAATAATCCGCCGTCATTGCCTTCCAGGATGTTTCCTGAATTGGGGTCAATGATCATAGCATGATGATCCACATGAATTTCTCCAGAATTCCAGTAACCGGCTATGGCTTCCCAGCTATTTCCTCCATTTTCAGTTCTCACCAAATCAACCCCTAAAGCATAGACTCTATTGGGATCGGATGGGTCCACTCGTATCTGACCAAAATACCATCCAAAGCGGGAACTCATACCCATAATATTGTTATCATTTGTCTGGTTCCATGATGATCCACCATCAGTAGTTTTGTAAATTCCCAGAAAGGAAAAATCCTCATCTTCATTCATATGTTTATCATAGAAGGCATACAGAATATCTGGGTTTGTTATTGAAATATCCAGTCCAATTCTGCCAACACTGTCACCGCCGGGGAGTCCATTTACAAGTTCTGTCCAATTATCACCGCCATTTGTAGTTTTCCAAATTCCAGATGATTCACCCCCTGATTTTCGATAGGTGAGCCCACGAACCCTTTCCCACATTGCGGCGTAAAGAATATCGGGATTTGTGGGATGTTGGACCAAATCAATGGCTGCAGTGGAATCCGTTAAAAATAAAACCTGTTCCCAGTTGCTACCCCCGTCATCACTGCGATATACTCCCCGTTCATTATTGGATGAAAATAGGGTTCCGCAGGCAGCAACAAATACACGATTGGAGTTGTCATAATCCACAACAATTCTGGCAATATAAGCAGATGTTTCCAAACCAATATGAGCCCAATTTGCACCACCATCTTCAGATTTCCAGAGTCCATCCCCAATAAAACTATAACTGGAAGCATTGGCTTCTCCCGTTCCAGCAAAAATGATTTGGGGATTGTTGGGGTCAAGGGCGATATCTCCCATGCTGATGACGGGTGCATCATTAAAAATTTGCTCCCAACTGTCACCATTATTTGTACTTTTATAAATTCCACCAGATGCTGCGGCTACATAAATAATTTCGGGTTCAGCTGGGGGGTTTGCCAAGTCTGTTATCCTACCACCAATATTGGTGGGGCCTAAAAGCTGCCACTCCAATTCCCTGTTTTCAGAATTATTATGTAGAGATTGAGCCTCTCTCAGGGCATTGAGATAATGGTTCTGTTTTATTTTTCCATGAGGATAGGTACGCTGATATCCCATCCAATCATTGGGCAATGCCCCCGGTTCTTTGGGGATATCAAAGCCATGGGGGCGTTTGATAAATGGGGGTTTATAATTAGCAGAATTCTCGTGTCTGCTTTGGGTAGTTGTAAAGTAATAAGTACTTAGTCCTAATAGTACACAGCCCAGAATCACCCATGTCCGATTGGTAATATGTAAGCGAAAATTATTCATATTAGAATAATTTACGACTATTTAGGGAAAAGGGAAAAGGATGTACTCGTTACAATATGTAAAGGATTATTAAGACTGCTCCACAATCTTAATTTCATCTTCAGTAAGCCCATATAACGCATAAACCATAACATCAATTTCTGCATCTGTTTTATCTATCTCAGCTTTTAGTTTTTGGGCTTCAGCTTTTTTGGTTTCAAAGACTTCTATCCACTCCATTTCTTGTAATTTGGTGAGTAAAAGCAATGGAGCATGCTCCATTGTTATAGCTTTATTATGTTTTGGCCTGCCCCCCAAAAGTTGTACCAAGTGTTAAGTTAGTAGTTGTGCAAACTG
>CAZGBZ010000034.1:0-13919 GCA_964524135.1 uncultured bacterium
TGACATGATCAGCATCAAAAGAAACACCGGTGAAGCCGTGATGCCGGCGGTGAAAAATGGCTGGAAAAACGGGATGCAAAATTAAAAATGATTTCAGAAGGTGTCGAATTAATGGGCATTGTACCTGAAGCAACCCCGACTCCGGTTTCTGCACCTGTGGTAGAAACCAAAACTGAACCCGCCAAACCTGCTGCTGCAATAGCTGACAGTGGAGAGTTGGAAATTAAGTCATTTAATGACATTGCCGATAAAATGTGTCGCGGTATTGCCAAAAAAGCATTTATGGCTGCCCAAAGGGCAGGCAAGGATAATACTGCTATCTTGGCTGATGTAGCCCAGGCACTCAGTGACTGTGGAAATATGACCGCTGATATTCAAAACATTTTAGATGGATTATCAGCGCCACCACCAGCTGTAACTGCGACAGCATTGGAAGATAGTGGTACTGTTGAATCGCTAAGCGTTGCTGAAGCACCCCCAACTGCTGAGGTGAAAGAATTTGATATAAAAGATTTGAATGTCATTGAGGATAAAATGGCAAGAGGGACTGCTAAAAAAGCTTTCCTCGCTGCCAAACGATCTGGTGAAGATAAAGTGGAAGCTATCCGTAAAACGCTCTCCGAGGCAGGTAAATTAGATACCGCTGCAGAAGCCTTATTGAATTCCTTTTCAAGCGCTGCCGAAGAAGTCTCAACACCTGTTGGGGCAGAAAAAACAGCCGAACCAACTGAAGAATCTTCTACAGAACCACCAGTCGTATCAAAATCGGTAGAAGACTTGCCTCTGTTTGAGATTGCGGATCTGAATGGCATTGATGATAAAATGACTCGCGGTATGGCCAAGAAAATCTATATGGCAGGGAAAAGGGCTGGCAAATCCAGAGCGGAAGTTATCGCTGATCTCCGCGCCGGTTTAACGGAGACTGAAAAGCTAGATGATGCTACCGCTGCAATTCTCAATAATCTGGAAAGTGGAAATTAATGGCTGAGAATCTCTTTTTAATGGTAGCCGCTTTGGTCATTGCATCTGGATTCTGGGTGGTATTCTCACCTAATTTAATCCATTCAGCAGTATCACTTTTATTCACCCTCTTTAGTACTGCTGGATTATATATTTTTCTCTACGCAGATTTTATCGCAGCCACTCAGGTTGTGATTTATGTGGGCGGCATTTTGGTGCTGATAATTTTTGGTGTAATGCTCACCAACCGCATTGATACCCCCAGCATAGCAGCCAGCAGTAAAAATCAGTTTATTGGCGGCATAGGGGCATTTACGATTTTTGTCATGCAGGTAGCCGTTATATTTAATACTCCCTGGCATATTGGTGCTGAACAGAGCCGGGAAGCCACTGTGGCAAATATTGGCAATCTGCTTCTAAACGAATACCTCCTGCCTTTTGAAATTGTTTCAATCCTGCTTCTGGCAGCATTAATGGGCGCAGCCTTATTGTCTAGGAGAAATTAATGGATTCTCTCCAGTCATATTTAGTAATCGCTGCAATATTATTCTCTATGGGAATTTATGGTGTTATTACCCGGAAAAATGCAGTTGCTATTCTAATGGGGATTGAATTGATTCTCAATTCTGCCAATATCAATTTTATTGCCTTTAACCGTTTTGGCGGAATGGAAAATTTAGACGGGCATGTTTTCAGTATTTTTGTAATTGTGCTGGCTGCAGCTGAAGCGGCAGTGGCTTTAGCAATTGTCATCAATTTATTTAAAAATGTAGGCAGCGTAGATGTAGATGATGCTGATCTTCTAAAAGGATAATTATGGAAAGTTATTCTACCGCCCTGGCTTTACTTAATTTATTCTTACCGCTCCTGTCCTTTATAATTCTCATATTTTTCGGGAAGAAAATCGGCAATGTAGCCCATTGGGTCGCCTTGGCCCTCATTGGCGTTACGTTAATCATTGCCATCAGTTTTTTTGCCAATGTTTTTGTTGATACGGGAAAGCCAATTTTAGAAACGTCTGTGCGCTGGTTTAGTACCGGAAGTTTTAGCATAAACCTGGGTTTTTTAATTAATAATGAAGCCGCAATTATGCTTCTGGTTGTAGCCCTTATTTCATTCCTGGTGCATTTTTATTCAGTGGGTTACATGAAGGGTGATCCCCGTTATTCCCGCTATTTTGCCTATCTGGGAATTTTTACCTTTTCCATGAACGGGATTGTGCTTGCGGACAACCTGGTCATGATGTATGTTTTCTGGGAATTGGTAGGCTTAAGTTCATATCTGCTTATTGGTTTCTGGTTTGAGAAAGACAGCGCTGCTGATGCCTGTAAAAAAGCATTCCTTACCAACAGGGTAGGAGATATCGGCATGTTCATTGGCATTATGATTCTTTTCTTCACCGTTGGCACTTTCCAGATTGAGGGATTAATTGATGGTGTTCACAATGGCGCCTTTGCCGGAAATATGAGTCTCTTGACCATTGCAGGAATATTAGTTTTCATGGGCGCAGTGGGTAAATCGGCTCAGTTTCCCCTGCATATCTGGCTTCCGGATGCCATGGAAGGTCCTACTCCCGTAAGCGCTCTCATTCATGCCGCAACTATGGTGGCTGCCGGGGTGTATATGGTGGTGCGGATATTCCCCATATTGACACCGGGAGCACTAGAATTTATTGCGGTGGTAGGCGGAATTACCGCAATCATGGCTGCCATTATTGCCATCACACAAAATGACATTAAACGGGTATTGGCGTACTCAACAGTAAGTCAGTTGGGGTATATGATTATGGCCCTTGGAGTTGGCGCTTATCAGGCTGGATTCTTTCATTTAACCACCCATGCCATGTTTAAAGCCTGCCTCTTTTTATGCAGCGGCTCCGTGATTCATGCCATGCATCATGGATTGCATAAATTGAACGATCATGAAACCGATCCCCAGGATATGCGCAACATGGGCGGATTGCGAGATAAAATGCCGATAACTTTCTGGGCAATGCTGATTGCAACTTTGGCTATTTCAGGGGTACCCTTCTTTTCGGGATTTTTATCTAAAGATGCAATCTTGGCTGGCACTTTATCCTATTATCATTTACACCATGGCTGGACGATCTTTCTACCTATTGCAGGATTTGGCGCTGCTGTAATTACAGCTTTTTATATGTTCCGCTTAATTTTCCTCACTTTCTTTGGAAAGCCTGCCAATGATAAAGTATTTGCCCATATCCATGAATCATCTTTTCAGATGACTTTTCCTCTCATTCTGCTGGCGGGATTGAGTTTTGCCTTATTTTTCACCATGCCGTTTTCAGTGAATCCTATTGATAGCCACGGCTGGTTTACCGAGGCAGTCCCCATGATCGATAATGCAGCCGGATTGGATATGCACGCGGTAGAAGAGGGAATCCATCATGCCCACTATACTGCTATGGGTATTTCTTTGACGGTAGCTGCAATTGGCATTCTCCTGGCAATTCTCTTTTATCTCTTGAGAAAAGTGGATGCAGCTAAGGTTGCAGGTGCGGCCAATAAATTAGGGCTCTACAATCTTTCCTTTAACAAATTCTATATTGATGAAATTTACAATATCATTATTTACAAACCCTTTTTGGCATTATCCTGGTTAAGTTCAAAATTTGATTGGGATGTTTACGATCAGAAATTTGTGGATGGCTGGGGCTGGCTCACACTAAAGCTCTCAGATAAATCTGGTGAAGTGGATTATAACTGGCTGGATCAAAAAGTGGTAGATGGGTTTGGGAAAATCACCCAATATTTTGGCAGAACTTTAAAATCAACCCAAAATGGTGTGGTGCAGAACTACCTCCTTGGCGGGATGTTGGGAGTTTTGCTGCTAATTATTTTAATTCAACAATTTTAATTAGAGGATAATATGGAATCGTCAATACTAACGCTGTTGATATTTGTACCTGTAGCCGGAGCAGTTTTAATGCTGCCGTTTGCTATGCTTTACGGAAAAGAAAATGCCCATTATTATAAATGGATTGCAGCTGTCACAACCGGTATTCAATTGGTACTGGCGGGGATATTATATCTTAATTTTGATCCAGCTTTAAGCATTACTGAGTCGCCATTTACGGTACAATTAAATTGGATTACACATTTTAACATCCAGTACTTTTTAGGTGTGGATGGTTTAAGTATTCCTATGGTTTTATTAACTGCACTCTTATCTTTTATCTGTATCATTTCCAGTTGGAAAATTGAAAAGCAGGCTTTGGGTTATTTTTCTCTCTTCCTGCTATTGGATGCCGGAATGATGGGTGTGTTTTTATCCATGGATTTCTTCCTCTTTTATATATTCTGGGAAGTCATGCTTCTGCCTATGTATTTTCTCATTGGTATTTGGGGTGGACCCCAGCGCATGTATGCTGCAATTAAGTTCTTCCTCTATACATTATTTGGTTCCGTATTTATGTTGTTGGCCCTATTGGCGTTATACTATTATTCAGACCCGCACACATTTAGCTTGATCACCTTAATTCAGACTGCAGGCAGTATTGATGCTGAAATTTGGGGATTCAGCGTTAAATACCTGATATGGATATCGCTGTTTCTTGGTTTTGCCATCAAGGTTCCTATTGTCCCTTTTCATACATGGCTACCCCTGGCACACGTTGAAGCACCCACTGCTATTTCGGTAATTCTTGCCGGAGTGTTGCTGAAGATGGGCACATACGGATTATTGCGAATCAGTTACCCTTTGCTGCCGGGTGAAGTGGTAAACTTTGCCTATATACTGGCGATGCTGGGAGTAATAAATATTATCTGGGGTGCTACCAATGCTATCGCCCAAATTGACATGAAAAAGATGGTGGCCTACTCATCGGTGAGTCATATGGGCTACGTGCTACTTGGAATGGCTGCGGTTATCAGTGACAGTCCTGCAGGCGCCCAGGCGGGAATGAATGGTGCGGTCATGCAGATGTTTAATCACGGAACAATTACTGCAATGCTCTTCCTATTAGTGGGGATGATCTATGAACGGGCACATCATAGGTGGATTATTTTCCCGAATGATTATGAAAAGCCTGAATTGGCTGGACAGCAGGGGTTTGGCGGTTTAGGTGCTAAGGTGCCTGTTTATACAGGCTTTGTTGCCTTTGCATTTTTTGCTGGACTTGGGCTTCCAGCTCTTTCGGGATTTATCAGTGAAGCCATGTGTTTTATTGGTGGATTTAGTGTCTTCCGTACCTTAACCATTATCGGAACTCTCGGCATTTTATTGAATGCCATTTACTTTTTGCGTGCCTACCAGAGAATCTTTTTGGGACCCCTCAACGAAACCTATAAAGATTTAACCGATATCAGCCACCGGGAGCTGTTTACCTTAATACCATTAGTCGTGCTTATTTTATTTTTAGGTGTCTATCCTGCGCCATTATTGGATATGATTAGCCCAGCCATGGACGGAATCATTAAAATTGTGCAGTCTGTAATTTAACGGAGAGGAAAATGTCGAATCTCAGTAGCCTATCATTTTATATTCCTGAACTGATTATTATATCAGCCATTTTGCTGGTAATAGTTTTGGATGTAATTCCTCCCTGTAAAAAATTTACTTTTCCTCTGTCTCTGGGTGCTATACTATTGGCAAGTGTATTTCTCTGGCAGAGTTATGGTGAATCTCATGGCTTATTTATGGGTATGATCAGTATTGACCCATTTTCTCATTTTTTTAAAATGGTATTTTTGCTCAGTACATTTTCCATTATTCTCATATCCCGTTATGAAAAACAGTTAGACGCTAATTATTCGGCCGAATATAATTCCCTGTTGTTAATTGTTCTGCTGGGAATGTTTCTCATGTCTTCCTCAATTAATTTGATCATGATTTATCTTTCCATTGAGCTGGTGAGTATACCATCCTACATTCTTGCTGGCATGCTGAAAAATGATAAAGAATCCAATGAAGCATCCCTGAAATATGTAATATTTGGCTCTTTTGCTTCGGGACTAATGCTCTTTGGCCTCAGTATTCTTTATGGTATCACCGGCTCAACCGATATCGGTGTAATTACCAGCGCCCTCCAAGCCATTGATTACCCTTTAAGCATTTACTTTCCCCTGATTTTAATACTGGTGGGATTTGGTTATAAAATTTCCATGGTGCCTTTTCATTTCTGGACGCCGGATGTATATGAAGGCGCACCTACACCCATTACTGCTTTTTTATCCGTAGCGCCTAAGGCAGCCGGATTTGCCATTTTAATTCGTGTATTTTATACCATGTTTACCATTGATGGCAGCGTATCTGCCACCTTACCCCTTACCAATATAAATTGGCCAGCTCTTATTGCCGTAGCTTCAGCCATTACCATGACCCTGGGCAATCTGCTGGCAGTACAACAAGAAGACGTAAAACGAATGCTGGCGTACTCCAGTATTTCTCATGTTGGGTTTATGCTCATGGCATTTACCATTGTGAGCCCAGATGCCGTTCGAGCTATTATGTTTTACCTTTTCATCTACCTCTTTATGAATTTGTCCGCATTTTATATGGCTATCTTTGCGTCCAATAAACTCAATGCCCACCATATTGATGACTGGGGCGGACTGGGCAGGAAAAGCCCTGTTTTATGTGCCTTCATGGCACTCACGCTCATTTCACTTACCGGCTTGCCGCCAACTGCCGGATTTGTAGGAAAATTTTATATATTTGCAGAATTATTTAAGCATCAGCAGTTCTACTGGCTGGCTGTGATTGCCATATTAAATTCAGTGGTTTCACTATTCTATTATTTTAAAATAGTGAAAAGTATGTACCTGGTTGATCCGGATGCTGACGATACAAAAATAACTGCCCATCCTGTGGTTAATTGGTCGATTATTCTATTTTCTGCCCAGAACTTGCTCTTCTTTATTTATTGGGAGCCGCTTATTGGCTTTATTGAAAAGTCTATTAGTCTTTGGAGTGGCTAACTTTCACTTCACCGGCGAATTATTCCTATGAATGAGAAAACTGTAAAAGATACACAGGTCATCATGCATGAGTTGATTTTGCCCAATGACACCAATTTATTAGGCAATGTGCTTGGGGGCAGGGTCATGCATCTTATGGATATGTGTGCGGCTATGTCGGCTTACAAACATGCTCGTACAGCCGTGGTGACTGCCAGTGTAGATCAATTGGATTTTCTGGCGCCAGCAAAAATGGGCGATATCATGATTTTGAAATCTTCGGTAAATTACACTGGCAAATCTTCTATGGAGGTGGGGGTTAGGATTGAATCTGAAAATCCAAAAACCGGGGAGATGTATCACACTTCTTCTGCCTACCTTACCTTTGTTTCCTTAAATGACAATGGCAAACCCCAGGGAGTGCCAATGGCAACTCCTGAAACGGAGATTGAGAGGCGCCGGTTTGAAGAAGGCGAGCAGCGCTATCATCAGCGCCGAGATAGATTAAAAAAGGGGAGATAAGGGTGTTTTGTGGTATTACGCAAATATGGAGTGGATTAACCGTGTTAATCCAAGCATCAACATCCTGCCTACATTACATTACGGCAGGCAGGCGGTTGATGCACTCCATATAAATTAATCAGCTTTGAATATTCACATCAAAAAAGGGCATGATTTAAAATTAGTCGGGAAACCGTCTCAACTATTAGGCAATATTAATCCTGGTACCGTTGTAAAACTCCATCCGGTAGAATTTCCCGGTGTTAAACCAAATTTGCTGGTGAAAGAGGGTGACGCTGTTAAAAAGGGCTCTCCCATATTTTTCGATAAAAATCACCCTGAAATCATGTTCACATCGCCATCCGGTGGTAGGATTGAAAATATTGTTTTTGGTGAAAGAAGGCGGATTGATGCAGTAGAAATTGCTATTGATGATAATGCAGAGGAAATTTCATTTAAATCATTCAATCCAGAAGAATTATCAGCATTAACCGCAGAAAAGATAATTTCTATTTTATGTACATCAGGCCTCTGGCCAACTATTAGGCGCCGACCATTTTCCAAAATTGCGGAACCTGGGAAACCTTCCAAGTCCATTTTTATTTCCACCATGTCCACGGCCCCTTTTGCAGCAGATGTAGAAATTATTCTTGAGAATACTCCACAAGAGAATATTCAGGCAGGGATAGATGTACTTCAATCTTTAACAAATGGCGCAATCAATTTAGTGAGCCCCAAAAATGTTTCCAATTCCAAATTAACGGAATTAAACAATGTCAAGCAGTATACCTGTTCGGGGCCCCATCCTGCAGGTAATGTGGGAGTGCATGTTTCCTATATTGACCCTATTAAAAATAAAGATGATTCCATTTGGTATCTTTCTCTGCAAGATGCAATCTCAATCGGTACATTATTTTTAACAGGGAAAGTGGATTTTAGAAAAATTATAACGGTTGCCGGAAGCGCTGTCTCTGAAAGACAACACTATAGCATAAATCGTGGTACCTTAATTTCGCAAATTCTTATAAATAATAATTTAGATGTAGGCGCTCGTATCATTTCCGGGGATGTGCTTACCGGCTCAATTTCAAATATGGATAATGCAATAGGGTTTTATCATGAAGCTCTGACTGTTATTCCAAATGTATCAGAAAGAGCGTTCATGGGATGGATAGCTCCCGGTTTTAGTAAATATTCCTTATCTAATACATTCCTATCTAAAATCTTGCCCAAAAGAGAGCAAGTGCTTACCACCTCTATGAATGGCAGCGAGCGGGCAATTTTACCTATTGGCGCAATCGAGGAGGTAATGCCCTTAAATATATTGCCAACCATGCTGATAAAATCCATAATTGCCAATGATATTGAAAATATGGAGCAGTTGGGAATTTATGAATGCGACCCTGAAGATTTTACATTATGCTCTTTTACGGATGCTTCAAAAATGGATATTACCGGAATTATCCAGGATGGCTTAGACTTTGCCGAGGCAGAAGGGTAGAATGAAATTTCTCCGCAATTTATTAGATAAAGTTGAACCCAATTTTACTGGTAACGGTAAATATGCCAAGTTTTATTCCCTCTATGAAATGGCAGATGCTTTCCTGTTTACCCCTGCTGACAAAACCAAAAATGGACCCCATATTCGTGATGCCATAGATTTAAAGCGAGTGATGTCATTTGTAGTGATTGCAATGCTTCCTGCCTTATTATTTGGTATTTTTAATGTAGGCAGACAAGTCAGTGAAAATGGTACAATTATTGAGATATTTCTTTCTGGTTTACCAATTGTGATACCAATAATACTAACATCTTACATTGTTGGTGGATTCTGGGAAATGATTTTTGCAGTTGTGAGGAAGCATGAAATTAATGAAGGCTTTCTGGTAACTGGAATGCTCATACCTTTAGTTATGCCCCCCACAATTCCATTATGGATGGTAGCCTTAGCCACTACATTCGGCGTTGTTATTGGCAAAGAAATATTTGGTGGGACGGGCTATAATATATTTAACCCTGCCTTAGTGGCACGGGCATTCATTTTCTTTGCCTATCCCGGAGCCATTTCGGGTGACAGAGTCTGGACAGTTGACGGAATATCTCAAGCCACACCATTATTACAGGCAGCCTCTGAACAGGGCAGTAGGGCATTAGAATTGTTGGAAAACCAATTTAATTGGTGGGATATGTTTTACGGATTTATTCCTGGTTCAATTGGCGAAACTTCCACACTTGCAATATTAATAGGGGGAATATTTTTACTTATAACTCGAATTGGCAACTGGCGGATTATGGCTGGTACATTATTAGGCATGGTTTTAACTGCCTATCTGACGAATGTTTTTGGTGATGCAGTAGCCAGTTCAAACCCCATGTTATTTCTACCTGCTGAATATCACCTTGTTATGGGCGGTTTTGCCTTTGGTTTGGTATTCATGGCTACCGATCCGGTATCTGCAGCTCAAACAGACAGAGGTCGCTGGATTTACGGTGTGCTTATAGGATTCATGTGCGTTATCATCAGGGCTATAAATCCTGCCTACCCGGAGGGGATGATGTTAGCAATTTTATTTGCAAATGCATTTTCACCCCTCATAGATTATTTTGTCATGAAATCTCATATTAAACAGAGGTTGAAGCGCTTTGCAGCATAATAATTTATATACATTTAAGTTTATAACCATCATTACCCTGGTTGCAAGTTTGTTATTAGCATTGGCATCCACCCAATTAAAAGAACTTCAAGACTTTAATGTGGAGCTTGATAGAAAGAAGAATATTTTAAAATGTATTGGCAAGGATGTGGCCTTAATGAGCGCTGATGAAATAATGGAGGAATATAAAAGTAACATAAGCAATATCATTCTTAAGCACGATGGAAATATTGTTGCAAATATTGCTTCTGAAAATTTGGAATCGGTTCAAAACAAATCAACTGGACAATTAAATTATTTTCTTGATAATGTTGAGTACCTACCTGCTTATAAGTCTTTAAACCCTGAAGCGTTTATTATTCCAATTTCGGGTAAGGGATTATGGAGCACCTTGTATGGCTATTTTGCCCTTGAAAAAGATTTAAATACGGTAATGGGAATCACCTTTTATAAACATGGTGAAACTCCCGGTTTGGGGGGAGAAGTGGAAAAGAAATGGTTCCAGGAAAATTTTGTGGGTAAAAAAATATTTGATCAAACTGGAGAGCTGGTTTCCATAAAAGTAGTTAAGGGAAAAGTTAATGATGTATATTCTGGAGAAGCTTTAAATCATGGAGTAGATGGAATAAGTGGTGCTACAATCACTTGTAGAGGAGTAACTGAGTTTTTGAAAAGTGATCTTCAAAGATATAAGCAATATATTAATAAAAATATACTGAATTAATGGATAAAAATATAAAATCTATTGTTTCAGACCCAATGGTAGATAATAATCCTATTACTAAGCAAATATTAGGTATTTGTTCAGCCTTAGCAGTTACGGTAAAAATGGAGCAGGCTGTAGTTATGACCATGGCATTAACCTTTGTATTGGTATGTTCAAGCGTTATTATATCGATTTTAAGAAATTCTATCCCTGCGAAGGTAAGAATTATTGTGCAACTCACTGTAATTGCTTCTCTGGTAATCTTTATAGACCAATTGCTAAAGGCATATATGTATGATATTAGTAAACAATTATCAGTATTTATTGGCCTTATAATTACCAATTGTATAATCATGGGAAGGGCTGAAGCCTTTGCAATGCAGAACGATTATAAGGCTGCTATGTATGATGGAATTGGAAATTCAATAGGGTATGGGTCGGTTCTCATTATTGTTTCAGCATTCAGAGAATTATTAGGGAGCGGGACATTGTTTAACTATCAAATAGTTCCTGCAACTATTTATTTAGAAAATGGTGGCTGGTATGTAAATAATGGATTGATGTTACTGGCTCCAGGAGCATTTATAATTTTAGGATTAATAATTTGGGTTCAGAGAACATATACCCATTATATAGAGGATTGATATGGAATTGTTGGAACATTATTTAAGTTTGGCAACCAAATCGATTTTTATTGAGAATATCCTCCTTGCCTATTTTTTAGGGATGTGTTCATTCCTGGCAATCTCAAAAAAGATAGAAGCTTCAATAGGCCTCGGATTTGCTGTGATTTTTGTCAATGGTATTACAGTTCCCTTAAATTGGGTCCTAAAAGAATTTTTACTAAATAAGGGGGCACTTGCCTGGACTAGAATTCCTGCAATGGTGGAAGTTGATTTAAGTTTTCTATCCTTTATTACTTTTATTGCCACCATAGCTGCAATGGTTCAATTGGTAGAAATGCTTTTAGATAAATTCAGCCCTGCACTTTACAACTCATTAGGTATATTCCTACCTCTAATTGCTGTGAATTGCTCTATTTTAGGTGCATCTATATTTATGGGCGAACGTGGCTATGATTTTGGAGAATCGGCTGTTTTTGGTGTGAGCTCCGGGGCGGGATTTGCTCTGGCTATAGTTTCAATGGCAGCTATTAGATTTAAACTGAAATATTCCAATATCCCGGATGGATTGAAAGGCCTGGGGATTACCATGATTTTGACTGGGCTGCTTTCAATGGCATATTTATCCTTTTCAGGAATCAACCTGTAAGCGTATGCTGATAACTTTATCCAGTGTAATTGTATTTACGGCAGTCATCCTACTTCTGGTGTTGATTCTTACTTATGCAGAATCAAAACTATTACCCCAGGGAGCGGTGAAAATATTAATAAATAAGAAGGATGATAAGTCGCCTACTGTGGATCCTGGCAGTACTTTATTAAACGCCTTATCTGCTGAAGGTATTTTTATTCCCTCTGCCTGTGGAGGCGGTGGTACCTGTGCCCAGTGCATATGCCAGGTACATTCTGGGGGAGGGCAAATTCTGGCAACTGAGCTAAATCATATATCAAGGAGAGATGCCAAAAAAGATTGGAGGTTGGCCTGCCAGGTCAAAGTACGGGAAGATATGGAGATCACTGTCCCTGATGATATATTCAGTATTCAGCAATGGGAATGCACAGTGAGATCTAATGAAAATGTAGCCACCTTTATTAAAGAATTAGTACTTGAGCTTCCATCAGGTGAAAACCTCAATTTTCAAGCTGGCGGATTTATTCAGATTAATATCCCTGAATATGAATTGGATTTTAAAGAATTTAATATTGAAGACGAGTATCATGAGGATTGGGATAAATTTAATATTTGGAATTTAAAAGGGAAAAATACAGAACCTCAGTTCAGGGCATATTCAATGGCAAATCATCCAGCGGAAGGTAATATTATTATGCTGAATGTCCGAATTGCAACTCCACCGCCTGCTTTATGGAATGATGCTCCACCCGGTATTGCCTCTTCATATATGTTTAATCTGAAAGCTGGTGATAAGGTAACCATTTCTGGTCCCTATGGTGAATTTTTTATAAAAGATTCAGATAGGGAAATGGTTTATATTGGCGGCGGCGCTGGAATGGCTCCTATGCGTTCACATTTATTTCATTTGTTTTACACCCTTGAAACAGGCAGGAAAGTGAGTTTTTGGTATGGTGCCCGATCAAAAAGGGAAATGTTTTACGATGATGACTTTAAAGATATTCAAACAAAATATCCCAATTTTTCATACAATGTCGCTTTGTCTGACCCTATGCCTGAGGATAATTGGGACGGATACAAAGGTTTTATTCACCAGGTTCTATTTGATAATTATTTAGAAAACCACGAAGATTCAACAGAGATTGAATATTATATGTGCGGTCCGCCAATGATGATTGATGCGGCCGAAAATATGTTATACAATTTAGGGGTTGAGTCCGAAATGGTAGCATTCGATAAATTCTAGAATATAGTTTACATCATTCCTTTTCATTTTCTGTGTCAGCTCCAGCTAAAATATTAACTATATTATTATTTGTATTTACTCTCAATTGTGGTAAAAATCAACCTATTCAAATTTCAGGTGAAACCATGGGAACCACCTATCATATTACAATAATTAATCACTCAAACAACACGATTGATGCTAATCAATTACAAGGGAAAGTAGATTCATTATTAAACAATATAAATAATATATTCTCAACCTATATTAAAACCAGCGAATTATCACGCTTCAATGATAATTTAAGCACAATGCCAATCAGCATTTCATCTGAGTTTTCTGAGCTTTATCAGAAAGCAGAAAGTATTTCTGTAAGTTCTAATGGAAGTTTTGATTTTACTGTTTTACCACTGGTTAGGCTTTGGGGTTTTGGACCTAATTTTACAATTTCTAAAATTCCTTCTGATGAGAAAATAAAAGAGATATTGAATTATTCGGGAATGGACAAATTAGAATTTAATAATGATTCTTTGATCAAAATAAATCAGCAGACTCAAATAGATTTCAGCGCTATTGCAAAAGGCTGGGGAGTGGATCAAGCAGCATTATTGTTAGATTTTCTGGGATTTGAAAATTATATGGTTGAAATTGGTGGTGAGATTATGGTTTCCGGCTTTAATCAATATGATGAAAAATGGACT
>CAZGBZ010000035.1:0-10965 GCA_964524135.1 uncultured bacterium
ATTATGAGTATGTTTTTATTTTTCATTATTAAACACAAAGACCACTAAGAACACGTATTTATTTTAAAGGGAGTTTAGCAAATTCATTTGTTACAAGTGGAATTAAATCTTTAGAAATATTTTTGGTATTGAAATTTATTAATAGTCCTTTAGGTAATCCTGTTAACTTTAAGTATGTTAATAATTGGGCTTGATGAATGGGTAATAATTTTTCAATAGCTTTTAATTCAACAATTATTAAGTCTTCAATTAAAATGTCCAACCTTAAATTACTTTCAATGTTGGTATTTTTATACCTAATCGGAATGTCAACTTGATTTTTAACTGCTAGCTCGATCTGTTTTAATTCATAACAAAGACACTTTTCATATACAGATTCCAGTAATCCGGGACCCAATTCCTGGTTGACTTCAATAGCACAACCAACAATTTTATATGCCAGGTCGTTTATGGTTTTCTGTGTTAATTTCAATCTCTGTGTTCTTAGTGCCCTTAGTGTTAAAAAATATTTTTTATGCAGAGCATCAAGCCATCTCGAATAGGCAATAACGTATTAAACACCCTGTCATCATTTTGAATAAATTCTCCAGTTTTTCTCAACGCTTTGGCGTCATCATCCTGTGGATCTAATACATCCCCTCCCCAAAGCATATTATCTAATACTATTGCCCCACCATTTCGTATAAGAATGAGACATCGCTTATAATATTCCAAATAATTGGCTTTATCTGCATCTATAAATGCCATTTCAAAACTCCCGGATTTCATCTGCTCCAAACTTAGTAATGCCGGCCCCTTATGTATAGTAATCTTGCTTCCATGTTCCGATTGATCAAAAAAAGATTGTGCAGTATTAGCATGTTTTTCCATGAGTTCGCAGGTGTGGATTTCTCCACCTTCAGGCAATGCTTCTGCCATTTGAAGAGCGCTGTATCCGGTGAAGGTACCCACTTCTACAATACGTTTTGCATTTGACATTTTCACGCTGGCTTGCAGAAATTTTCCCACTAATTGACCGGTGATCATTTGAGGGACGTCTTCATTATCCCAGGTATATTTTTCTAATTCAGTAAGTAATTCTGAGTCAGCGCTGGATTGATCTTTACAATATTCCAGCAATTGCTCTTTTTTTAATTCAGCTATTGGCAAGTATTTCTTTCAACTTTCCGGATTGATTCAATTGTAACAGCTTATCAAATCCACCGATGTTTGTATTATTTATAACTATTTGAGGTACAGAATAACCACCTGTTATTTTTACCAGTTCTTCTCGGCTAATCCCTTTTTCTTCAATGTTTATTTCTTCGTATGACAAACCTATGTCATCCAGCACTTTTTTTGCTGCAATGCAGGACCCTCACCAGTTTGTAGAATATATTTTAATCATTTTTCCTCATCAATAATGGGTGGTAATTTAAACCATTCAATATTGTGAAAAGTAATTCTAAACTATAATAATTATGGAGAGCATAATGATAAATGTTGGAGATAAAGCACCAGATTTTACTTTATTAGATGCTGATAACAATTCAGTATCACTATCAGATTTTACAGGAAAAAAAGTGGTTCTTTGGTTTTACCCAAAAGCCAGTACTCCCGGCTGAACGGTAGAAGGCAAGGGATTCCGGGATGAATTCCAAAATTACGAAGACCAGAACATTCAGATTCTCGGCTGTTCTGCAGACCCCCCAGCTAAACAGAAAAAGTTTGCTGATAAACATGGATTTCCATATCTGCTATTAAGCGATGAAAGTCGCGATATGCTGAAAGCCTATGGTGTTTGGGGTAAAAAGAAATTTATGGGCAGAGAATATATGGGAATTTCCCGGGCTACCATCATTGTTGATGAAAAGGGTATTGTGGAAAAAGTGTATGAAAAAGTTTCAGTAAAATCACATGCAAAGGATATTTTAAACGATTTAGGTTAGCACCATAGAAATCAACCTTTGAAAATAATGTACCCCTTTTTCATGTTCTGGTGAATATCTCCCGGTATTGTAAAATCTTGATTTAACTCCTTTTTGAACATTCTGGATTATAGACTGATCTTCTAGTTCGACCGTATCAACAGATGAGTTTTTACCGATTGGTTGTTTATTTGAAAAAATGGGGTAAGATAAAAACCTCACCCTTGTTTTAACTAGAGAAATGGGTTCAATAATGTTCACAGACAATCCCCATGAATAAAAATTCAACATAATATTGGGGAATATCCAATAATATAAACCATAAATATTTCTGTTGGGAGTTTTGGGGTCTTTCAATATTGGTAATTCTTTTTCACACTCTGCGATTTGAAGTACCCCATTTTCTAATAATTGAGTTTCATAAGTACCCACATCAATTTCCTTTGCTAATCCTTTATGGACAAAAGGCACATGAAATCCCTCTAAATAATTTTCACAATAGAGTGCCCAATGGGCATTAATTTCCCATGTTGTAGAATTCTTTATATCATATGTGAGTTGATCAAAAGGAAATTGGGGCAGTCTCATTTCTACATCTTTTAGAACCGGGGTAATATCAATTTTTGGATTTAGAGACGCAAAAATAAATTGATTCCATTGTAAGGTGGGTATGGATTGCAGATTATCTTTTTCAGTTGGAAAGTTTTCAACAGTTTCAAAACAGGTCATGGAATTAAAGGTACCATCCAGATTATAGGTTCTACCATGATAGGGACAGCGCAATTTATTCACTTTGCAAGGTTCAGTGGCTACTAAATGGGCACGATGGGTACAAACATTGGAATAGCAATTGATGCAATCCCCATTGTTAATGAGCAGCAATGGTTCATCAATATACCCCTTCAGAAATGTAAAAGGGAAAACGTTTATATTATCTAAACTGTGGTGATTGGTGACAAATTGCCAGGAAGGAGTAAATATTTTTTCTTTACTTTCCTCAAAAATATTCTCATTTAGATAAAAGTCTGATGGAAGGGTTTCAGCTTGGTTAATGTTGGGGTCTATAGTGATTGTTGGCAGCATTTTAATTTTTGGTGTGAATGAACATTGTTAATTCAATTTTGGATTTTCTGATCTGTAATTATGCCTTTGGTACCTGAAGGAACACGGGTTAATTCATTTCATAATTTAAGATTCCATGAGTCTTTTTTGAATGACATGAAGTGCTTCATCTTTTGAAACTCTTTCCTGTTCCATAGTATCTCGATTACGGATTGTTACAGTTCCATCTTCTTTAGTTTGCCCATCAATGGTGATGCAATAGGGAGTTCCTGCTTCGTCATGCCGGCGGTAACGTTTGCCAATGGAATGCTGCTCATCATAGCGGGCATTGATTCCAGCTTTGAAAAATCCGCTCACCATTTCTCTAGCAATTTCCGGTAGGCCTTCTTTCTTCACTAGTGGCAGAACTGCTACTTTGATAGGGGCTAGTCTGGGGTGCAATTTCATCACAACCCGGGAGCTATCCTCACCATCCGCATTGGGGACTATTTCTTCATGGTAGGCATCCAAGAGATACACCAATAATCCACGGGTTACTCCTGCTGCCGGTTCAATTACATAGGGAGTATAGCGCCAGCCATTTTTACCGGTTTCAGGGTCTTGTTTCTGCTGATCAAAATAACTCAGCTTTGCACCGGAATGTTCAGCATGTTTCTTTAAATCATAATCGGTTCGACTGGCAACCCCTTCTAGTTCATCGAATCCCCAAGGGTACTCATATTCAATATCGTAGCAGGCATCAGCGTAATGAGCCAGCTCATCCTTTTCATGTGTACGGTACTTAAACTTTTCGGGATTATTGGCAAAGCCCTGCCACCATTCTATTCGGCGGTCTCGCCAATAGTCCAGCCATTCTTTCTGACTGCCAGGTTCTACAAAAAATTCCATTTCCATCTGCTCAAATTCGCAGGAACGGAAAATGAAATGCTCAACCGTAACCTCATTTCTGAAACTCTTTCCCATTTGGGCAATGCCGAATGGTACTTTCATGCTCATAGACTGCTGACAGTTGAGAAACTGCACAAACATGGCTTGAGCTGTTTCAGGCCGAAGATACACCGCTGATTTTTTTACGATTTCTTCAATACCTGTACGCAGTTCTTTTCCATCTAATTCTTTATTCTTTTCAACATAAGAGGTAATATCACCCAACACGTCAATGGGGCCAATCTGGCTACGGAACATGAGGTTAAATTGGCGCTCATCACTAAGAAAGGGACTCCCAAATGTTGGGCTCACATAACCGCGATATGGAAAAGTTTCAGCAGGCTTATCCCCGCCATCTGGGAAATATCCCATGGTATTTTCATCAATTACTTTCAATCCCCATAGCGTTTTTCCATTTCTTTTCAATTCAATGTTGAATCGTTTTAGTATGGCTTCTACATAAGCTTTTGCCTGTCCCTTATCGGCACATTCAATGGGGAGTTCAGCACCTGCTACTGGGCGAGGGGCTTTGTCTGCTCGAAATCGTTCTTTGCTGATGAGGCAATCAACTAATGGGTCGGAAAATCCTGCCAAATGTCCGGAAGCATGCCATACCTTGGAATGCATAATAATGGAGGCATCAATGCCAATAACATCTTCACGCTCATGCACCATTGACCTCCACCATTCATTCATAATATTGCGCTTTAGCTCAACACCAAGTGGACCATAATCATAGGCTGATTTTAATCCACCGTAAATTTCACTGCTTTGGAATACAAATCCCCTCTGCTTGGACAAAGAGATTACTTTTTCCATTAATGAACTGTTGTTATTTGCCATGGTTTCCTTATTAAAATTTAATGTATATAACTGGTGGAAAAGTTAAGAAAGGTGTCATTAGGGGAGCAACGCAAAGGAGGTAAAAAATATTTATTCCGTAATTATTTAAACGTAATTATGCATAAATGTCACTTTACGAATCACAAATTAAATATTACGTTTTAAGTCAAGTCCCTGCAAGGCTTGAATTTATAATTCCGTAGGAAGAATTAACTTAAGAAGTGCTTTTTGAGGTCAATCCAAATTTCGCATTCGCAAATCCGCAAACTATGCCGTTCTTAAATCTCACGTTTTCACGATCTTTTCTTAAACCGTCTCTTAGAGGGACCCTTCGCCTTTTTATCCGCTATTAGCTGCAAGGCTATCTCCATTGTAATATCATCTGATGGGGTTGCTTTTGGTAGGGTAGCATTAATTTTTCCATCGGTAACATAGGCGCCGTATCTGCCATCTTTAACTTCTATATTGGTTTTAGATTTAGGGTCAACACCCAATTCTTTAATAACTCTGGTTCCAGATTTTGCTTTATCGGTTGCCAAAATTTCAACTGCCCTATCCAAACTCAAATCAAGAATGCTGTCTGGTGCCGTTACGCTTCGGGTGGTTTTTCCACAACGAATATAGGGACCATATCTGCCTATATCAGATTTAACCACATCACCACTTTCAGGGTGTTTACCTAAGTCTGTAGGCAAATTGATTAGTTTTATCGCTATATCTGAAGTTACTTCTTCCATGGTCATTCCCGGCAATAGAGATTTCATTTTATCACCACATTGTACATAGGGTCCAAACCGTCCATCCTTTAACAATACCAGTTCATCTAATTCAGGATGTGTGCATAATTCTTTTGGACCTTCAGCTTTTTTCTTTAAACTTTCTAAGGCAGTGGCAAAACTTAATTCGCTGGGTATAGATTCGTCCGGTAGAGTTGTGTTGGTATCTCCATCTTGAATATAAACTCCATATCGCCCAATCTTTACAGTTATAGTTTTACCTGCATCATCCTTCAGCTCCATGATGGTTCGAGATTTATCTTTATCCACTTCATTTTCTAATAAGGTTTCAAGACCGGTTGTTCCATTTTCACCTTTATAGAATTTAGTTAGAAAATCTTCAGACTTCATTTCATTTCGAGAGATTGCATCTAAAGTATTTTCCAAATTAGCAGTATATTGAAGATTAACCATATCCGTAAAATTGCTTTCAAGAAATTGCACCACCGCATAGGCAGTAAAAGTGGGAATGAGGGCTCCGCTTACTTTATGAACATAACCTCTGTTTTGAATATTACTCATAATTGCTGCAAAAGTTGAAGGTCTGCCAATACCCAGAGCCTCCAGTTCTTTTACCAATGAAGCTTCTGTAAATCTAGGAGATGGCTTGGTAAAATGCTGGTTTGGTATAAATTCCTTTCCCTTTACAACTTCGCCCTTTTGCATGGGTGGCAGAATAGATTCTTTATCGTCCCTTTCCTTGTTAGGATCATCAATATCCTCTACATACACTTTTAAAAATCCCGGAAATTCAATTACCTTGCCATTGGCATTAAATATTGCGTTGCCATCTGTAATTTCTACACTTGTTTTTAAAAGTTTAGCTGATTTCATTTGGCTGGCAAGTGTCCTTTTCCAAATCAAATCATAGAGTTTCCACTCTTGTCCATCAAGCTTTTCCTGGACATCTTTAGGGTTTTTAAATGTTGAACCAGCCGGGCGGATTGCTTCATGAGCCTCCTGCGCATTTTTTACTTTGCTCTTAAACACTCTGGGTGTATCTGGGACATACTCTTTACCATATAATTTTTCAATGGCTTCCCGGGAGGCTGTAAGTGCTTCATTGGAAAGACCTATGGAATCTGTACGCATATAAGTGATATACCCCTCTTCATACAGTTTCTGGGCAGTACGCATAACTTGTTGAGATGACATCCTAAGCTTACGAATGCCCTCCTGCTGAAGGGTGGAAGTAATAAATGGAGGATATGGATTCTGCTTAGCTGGCTTCTGTTCTACCTTGCTTACTTTCCAACTCCCATTTATAAAAGATTCAACTAATTCTTCCGCTTTAATTTTATTTAAAACCAATGCACCCTTTTTTGATATTGAACCTGTTTCTTTATCAAAATCCTTGCCAATTGCAATTTTTTGGGTATCTAATTCTTTTAGCTTTGATTCAAAAGTTTCCCCGTGTGCGTCAAACTCAGCGGTTACACTCCAATATTCACCCTCAATAAATCTAGAGCGTTCCTTTTCCCTATCTACCACTATTTTAACTGCTGGAGATTGAACCCTACCCGCTGACAAACCACCCTTAACATTAAACCATAATTTTTTTGAAACCAAATAGCCCCAAAGCCTATCAAGGATTCGCCGTGCTTCCTGAGCGCTCACTAATGATTGATCTATTTCGCGGGTGTGGTCAAAGGATTCTTGAATAGCTGTTTTGGTGATTTCATGAAATGCCAATCGTTTAACCGGAATTGTTGGTTTTAACAACTCTAACAGATGCCAGGCAATAGCTTCCCCTTCGCGATCTGGGTCTGTGGCTAAGTATAGTATATCTGCATTTTTTGTTAATTTTTTTAACTGAGTAATGACTTTAGATTTATCTTTGGATGCAACATAAGTGGGTTTAAACCCATTATCTACATCTACTCCAAGGTCACTTTTGGGAAGGTCACGAATATGCCCCACTGATGCTTCAATGGTGTATTCATCTCCCAAAAATCGTTTCAGTGTTTTCGCTTTTGAAGGTGATTCAACTATGATCAAATTATGTAAATTGGATGCCATATATATAAAACTTACGTCTAAGTGTAATGTATAAAGCAAATGGAATTTTTATATTTTTTATGAAAATATCATGTAATTTTAACCATGCGGTATAATGGCACTCTATTAAAAATGGAAACCAAGTTGGTAAATCCGGTGGAATATGATCTGCCCATAGGTGATGAGTTGGTTTACATGAATCACTTTATTGGGAAATACATTGCCTTCAAATGGCTGAAAGAAATCTACTGCGTAGTCTGTGGGAAGAAAACCAATAAATCATTTTCTCAGGGATTTTGCTACCCTTGCTTTATTTCAGCCCCTGAAACCTCCGAATGTATATTTAGACCTGAACTCTGCCAGGCTCAAGATGGCATTGCCCGAGATATGGATTGGGCAGAGGCTCACTGTCTGCAGGAGCATTTTGTCTATCTGGCGATTTCCAGTGGCGTAAAAGTAGGCGTTACCCGCTCTGGCCAGATACCCACGCGCTGGATGGATCAAGGCGCCTGGCAGGCAATTAAATTGGCTCAGACTCCCAACCGCTATACTGCAGGACTAATTGAAGTTGAGTTAAAGGCACATATTTCAGACCGCACCAATTGGCAGCGCATGCTGAAAAACCAGCTTATTGAAGGGGTAGAATTAATGGAAAAGAAAAAGGAAATGATAGCTCACCTTTCCTCTGACTTACAGAATTATGAGAGTGAGGAAAATGAAATTACTGAAATTAATTATCCAGTAAATGAGTACCCTGAAAAAGTGAAATCACTCGGCTTTGATAAGCTGGATGAAATCACTGGCAGGCTCTGGGGTATTAAGGGGCAGTACCTAATTTTTGATGATGGCACTGTGCTGAATATGCGTAAGCATACAGGGTATTTGGTGGAGTTGGAGGTTTGAGCATTTATCTTGGACTTGACTTAATAACGAAAGTGTTGAGTTAAGAACAAGCACTATTTCACAAATTCTTAAGTCAACTCTCCGCCTCAGTTAGACCCAGAGATTACCAGACACTCAATTCAATCCGGCGGAGTTTAACTCAAGTCCTGACAGCTTTTTGATTTAATTCTGAGATTCACTAAATATCCACATTGCTGATTCCCAGACCCCTATGTCCTTATCATCCTTTTTCCCTTGCTATTAGATTAAAGAAGTCTTACCCATATTTTTTCCAAAGAATAAAAATTTGTAACCATATATGCCATTTGAATTTTTAAAAAAAATTGATTCATTAATTTTATATGTAATATCTAAATTATTTTCATCTATATCTATACCGGCTTTTGTATATCCCCTGACCAATCCAATAAATCCAATGAGAGCTTTAACATTTGTTGATTCTATTAAAAAATACTTGCTAAAAAGATCAGAGATTAGGTTTTCAAAACCTACCAAGTTTACCAGGAAACTTACACAGAAGTAATAAAGTGAATAATACAAAATCCCACTTCCAATTTTACATACTCTGCTTAAAATAAAATAACTTAGAGTGGGCATATCCGTTACTAATGTTGATATACCTTTATCATTTCTCGTAATAGTTTTAGTGTTGTTTGAAAATAGATTTTTTCTATTTATTTTTTGATTAACATTAATTTCATTATTAGAAATCGTAAAAAGTTTTAAAGGTTTCATTTTCCCTTTTAAATAGTATTCCCCTATTGAAAATATTGCGATATCCTTTTCATTAGATACATTATCAGAAACATTTTTTGATAAAACTATACCTTTTACGGGGCTGAACTCATTTAATCTTGATGCTATATTAACTCCATCACCAAAAATATCTTCATCATCATGTATAACGTCACCTTGATGGATGCTAATTCTCAATTTATAAGGTTTTTCTTTTTTTTGTAATTCAATAGCAAATAATACTGAATCCCGACAACTTTCAAAACTAATTAAGAGTCCATCACCTAGGTTTTTTAATAAATTGCCATTATATTGTGGAGCTAATTCATTAACATTTTTTTTATGTTCCTTTATCACTTGGAATGAGGAACTTTGACTTTCTGATGCTAATGATGTAAAATTAACTATATCTGAAAATAGGATGACTGTTAATCTAGTCTGTGATTGATTTTTCACTCAGTAAAATCCTTGATATCCGCAAACCTGATGGAAGCAAGTTTTCTTTTAACGGAGTTAGTCATGGGAGAATTTACAGATTATACAGATTACTATTCAACCCTCAAGGTGCCACCATTTTAAAGCGATTTCACCTTGAGGGTTTATCTAGTTTACGCTCTCTCATACGCCTCCTTCAGCCACTCTTTCAATTCAGGATCAATATCTGATTCTGATGTAATACTGACACAATGGGTCATCATGCCACTAAATTGTTTGCCTTCCTGTAATCGATCTGTAGGTGTCACACCTTTCAAAATAAGTCCTACATCCAAGCGGGTTTTTGTGGAAGCTTTCAGAATAGCAAACTGTTTTGAACGACGGAAAGAGACGTAAGATTTTCGAGGTGCCAATTCCACATCAGCTCCTAATGATTGGATGTAATCTCGCAGAATTTCATACCAGGGCAACAAGACAGATTTTCCCGCTTTGAATTGATCTGCAATCATCTCCTCGTTTGATTTTGGCTTTTCAAATTGTTCACGATGTTTAAAAGCAATAATATTGGCATAGCCATGGGTGAGTCCATGGTTTTCTTTCAAAAATTTTATAATGTCATTATGCTTTTCCTCTCCGGATTTTGCGGTTACCTTTAGCCAATGTTCCAGAGTATTCCCGGTTTTATCTTCCATATTATTTAGCATTGCGTTCATCATATCGGCAGGTGAAGTTGGCATTTTATTTCCCTTTAAATTGTTTTGAATTATTAGATTTAATTTACTCTTTTTTATAGTCATAGATAAATTGAAAATTACAGTCTTCATTTTAAACCAGATTTACATCATTTGAAAATTTATATAACAACATTGCCGCAGAATCCTTGGTGGGGAAATGGAACTCCTCAATATGATGATAATCCTGCCATGAAAAAAGGGACTATTCCAGATCAAACTTTGGTTGAGCTAGAGTGGAACCAATTGCAGATATCATTACGTAATACTGCTGTGGGATGTGAAGTGGTACCATTTCCGGCAAAATTGGATTCAACTAAATCCAGCAATTGGAAGCACGATTATGTTTTCTTTCGCGATTTATTTCTCAGCAATCAAAATGGAAAGGTGGTCTTAGCAAATTTCAGAGAAAAGGAAAGACAGGCGGAAACAGAAATTGTTGCTGAGTGGTTGGCTGGCAAGCAAGTGGAAATTCTAAGGCTTCCCCAAAATCCTAATTGTTTTATGGAAGGGGGTGAGTTTTATTTCTGCCCCAATGAAAATATCCTATTTGCAGGAGAATCTCGTAATAATCGCCAGGGAAACGAAAAGTCTGCTGCACTATTAAACGTGAATGAATTGGTGATTTTAAAATCCAATGCCTTTCAT
>CAZGBZ010000035.1:10975-13822 GCA_964524135.1 uncultured bacterium
CACTCTTCACACCTGTATTTAATGAATCGAATAATCTCTGCTTATTAATAGCCTGTACCAACTTATTAGAAAAGGAATCTGTTAATATTTTAAAACGATTTGCTCATGACAGGAATATACCGGTATTGAATGTTACTCCTGAAGAAGCCATCGGAAATACAGATAAATTGGGTAGTTTTGCTGTGAATTGTTTACCATTACCGGGAATTTTACTGGGATCAGCACCTTTTGTATCTGAATCCGTGAATTTGGCACTGGATGAACATAATATTTCACATGCTATTATACCCCTTACTCAGTTTCGCCTCAGCGGCGGATCCGTTCATTGTCTCACCAACGAACTTTAAATTAATTTATTAAAGATAAATTTCCCTGCAACCATACTGCCCAAAATCTGAGTTTTTAAAATTTCCGCTTCTGGGCAATTGGTAATATCTAGATTTAGGAAAGTCAAATCTGCATCAAATCCCGGTCTGATTTTCCCTCGCCGATGTTCTGCAAATTCCCCGTAAGCCGCCCAAGTAGTAAACATTTTCAGGGCATCCATCCTGCTCACAACTTCTTGTTTCTGCCAACCACTATTTGGCTTTCCTTCATAGTCTTGCCGAGTTACAGCTGCATAATATTCAAATATTGGATTTCCCTCTTCAATGGGACAATCTGAACCTCCAGGGATTTGACAACCAGAATCAATAAATGATTGCCAGCGAGAAATTCGATGTAAGCGGGATTCTCCTAAACGCTCACCAATCCAGGGCATGTCACTGGTACAATGGCTAGGTTGCATGGATGGTATAATTCCATTTTCAGCAAATCGAGGGATATCTTCATCACAGACCATTTGGGCATGTTCTATGCGCCAACGATGATTCTTAACGTCTGCCACAGAATGAGAATATGCATCTAACACCAATCTGTTACCACGGTCGCCAATGGCATGAGTACAAAGCTGAAAGCCGGCATCCCGGCAGCGTATTGTTAATTTTTCAAACTCATCATGAGTAATTAATATGAGTCCGCAATTTGAATCATCATCAGAATAGGGCTCTAATAATGCAGCACCACGACTACCTAGGGCTCCATCAATGAATGCCTTTACCGATCGAATAGTATAATTTTCGGAATTATAAAAGCCCTCCTTAAACAGCTGTTCTAACAGCTTAGGGTAACTACTTCCCAGCATGCCATAAACTCGGATTGGCAATGTACCATTTGCTGACATTTGTTGTAACACTTTTACTGTAAAAGGGTCCTGCCAAGCATCATGAATGTTTGTTATACCCCGGGGTATAATAATTTCCAGCGCCAGATTGATCCATTTTTCTATAGTGTCTTCATCCGGTTTTGGGATGACAAACTGTACCGGGTTCATGGTATTATCTATGAGAATACAATCATTAATAATATCACCACCCTCTGTTGGATTGGAGGATACATTCAACCCGGAGAGTTCCATAGCCTTTTGATTCACCCAGCATGAATGGCCATCAATTCTATTGAGCATTACTGGTTGTGTAATGGCCAGAGAATTTAGAATATCTGCATTTGGAAATTGGGGGTCTTGCCATTTATTATGGTCCCAACCAAAACCTATAATCCAATCATTTTCACTTAACTCAGCACTTTTCTTCAATACTTTTTCTGCCACTTCTGAAGATGAAGTACAACCTTTTAATTGAAGTGAGTCTAACTGTTTCCCTAAATTGGTAAGATGAAAATGGGCGTCTGTAAAGCCGGGGATCACCGTTGCTCCTTTTAAATCAATAGACTCTGCATTATGATCTAACGCATTTATTCCATTGATTTTTCCATTCACAACAGATATCATTTCAGCATTGGGACATTGATCATCCAAGGTTATGAAATTGCCATTAATTAAATTCACTTTCTGGCTCATGGTAAAATTTAGGATTCTATGCCTGCATAAAAGCGTATTAAATTCCTACACATTACAATTATATAATATAAATGAATGAATAAAATAATTGACCTACGCAGTGACACTGTAACACTGCCATCAGATGAAATGCGACGGTCAATCGCTAATGCTGATTTGGGTGATGATGTCTTTCAAGAAGATCCAACCATAAACCAGTTGGAACCTAAATCGGCTGAAATGTTTGGCAAGGAAGCTGCTATCTTTGTACCCAGTGGAACCATGGGGAATTTGGCCTCCATTTTGGCTCATTGCGCTAGGGGTACTGAAATTATTTTGGGGGATAAATCTCATACATGTATCTATGAAGGGGGTGGAATCTCGACTTTTGGTGGTATTCATTCACGACAACTTCCTAATGAAGATGATGGTACCATAAGCATTGAAAAAATAAAAGCTTCCATTAGAACTGAAAATGACCACTTCCCTAAAACATCAGCTATCAGCTTGGAGAATACTCATAATATGTGTTTTGGCTCACCCCTTTCTGTAGAGTATATAAATTCCGTATCTGATCTTGCCAAAGAAAATGGAATAAAACTGCATATTGATGGTGCCAGAATTTTCAATGCATCTGTGGCATTGGGTGTGAATGTAAAAACATTGGTGAAAAATGTAGATTCGGTTACCTTTTGTTTATCTAAAGGATTAGCAGCACCAGTAGGTTCTGTAGTTTGTGGAAGTGAAAAATTTATCTACCAGGTACGACGAAACAGAAAGGCATTAGGGGGTGGTATGCGCCAAGCCGGGATTTTAGCCGCTGCTGGTTTGCTCTCATTGGAGGCGGCTGAAAACCAATTGGCTGAAGACCATAAAAATGCTAAACTTCTCGCCGATGGTATTGCTCAAATAAACGGATTAACTATTGATGTGAAAAAGTATGAATTACTTAGTAGATCATTGAGACCTTT
>CAZGBZ010000036.1:0-4342 GCA_964524135.1 uncultured bacterium
AATTCTACATATATAACAGGTCCACAATTAGTAACCGCAATGGATAACGGTGGAATTAAATTTATTGAGACCAGTCCAAATATATTTAGAATGGTTACTCATTATGGGATTACAAGTGAGGATGTTCTTATTACATTAAACGCTTTTACTGAATTAATGAAATAATTCCAAAAAATTGACTGCAATAAAAAAAGCCCTTCAAAATTCGGAAGGGCTTTTTAAATTCATGCTAAATCTTTTTATCCACCCAATACAATATTTACTAATAATACAATATCAATCACATTTAATATTCCATCACCATTTACATCAGAACAGGAATCAGCTTCTGCATTTGTTAGAATAAGATTTACCAACAATACTACATCTATTACATTGGTTAAGCTGTCATCATTTAAATCTCCTGTCACTGTACATCCACCACTGCCACCCCCTACTGTAATGGGCAGTACAATCTGTGCTGATGGATAGGTATCAAGGTCATCATCGGCAAACCAGAAATGAGCATCATAATCCCCTTCTGATACACCTTCCGTAGATGCTGAAAATGTAGCACCGTCTTTATAAGAATGACCATCGGGAATCATATCAAAGGAATACATACAATTATCAGTTCCAGGTTCACATAATTCCACAGATTTTTTCCAAGGCAAATTACCATCACCATCTGAATACGTTACGGATAATATATTTGGTGAAGCATCAAATTCAGGGCTGCTTAGAGATAGCGCAATATTGCCTTCCTGAGAGGTAGTATTGCAAATCATAAGACCGGGATTAGTTTGATCCAATAAGGTTGTTTCAACATCAAACCCACTAAGTTCAGCAAGGACCGTAACACCCAAAACAATAAATCCATTATAAGAGTTGGGCCATGCACCCCATTGGCTGTCATTTGTAATATAGCTCATTAATGCGGTAGCCTGCATATTATCGCCACTTGTGGTATAGGAAATATTAGTAGTAAGATATTCAAATCCTTCCAAATCTCCTGTTGTTAAGTCTCCCGTTAATTTGAGTACACCAGGAGTAAGTTCGCCAAATCCACCATCACCATAACCAATAGCATACGCTACAGCTTCTTCAGCTTCAGGATTTACAATTCCCACACCATAGAGATACCAAGGACCAAAAAGTCCGCCAGCATCACAGCAGCCACCATTAATAGTGAGGCTCATATAAAATCTTTCTACATCCATATATGCATTTCCTTCACCATCTACTGCGGCATTACCTTTATAGGTTCCTCGAACTGCAGTAACATCTTGATTGGATGGTGCGTCCCCAGAAGGTTCATCAACCAGGTGGGCATATATGTTGCTTCCGGGTGGCCAACTTCCGCTTTCATTATGGGGGGTTCCGGAAACAATAATGGTTCCAAAATTTTCTCCAAGTGCTTCAGAGTTTATCAATCCGGATAAATAGGAATGAGCCGAATTGCCATCATTTGTATTAATAGTACCACTCCAGGTAGTTTCATAACCAGCAGAACCCATAGGGGTTGCAGGTGCTGATTGCCAGGAAGATTGCCCATCAGTAGAAACATAAACAGTAGAAGATTCAGTACCAGCTGCTAATTCATCTGAAATATCTGCATTTACAATAAATTCTGAGCGTGGTGCGGTAGTCGCAAAATTTGATAAAGGTATTTCTCTGTGAGCATCCTCTAAAAAAGCACGCTTGGCTTTCATAGATTCAGAAAATATTTTCTGCATCATTTCATGAACTGCTTTATGCCCAATCTCACGCTTTTGCTCGGGCGTATACTCATCTGCTACGAGTAGTGAGGTGCACAATAAGATTGTCGCTGTAAAAATTCCTTTTCCTGTTTTCATACCAATTCCTTTCATTGTTCAGAGGGCGAAGTTACCACCTCTCCTCTAAAATATCCCAATAATATCTTATATGTGTTACATGCTGTTACAAATTGTTTACCAGTTGATTTTTTATTGAAATATTTAACTTCTATATTTTCCAATGTCTCATCCAATGATTGTAAATTATATGGTAATATGGCTCTAAAAAATCTATTTCTCATTTGGTTTCCACTCATTACTATATGGGGTTCTGATTGTCCCAATGGACTGTTAGAATATGATGACGGCTGTTATTACAAACAACATTTTGATGTTTTACAGGATTTTATTGATAGCAATGAAAGTCTTTATGGGTTGGATCCGCTGAAATTAGGGTATCAAGAATGGACCAATAATCGGCTCACCCACCTATATCTGGGAGAACTCCAAATCACTACCTTACCAGACAGCATTGGATTACTAAAAGACCTTAATAGTCTGGATTTAAGAAAAAATAATATCACCACTCTTCCCGAGGGGATTTGCACTATTTACCCCTATTATTCACAGGTGAATCTTTCCGACAATAATATTTGCCCACCCTACCCCTTCTGTTTTGATTACGTCAGCAATCAGGATACAAAAGAATGTGAGTCTTTCAAATGTCCTGCGAGATTTGAAGAAATTCATGGTGAATGTTATAATGAGAATCATATAAATGTGTTGCAGACAATTATTGACAGCAACTCTGTGCTGCATGGAATTACACCTCTTGAATTGGGGGAAGATGTTGGTTATCAACAATGGGAAAACGGCAAACTCACCCATTTAAACCTTATCAACAACCACCTTACAACACTTCCTGACAATTTGTGCACTATCTATAAAAATTTAAAATTATTCGATGTGTCTAATAATTTCATCTGCCCGCCATATCCAGATTGTTTTGAATATATTGGGCAGCAAAATACCAAGGATTGCGATTATTCTGAAATTGGTATTGATATTATTACTGAAGAAGTTTCTGATAATAGTGGAATTATTATATCTCAAAATGGATTTGAAAAAATCAATTCAGAAAAATTTCAACAAGATATTGAAGTGTTACAAAGTTTTATTAATAAAAATGAGAGTTTAAAGGGGAAAAATCCCCTTGAAATTGGTAAGCAGGAATGGAGAAACATGAGGCTTATTTCTCTAGATCTTTCATCCCTGAGTTTGACCTACATCCCTGCAAATATTTGTAATATTTCTTCAAATCTCTCTACACTCAACTTTAGCAATAATTCAATTTGTCCGCCATATCCAGACTGTGTAGAATATGTTGATTTTCAAAATAAAGAATCCTGTGGTAAATATATTTGCCCTGATAATTATACTGAAATTGAAGGCGAATGTTATTATGCGGAACATCTAAAAATCCTACAGGATATCATTGATAAGAATCCATCATTAAAGGGAAAAACTCCACTTGATATTGGTGATTCCGGCGGAATGCAAAACTGGATTGGTGGAAAACTGAATCAGCTTATTTTGGTTGGCAATCAATTGACTGAAATGCCGGAAAGTATTTGTGATATTTACTCGAATTTATCTGCTTTTGAAATTACAAATAATTTTATTTGTCCGCCATACCCCTCATGTATTGAAAATGTAGGGTATCAGAATATTGATGATTGTAGCCATCCCTTATCCTGCCCAGATGGGTATGTTGTTTTTGATGGAAAATGTTATTACTATGATGATTTACAAGTACTCATTGATTTTACAAAAACAAATCCTGTTTTAACTGGATATCATCCTCTATTAATAGGATATCAAGTATGGAAAAATAATAGGCTGCAGCAATTAAACCTGGAAGGTTTGGCGATTACAGTTGTTCCTGAAAGTATAAATAAACTAAACCAATTAGAATATTTAAATCTGAATAATAATAAATTGGACGTCCTTCCTGATAATTTGTGTTTTATCTATCCAAATATACAAAGTTTCCAAATAACAAATAATTTACTCTGTCCTCCGTATTTACAATGCTTTGATTATATTGGCGAGCAAAATACAGAGTATTGTGAACATAGTTTTTGTCCTTATGGTTATTTAGATATTGATGAGGAATGTTATTTCGAGCAAGATATTGCCACTCTCAAGGATTTTATTTCACAAAACGAAAGTTTAAGTGGAAGAGCCCCATTAGATATTGGAGTGCAAAAATGGAAAAATATGCGTTTACATTATTTGTATTTGGGTGTTAATCAGCTCACAACTATCCCGGAAAGTGTTTGTGAAATAATCCCGCAATTAAAAACTTTTAATATTTCACAAAATAATATCTGCCCACCCTATCCTGACTGCATTGAAAAATATATTGGCGATCAGGATGGGACTGATTGCCCTTAACCCACCTCCGCCTGTGCTGCTGTTAATCGGGCAATGGGCACACGGAAGGGAGAACAGCTTACATAATCTAGCCCCGTTTTATGGAAAAAATGAATGCAATATTGATAGCTTTATTAAAGTCACCACCTAAAGAATTGCAAGAAAGCATA
>CAZGBZ010000036.1:4352-13722 GCA_964524135.1 uncultured bacterium
TATGACAAAATTCAACAGAACTTGGCTCCCCTCCGTGTTCTCCACAAATACCGATTTTCAGCTCTGAATTTACAAAGCGCCCTTTTTCAACTCCCAATTTAACCAGACTCCCAACCCCCTCCTGATCAATGGACTGAAACGGATCCGCTGGTAATATTTTTTTGTCCAGGTAGTCCTGGAGGAATCCACCTATATCATCTCTGGAAAATCCATAAGTGGTTTGGGTGAGGTCATTGGTTCCGAATGAAAAGAAATCCGCTTCATGAGCAATTTGATCCGCAATGGCACAGGCTCGGGGCAGTTCTATCATGGTTCCCACCAGATATTTAAATTGAATACCTGATTCTTTTTGTACGGTGTCAGCTATTTTATTTATTATTATTTTTTGATCGGTAAACTCTTCTACAGACCCTACTAAAGGCACCATTACTTCTGGAAGGGGCGATTCATTTTCCTTTCTCAATTTTGCAGTTGCTTCAAAAATTGCCCGTACTTGCATTTCCGTAATTTCTGGATAGGAAATTCCCAGCCGGCAGCCCCTGTGCCCTAACATGGGATTTAATTCGTGCAGTTTCTCAATTCGCACCTTCAAATCACCTATAGTAATGTTCAACTCTTCTGCTAATTGTAAAATTTGGTCTTCATCTTGAGGTAGAAACTCATGCAATGGGGGGTCTAATAATCGAATGGTCACCGGATGGGGAGCCATAGCCTTCAATATTCCGTAGAAATCTTCCCGCTGGTGAGGGAGAAGTTTCATGATGGCTTTTCGCCTATCTTCTTCATTTTCTGCTACGATCATTTCACGCATTGCTGAAATTCGTTCAGGATCAAAAAACATGTGTTCTGTGCGGCAAAGTCCAATACCTTCTGCGCCAAATTCCCGCGCCTGTTTTGCATCTTTTGGGCTATCCGCATTTGTCCGCACACCCATCTTGCGGTACCTGTCTGTTGTGTGCATTAGTTTCTGAAAATAGGTGTTTGATTTTAAATTTACCGGCTTCAACGGAATCTGACCCTTATAAACTTTGCCACTGCTTCCATTTAAAGTGAGCCAGTCTCCTTCTTGTAAAATATTACCGTTAACAGACAATGTTTTATCAACTGCGGATATTCTAATGTCAGCACATCCCACCACGCAGCATTTGCCCCACCCCCTTGCTACCAAGGCTGCGTGTGAAGTCATTCCGCCTCGAGCGGTAAGTATTGCTTCAGAGGCAAACATGCCATGCACATCTTCAGGCGAGGTTTCATTCCGCACCAGTATAACCTGTTTGCCATTTTTGTGCCAAGCCTCAGCTTCATCCGCTGTAAACACAATCTGCCCTGAAGCCCCGCCGGGGCCTGCAGGTAAGCCTTTTGTCAATACTGCAGATTTTTTCTCAGCCCCTGCATCTAACATTGGGTGCATAATTTCTTCCAGCTGCTCTGGTTGCACCCGCATTAAGGCTGTCTTTTCATCTATCATACCTTCTTCCAGCATTTCAAATGCCACGCGTACAGATGCAGGTCCGTTTCGTTTTCCCGTACGGGTCTGTAACATCCATAAGCGCCTGTTCTGAATTGTAAACTCAATATCTTGCATATCATTGTAATGTATCTCTAATCTTTTTTGAATGGCATCCAATTCTTCATAAATTTTGGGCATACTATCTTCCAAGCTGGGCAGAGTTTGCGAGGTCTTATCTTGATTCAAATTGTTCAGCGGATTGGGTGTTCGCAATCCAGCAACTACATCTTCACCCTGTGCATTGGGCAGCCATTCGCCAAAAAATACATTTTCACCTGTAGCAGGATTTCGGGTAAACGCAACTCCTGTGGCACAGTTATCGCCCATATTGCCATATACCATGGCTTGGATATTTACGGCAGTTCCCCAATGATGTGGAATTTTATCTATTTCACGAAAACTAATGGCCCTCTTTCCATTCCATGATTTCAAAACAGCTGTAATTGCACCCCACAGCTGAACAGATGGATCATCTGGAAATTCTGCTCCAAATGATTTAGCAACTTCCATTTTAAAGAGGTAACACAGTTCCTTTAATTTTTCTGCAGCAAGTTCTGAATCGTAAACAACCCGCTGTTCTGATTTCATGCTTTCCATTATTCCATCTAGCTTTTCCCGAATTCCCTCACCTTCTTTGGGTTCAATATCAGCAACCTTTTCCATTACCACATCGGCATACATGGTTATGAGGCGGCGGTAGGCATCATATACAAAACGTTTATCACCCGATATATCAATCAAGCCGGGTATGGTCTTGGTTGTCAATCCAACATTCAAAACCGTCTCCATCATTCCCGGCATGGACTGACGGGCACCCGATCTAACAGAAACCAATAAGGGATTTTCAGAATCGCCAAATTGCTGCACCATTATTTTTTCTATTCCTTCAAGAGCATTTTGGACTTCCTTTTTTAAATTGTCAGAAAATTCACCATCATCCATAAAATTAGTGCAGACTTCTGTGGAGATGGTAAAACCGGGGGGGACAGGTATTCCAAGGTTGGTCATTTCAGCCAGATTAGCGCCTTTACCTCCTAAAAGGTTTTTATCTTTAGCGGCACCATCTGCTTTGCCATTTCCAAAAAAATATACTTGTTTCATTAATTTAAAATTCCATCATTATTATAGAAAACTGATGATCAAAATTACTGGATTTTCATTAACACGACCAAGATAATGAGGTGTCAACAGCAATGAGATTTTAATTACCTAATTCATAACCACATTAAATCTGGTTTTCTAAACCTAGGTTACAATAGATACTTCAAACTGTTAAAACTATCAATAAAAATCTAATTCCTCTTTGTCCCACATGCAAATTACACTTTAAATTTACATCCACATTAATAGAGGAAATTTACATTGAAAATTGAACGAATGAATAAAGGCAGCTGGGGTAAAATCCGTGCATTTTTTGATTTACAGACAGAAGATGGCTTCACACTTAAAGGTTTTAAACTGGTAGAAGGAATAAATGGATTGTTTGTAGGATTTCCCAGTCAAAAGGGAAGCGATGATGAATATCATGATACTGTTTGGGCTGATCGGGATGTGAAAGAACAGGTGAATCAATTGGCTATAAAAACCTATGGTCAGGAAGTTATGGCATCCCCATCTGGAATGGGAAATGATGATTTTCCACCTCCTCCAGCAGAGATGGCCGATACACCGGTTGCAGCACCATTTTCTGATGAAGATGTTCCATTTTAATATCCACTGAATGAAAGAAATTATATTTGTCGGTACCGGTGGTTTCATCGGCGCTTCGCTGAGATATATTACCAGTACTTGGTTTTCCCAATTTTCCCGATTCGGTTTCCCCCTGGGGACTTTTGCTGTTAATTTTATCGGCTGTACATTGTTGGGAATTTTCGTGGGCTTGGGTTTGGGTAAAACCACATCTCTGCCCATCCGGGAGTTTGTTGCCATTGGCATATTGGGTGGGTTCACCACATTTTCAGCTTTTGGCTTAGAATCCTTTGAAATGCTGAAAGCTGGTCAACTTGCCATATCCCTCTTTTATATTATAGGCAGTATGTTTGTGGGTTTATCCGGAATCGGCTTGGGTATTCTCGTCACGCGCTAATAAAACAAGCAAACCTTAAACTTATGAACAATGAGCAGATAGTAGGCGGACACGAACCCGGAATGTTTCATACCCACCGCCCTGATACCTGGTGGCTAGAACCACTTTTAACCGGTTTGGGCTTTCTAAGCTTTGTCATTTACACTACCTGGGCTATGTTCCAGGGTGATTATTACTGGTTCAGCGCTGCAAGTGAAGGCTTTGGCGGTTACCTATCCCCCTTTTATTCTCCCTTACTTTTTATTGAAGAAAGTGCTGCCGGATCGGCACCTTTGTTACATGCTTGGTTTGGTCCTTGGCCAGACTGGATGCCTAATTTGATTCCAGTTACACCAGCCATCCTGATTTTAGCCGGACCTCTTTCATTCCGACTCACATGCTATTATTACCGAAAATTTTACTACCGCTCATATTTTCTCTCACCACCCGCCTGCGCTGTTACCGGTATACCGCAGAAAAATTTTAAAGGAGAAACAGCCCTGCTGGTCATTCAGAATATTCACCGGTTTACATTATATATAGCTATTGGTTTTGTGGCTGTTTTATCCTACGATGCATTTCTGGCATTTTTCAGGGATGGAAAATTTGGCGTGGGAGTTGGATCAATTATTTTACTTTTAAACCCAATTTTTCTGGCAGGATATACTTTCGGATGCCACGCATTCCGCCATCTCGGCGGGGGTAAGCAGGATTGTTTTACTTGTCCACAAGGTAAAGAAAAAGTAAGTTTTAAAATTTGGAAGGGTGTTTCCTGGCTGAATGGACGGCATATGTTCTGGGCTTGGATCAGCATGATCTGGGTTGCCCTTGGAGATATTTATGTACGATTGGTAGCAAAAGGTTATTGGACTGACTTCAGCACTTGGGGAAATTAAAATGGATTATTCAGATATTCAGACTATAGAGCATGATGTATTGGTAGTTGGCGCTGGTGGCGCTGGTATTAGGGCAGCCATTGAATGTGCCGATAAGGGACTGAGTACCGGCATTATATCGAAATCACTCCTTGGGAAAGCCCATACCGTAATGGCTGAGGGCGGTATTGCGGCTTCCTTGGGAAATGTGGATTCCCGGGATAATTGGAAGATCCATTTCCGAGACACGATGCGGGGTGGCAAATTTTTAAACCAATGGCGAATGGCGGAGCTCCATGCCAAACAAGCGCCGGATCGAGTTCGGGAACTGGAAGAATGGGGCGCTGTATTTGACCGTACTGAAAAAGGACTCATAAACCAGCGAAACTTCGGTGGACATCGTTATCCTCGATTGGCTCATGTGGGTGACCGCACCGGATTGGAAATTATCCGCACGCTCCAGGATTTTTGCGTGCATCACGGCATCTCCACTCATATGGAATGTACCGGATTGGAAATTATTTTAGATGAGGGTAAAGTTTCTGGACTACTTGCTTACTGGCGGGAAACAGGTCGCTTTGTATTATTTAAAACCAAAGCAATTATTTTAGCTACTGGTGGCGGTGGAAAAGCCTGGAAAGTAACCTCAAACTCCTGGGAGTACACCGGAGATGGCCTGGGAATGGCATACCGTGCAGGGGCAGAATTGATGGATATGGAATTTACTCAATTCCATCCAACGGGAATGGTTTGGCCGCCTTCCGTTAAGGGAATTCTGGTTACTGAGGGTGTAAGAGGTGACGGTGGAATTTTGTTAAACAGTGAAGGTGAACGCTTCATGTTTAACTATATCCCGGAAAGATTTGCCAGTGAAACTGCTGATACTGAAGAAGAAGCATCCCGCTGGCTGGATGGTGACAGAGAAGCCCGCCGACCTCCCGAGCTCTTAACCCGGGATGTGGTTGCCCGTGCTATTAAAAAGGAAGTCGAGGCTGGAAGAGGATCACCAAATGGTGGCGCCTTTTTGGATATTGCTTCCCGAAGACCGGCTGAATTTATAAGAAAGAAACTGCCATCTATGTATCATCAGTTTAAGGAATTGGCAGAAATAGATATTACGGAAGAGCCAATGGAAGTGGGTCCCACCCTGCATTATTTTATGGGCGGTATCAGGGTAAACAGCGACAGCCAGCAGACGAATGTCCCCGGACTTTTTGCATGTGGTGAATGTGCCGGCGGTATGCATGGCGCTAACCGATTAGGGGGGAATTCGCTTTCGGATCTCCTGGTATTTGGAAAACTGGCAGGTGACGGCGCAGCCAATTATATAAAAGGCCTTAGTGGTCAATTGAATTGCAGTAATGAAGAGGTGAGTAAAATTATAAAAGCAGCAACGGCCATCCTGAACCTGGAAGATGGCAAAAATCCCTATATGGTACACGAAGAATTACAGGGCATTATGCAGACATTTGTTAGTATTGTCCGCACCGGAGAAGAATTACAAACGGGGCTGGACAAACTTCAGGAATTAAAAGCGGACATTAAAGATGTTTCCGCCCACGCTTCGGCTCAATATAATCCCGGTTGGAATGAAGCGTTGGATTTAAAAAATCTCATTATTACTGCTGAAGCTGTCACCCGTGCAGCCCTAATTAGGGAAGAAAGCCGCGGAGCTCACACCCGCCTGGATTTTGCTGGTGAACGGGATGAGGGATTAGAATATAATATTGTAATAAAGAAGGCGGAATCCGGGATGTCCGCTGAAAAAGTTAAGCGGGAAGACCCGCCAAAAGAATTGGCTGATATTGGTTTTGCTTCCTTAGCAGATTTGGAGGGAGACAAAATTGGAGCGTAATTTTAAAATTTGGCGGGGTGATAAAGTACAGGGTGAATTTAAAAATTATACCGTAAAATTAGAACAGGGCATGGTAGTGCTGGATGCTATTCACAGTATCCAGGTAGAACACGCCAATGACTTAGCAGCCCGTTGGAACTGCAAAGCAGGAAAATGCGGATCCTGCAGTATGGAAATAAACGGCCGGCCAAAATTATCCTGCATGACACGAATGAACGAATTTGCAGAAGATGAAATCATTACCATCCAGCCCCTGAAAACATTTCCCATTATTAAAGACCTGGTGACTGATGTTTCCTGGAATTATGAGCAGAACAAAATGATTCCACCCTTCAAACCAGGGAAGAAGAAAAATGGCAAGGACCATGTCATGTACCAGCAGGATGTTGAGCGTATCCAGGAATTCCGAAAATGCATTGAATGTTATTTATGTCAGGATGTCTGCCATGTTCTCAGAGATCAGGACAAGAAGAAAAACTTTGTAGGTCCGCGCTTTATGATCCGCTTGGCTTCTTTGGAAATGCATCCATTGGACAGGGAAGACCGTATCCCCAAAATAAAAAATGAATTCGGCTCAGGGATGTGTAATATCACCCGCTGCTGTACCGATGTCTGTCCCGAACATATTCAGATAACAGATAATGGTATTATTCCCTTGAAGGAAAGAGTGGTTGACCGCTTTTATGATCCGGTTTTGTGGATTTATAATAAATTGTTCGGCAATAGTGCCAAACAGGATTAAACATTAATATAATCTAATGTGAAGTGAGTTCGAACTTCACCGGTACGGTCTGCCAGACACCTACCTTTTTATCCCGTTGTTGGGCGGGTTTCCATTTTGATTTTTTAACTGCAGCTAATGCAGCCTCATTCAACCCCGTATTGGGAATACCCTTTTGAACCCAAGCTTCGGTTACATTACCCTTAGCATTTATAAAAAACTGGATATATACTGTACCCTCAATTCCCGCTTCCTGGGCAATTTCAGGATATACCGGTCGAATAGGAATCTTTGGTTTTGGAGCTTTATCATAAGGAATAAATTTTACATTAGGACCTTCAGATGGTGGAGGTGGCGGAGCATCCCAATCCTCAAAATCATCAAAGTCTGTGTCTTCAATCGTAATATCTTCATCAAAAAATTCATCTTCAGAAGCTACGGGAACGGAAGGTCGAGCAGGTGGTTCAGGGATTTTTATTTGTTCAGTTTGAGGTATGTCGAATGTTTCTATTTCATCAATAACGGTGTAGTTAGTACGCTCGCCTTCTCCTAAAAACCGTGGAAAAAAATAAAACATAAATGTCAAAAAAAGGATTACTCCAATAGTGACTTCCCTTATGCGTACGGGGTAATGGATTAATAAAGGATCGGGTCTTAGAATCATATACTTATGGTGCCTTGGTAAGGGCAGAATAGCTGAGTTTTAAAGCATTTGCAGTACGAAGCTGGCTATGGATATCTGTAATAAGTTTCATGGTGGTTTTTTCATCGGACTTCAATGAAACCGTAATTTTAGGATCTTTGGCAATTTTATTGTACATTATTCCGGATAAATTATTAATGTGAATAATACGGTCATCCACTGAAACCAGTCCATCTTTTGTTGCCCAAACATAAGAGGTGTGTCGTTTACTTTCTAACTTTTCAATCATTTTTGCACGAGGCATAATGATATCCAGCCCTTCATATTCTCGCATTACGGTTGTCACCATGAAAAAAATTAGGAGCATAAAAATAATATCCGGCATAGATGATGTGGATATTTCCTTACTGGTATGCGTTTTTCTTTCTATTTTCATTTTATACTAAAAAGCGGGAGGGTTGGCAATGGAAATTTTTGTGGCATTTGCTTCTTTTAGCTGGTCCAATACTTGAAGATAATTTTGATACTTGGTTCTGGGGTGGGTTTGAACAGAGAATATGAGGTTTGGATTTCCAGCAAGTTTTCTTTCCACGATTCCTCTGATGGTATTAACCTTGGTTGGTTTATCATCCAGCAGAACTTTCCCGCTTTCATTCATAAGGATATTGACGATATTTTTTCGGTTTACTTCAAGCTCATTTCCTTCGGACGGCAGAACCAGACTAATACCTTTATCCATGGAAATGGTAGTAGTCACCAGAAAAAATACCAGCAATAAAAATGCAATATCCGCCATGGAAGACGAATTTATTTCCTGCATGGGTCTTCTTTGTTTTTTAATCATACCCTGTCCCGGGGGAATTTAGTCTTTACTACTGTCCTTTATGGCGTGAAGCAGGGCTGTGGTACTTTTTTGAAGAGTTACAATCTGATTGTCAATAATATACAACACTGCATTTTGGAATACCTGCAGAACGACAGCTACCACAAGACCAAATGCCGTTGTAAGCAGAGCAACTGAAATACCACCAGCTACAACCGCCGGTGAAATATCGTTTGCCATCTTGATATCATTAAACGCCTGTATCATTCCCCAAACTGTTCCTAGAAATCCCAACATGGGAGCAGTGGCGATGCAGAGTGAAATCCAGGTCATATTTTTTTCCATGGAGGCCATCTCAATACTACCGGAATGATCCAGGGCGTGTTCAGCTTCATCAGCGCCGAGGTTGGCACGGTCTAATGCGGATAAACATAAATTAGCAACTGGACCTACGGCTCCTTCGCACTGAGTTTTGGCGGGATCAATTCCGGATTGATTTACCGTTGCGGCTATTTCATAAGCAAATTCTTCATTGCTGGATAGGCCTTTGAAAAGATGATAAAGCCGTTCTACCACAAATACAAAGCCAATAATGAAAATAAATAAAATGGGCCACATGAACCCACCACCATCAATAAATAATTGAACCATTATTTTTGTCCTTTTTTAATTACGAATTAATTGAAATTTTAATCTAGAATTTAGTCTGTAAAATTAGGGTTATTAATCCTTTTGATAAAGAAAATTTTACATTTATTCTGAAACGGGTCCAGAGGGAGATAAAGCTCCTAGCAATTCCCTAGCTTCAACAAAGCGCTGCAAGCCTTCCTGTGCCTGCTTATCGGTGTCCAGCATTTTTTTGTATAAATATTCTTTGC
>CAZGBZ010000037.1:0-13570 GCA_964524135.1 uncultured bacterium
ATCTAATAGATTTCCACAGGTACTTTTACCGGAAATTGTTCCATCTACCTTTCCCGTAAATTTCATACCTATCATAGGACTGTTTTTCGACTTGGATTGGATATGAGATTCATTAAATGTCCATTTTTGTTTTGAGTCGATAATGGCAATTTCTGCTGGTTTACCTAATTGGAAAGGAACGAGCTCCCATCCCATTACGGCGGCGGGACCCTTTGTAAACCACTGAACGACCTTTTCCGTTGATGCACCTGCCTCAGTAAGTACAGTGTGGCTTAACCCAAAGGCGGACTCTAAACCAATCATACCACAGGGAGAATGAATGAAATCCATTTCCTTTTCTTCAATTGTGTGTGGGGCATGATCGGTAGCAATGCAGTTTATCGTGCCATCTTTCAATCCCTTTTTTAATGCTTTCCTGTCTAATTCTGACCGTAAAGGGGGAGCTACTTTTGCATGGGTGTCGTATTCAGCTAATGTATTTTCCGTTAAGCCAATATGATGGGGTGTTACCTCTGCCGTAACATTAACACCCATTTTTTTGTACTCACGGATTAAATCAACAGAGCGCTTGGTAGAAACATGAGGTACATGAATTTTACCCCCTGTATAATCTGCAATTTCCAAGTCCCTGTGGACCATTACCGATTCCGAAATATCAGGATTTCCAGGCAATCCCAGTCTAGTTGAAAGAGCACTTTCGTTCATCACTCCCTCATTTCTCAGGTGAATATCCTCTGCATGATTAATAACGGGTACACCATATTTCTGGGCATACTCCAGGGCATTTCTCAAAACCTGACCATTTTGAACCGGCAGACCATCATCGGAAATGGCAACCGCTCCTGCTTTCACCATTTCGCCAACTTCAGAAAGTTCCAATCCCTTCTGACCAATGGTAATTGCACCAATGGGTAAAATCTGAACAGGCAAATCCGCGGACTTTTCAATAATAAAACGAATAGCCTCAGGTGAATCTAAAGGAGGGTTCGTATTGGGCATTACACATACCCGTGTAAAACCACCAGAGAATGCTGCCCGTGCCCCTGTTGCCAATGTTTCCTTGTCCTCTCGACCAGGCTCCCGAAAATGGGCATGAATATCAATCAATCCTGGGATAATTAATTTTCCGGAGCAATCAATTTTCTGTGCGTTATCAGGTGCGGTAACTTTACCCACTTCTTTTACAACACCATCGACTATTAATATGGAGCCTGATTTCTTTTTATTTTTGTACGGATCATAAATTGTACCACCTTCAAGGATGGTAAGATTATTTAATTTTCCCATTAACCTTCATCTCCTTCATCCGGTCCCAGCAACAAATATAAAATGCTCATACGGATGGCTACTCCATTTAAAACTTGGTCTAATATTATGGCTTGATCTCCATCGGCAACGGAGCTGTCAATTTCCACACCTCTATTCATAGGTCCCGGGTGCATGATGACAATTTCCTTTTTATGGGCATCTAATCTTTCCTGCGTAATGCCAAAGAAATCCCTGTATTCACGCACGGAAGGAATAATACCCACCCCCATACGTTCCCTCTGAATTCGAAGCACATTCAGGGCATCTGCCCATTCAATGACTTCATCAATATCTGTATTTACAGATACCCCTAATTCCTGTATTCCTCGTGGAATTAAATGGGGCGGACCACATAAGGTGACTTTTGCCCCCATTTTTTGCAATCCGTAAATATTGGAGAGTGCCACACGGCTATGGAGAATATCTCCCACAATGGCAATGTTGAGCCCCTTCAATTTGCCAAATTTTTCTTTTATACTCATCATATCCAATAATGCCTGCGTGGGATGTTCATGGGTTCCATCCCCTGCATTGATCACAACGGCATCTACAAATTTACTCAATTGGAGACAGGATCCGGGTACAGGGTGGCGCATGACGGCACAGTCCATTTTCATAGCATGGATATTCTGCACTGTATCTTTCAACCCCTCTCCCTTACTCACGCTGGAAGCGCTGGCTGAAAAATTGGTCACATCGGCTGAGAGTCTCTTTTCTGCAAGTTCAAATGAAATGCGGGTACGGGTGGAATTTTCAAAAAAGAGGTTTACTATATTTTTGCCGGTAAGTGAAGGTACTTTTTTAATAGGCCTATCTAAAACTTCACGAAAGGTAAAACCTGTGTCAATTAATTTTTGAATATCTTTGGTGGAGGTAATTTCTAAACCAATTAAATGTTTATTTTTGAGTGCCCCCACCTATCCGCAGTCCTCATATTCCATGAGCAGCACCGCATCTTCACCATCCACTTCCGCTACATGTACATGGATATGCTCATTCAGTGATGTGGGGTAATTTTTGCCTACATAATCCGCACGAATGGGCAGTTCTTTATGACCTCTATCCACCAGAATACCCAATTGTATGGAGGCAGGTCTGCCATAAGTGAATATTTCATCCATGGCTGCCCGGATAGTTCGGCCTGTGTAAAGCACATCATCAATTAAAATGACATTTTTCCCTTCAACCTCAAACAGAATATGAGATGCCCCAACTTTCGGCGAACCTAAATTGGTGCGGAAATCATCTCGGTGGAAGGTAACATCTAAAGTGCCGATGGGTATTTCAGTTGCTGATAATTTCTCCATTTGAGCGTGCAGTCGTTTGGCTAAATAATTACCCCTGGTGCGAATACCCACAATGGCTATTTGACTGAGGTCATCATTTTTTTCAATTATTTCATGTGCAATTCGTATTAAACTGCGTGCAATTTCCTTCTTGCCGGATAATTTGGCTTTAATTTTATTCATAATTTTTTATTGTGTGGAATTCCTAAAAACGCCGTGGGGGTTTGGTTCATCCTTTTCCACCTCCCGGGTAGATTTAAAGGAAATTCGCGCTGGGAAAGTTACGGTAGATTAAATGAATCATTCAAAGTATTTGTAGAACATCTATTGTAGAGCTACAGCATGTTGTGGCTCTACCGTTGAAATTGAGGTCAATAATTTGGATGAACCCAGATTTTTGAACTCACCCCCCACCCCTCTCTTTGAAAGAGAGGGGTGGCGAAGCCGGGGTGAGTTCAGAGAACAGAGTTTCACCTTATCTCTAACATTCCCTAATTTTACCTATGTTCAAATTAGTTGACAAATATATTCTCCAGCATTTTACCGGTAAGGTATTAATGACCGTCATGGCGTTTATCGTCATCTTTCTCCTGGTGGATATTGTAGATCATTTAGACCATATTATGGACTCCGAAATGCCCCGCGGTGAAATTATGCATTATTATTATCATACAGTTCCATGGTATTTCAGTCTGGGGCTCCCCATGTCTCTTTTACTGGCAACGGTATTCACTTTTGGAATTTTACAGAAAAATAATGAACTCAGTGCGCTGAAAGCATCAGGGGTGAGTATTAGGCGTTTGAGTATTCCCCTATTAATTATGGGATTATTTTTCAGTATTTTCTCATTCTACTTTGATAATTTATATGTTACAGAGCACCTTCAAAAGAGAAATGAATTGGGTACGAAATATAACCTCATCCGATCCAAAACTCAGAAAATGAAAAAGAAAGATATCTTTCGCCAGGAAACAAAAAATGAGGTATTGGGAATTCGGCGCTACCAGTTTCGGAATCAAACTGCCCATAATATCTCCATACAGAAGTTTTCTGATGGAAATCTCATTTCCCGCTTAGACGCTCCTCTCATGAAGTGGAACGCTGATGAAAAATATTGGATACTTCCCAATTATTTTACCCGAAGTTGGGAGGATGAAACACAGAGTTTTTATAAATCTGAAAAAGATTCCATTTTAAAATTAAATTTCACTCCCACTGACCTCACCCAAACCACTGTTAAGCCTGAAGAAATGAATTACTGGGAGTTGAAGAAGTTTGTAAATAAGCTGGAGCAGCACGGGGTAAAAGATCCTCGCTGGGCAGTGAACATGTACTTTAAACCTGCCTTTGCCTGTACCAGTTTGCTCATGGTTTTATTTGGATTATCATTGTCAATACGAAAACCTCGAAGTAATCTGGCTGTGGGAATTGGAATCAGTATTTTCGTTATTTTTATATACTATGCTGCCATTAAAACCGGGCAGTCGCTGGGATACAAAGGATCGCTAAGTCCGTTTCTATCGGTTTGGATACCAAATCTGATTTTCTTTCTTTCGGGATTATACCTGTTTAAGAACACACGCACTTAATTGGATTCAGATAGTTTCTCAGTAACAAAGTTACAGAGATACTTAGTGTCAAAGATTTAACATTAAAATCTTAAATCTTTTATCTAACATCATAAATTTTTCAGCTTCTTTTTCCCCGTTTGCCAGGTAAGACCCATGCCGAAGTCAAATCCCTTGGCAGTTTCAATTGAAAATCCTCCATTAAATGACATGCCAATATCCCAGTGTAGCAGCCCAATTTTTCTCCCATAACCCAGACTCATACTTCTATTTGTAATTCCTCCAATGGCATAACCCAGACGAAGAAACTGTCCCTTAAAGCGAATAATTTCTACACCTATGGATGCCCGCCAAGATGTGCTGGATCCATAATTGTTGGAGAACCCTGTTACTAAATCAGCGGCGACTATGGCCTGTTCCTCCCATTTTCGGGACATTCCCATGCGAAGATACATGGGTTGGCGCGTCTGAAATGGATTTTTATCTCCACTGGAATATTTTTCAAAATTATCAGTAACTGTAAAGGTGGTATCCCCATCACCTATTAAATCAGATAGTTTATATTCACCTCCTGAGGGAAAATAATAAGTACCATCTACAAGTGTCACCAATAATGCAGAATCCTGATTTGTAAGGGTTATCCCAGATAAATTTTCCAGGGGAATCACCTTATACATTTCATAATAAATTAAAGGGTCTCCAGATGTTTCACTAAAAGAGGAACCTGTAACAGAATCCATCACCATATTGACATACATAAATTCATTGGGGCGTAGATAAAAATCTCCTGCCGAATTTTTCATGGTATTCTCTAAGTTTTTACGCATAAAATGATCTTGTGTCCATTTTATTGTTCCCATGAAATTGATAATTGACAAACCAAATCGAAAACCTTCTTTTGATTCATTGGTGGTAATTCCAAAATCCAAACCTGTACCAGAACCCCCAATTGCCTGTTGAATGAGATACTGATTTTGCCCTGTAAACCCGGTAATGTCGGTGGTAATAAATGGGGTATCAATTGATTCCATTCCCATGTAAAACAGACCCAAAATATATTTTAATGTGAAGCCAACAGAGAAATGGTTAAATAAACGCCCGTAAGACAGGCCTATATCCTGAGTAACAATACTATTCTGTACCATATCAATAGATATACTGCTTCCAAAGGGGTTACCAAATAAAAGCAAATCCAAAAGTCCATTGGGCATTCCCATATCAAGATTTGAAGAAAAATTAGAAGTCAGTGCAAATTGCCGTGTTGAAAAATTTAATATGGGTAAAGGAACCTCTAACGACTGCATCAATCGAATTCCTTCTCCTCCAAACATATCGTAAAACTGAGACTTGGGGTAATAGGTGAAAGAAAGAGTGTCTTCCAAATTTGCTCCGTTTATAGCATTATAATTAGTTATGGAAAATGCATTATTGCTGAGTCCAAGAGACAGGTTTAGTAAATTAATGGACCTATAATTATAGGCGGCGAGATTTGCAGGATTTACTCCTATACTTTGATACCCTCGAGCCAATGTGGTATAGGAACCATTTAATCCCAACATTCGGGCATCATGATTAGCTTGTCCAAAAATAATGGAGTTCAAAAGAAAAAGGGTGATAACTAATATCTTATTACTTATCATGTGAAGTATTATCTCTTCCCAACCCTCCAGTATCTAATGTGAGGGTGAGATATGCCTGTACACCAATAGAATTAGTCGTCTGAAAGGTTAAGGGAATAAATTCACCATTACCAGATTGTGTGGGGCTTTTGTCAAAAGTAATCATTGCAATATTATATCTCGGTTCTTCTGTAATAATCCATGCCATGCGGGTAGTATCAATAATCATGCTTGAAGTATTTATATTGGGGAATTCCGGATTGGCAAATCCCAGGTGATATTCAATGGAATCTGCTCTTGGAAATCCCAATTCAAACATTCTGCCAATAAAAAACTGGAGACTGTCATTATTGAAAAATTTAACTTCTAATGCTTTTAAAGTATCAGCGGTGGGATCAATTGCAGTAAAATAAATTGAATCAATTTCTAAAGGTGGATCCAATGTATCCCAAATTGTGGTATTAAAATTATAAATTTGATTCTCCCAGGAACCGGTAATTAAGGAATCAAGGAAAAGAGGGTAAATGGTACTGTCTGATATGAGAAGAGACAAACTCCCTCCAAGGGGTGAACTATTCGTAATAGTGACATTCAATGCCGCTTCCACCAGTGTAGAATCAATTTGTTGAGAAGTTGAAGGATCCATTGGTTCCATGGGGGTGGGTTCAGAAGGGATAATATTTACAGGTTGTTCAAAAATAAATGCTAAGGGAGCTATAAGGGTAAAAGTACCCCAAAGAAATGAATTAGGAGCTAAAAATCCTTCTCCATTAATTTTTGCTCCACCACCAAATTCTAATGTCTCCGGAGTAAAATTCATAACATCAACAATAGAGCTTTGACCTTCATCAATTGGAGTGAAAAATGTTGAATCTGGTATTTCACCATCAATATTATCCATGTGGTACCATTCAACTTTCTGACCATCTTTGTTCAGAGTAATAAATGTTCTCACTGAATCTCCAACAACATTAATTTCAGGTACATTAAGCTGTGGATTTATTATTGTGGTGACTGAATCTGCGCCTTTTGATCCTTTCAATAACATATTTAATTGAATTGGTATCCCAATTTGCGTATAAATATCTAATATTAATTGCACATCATAGAATTGAAGTCCAACTCCTCCCTGTGGAACCCCTTCAATATTGCTGGAAGGTGTATCGAACCCCATATCATAGGTAACTGCTGTCAAGTAGGCTAAATTAATTTCTGAAATTAGCAATTTACTAATTGATAATGCAAAGGATTCTCCCAAAGCAATTGGTCCATCTATTATCTCATTTATTTGAACTTTTACCCCAACAGCAATAGATTGTAATATGCTATCCGGGTATCCCGGAACACCTAAATATTTTGATGCCAAAGAATCAGAATATATTGTCTCTACCCCAGTATTAGCAATTTCACCGCCTACGATAACAGGTATTCCCACATCATCAATCAAATCAAAAAAATTAGAAAATGTTATTTCTATATCGGTTGGGGCAAACAGTGAATTTGTTGCAACTAGTTCTATATAATTTAATTCATCCGGAGAAACTGTTGTAGTGACTGCAGTTATTTTACCCCCCTTCACATCAATATTTTCAATGGCTGGGAATTCTGTATTTATTGCCTCTTCAATAATAATTGGATTTGTTGTACAAATAATATTTTCAGCAGATTCTGCCTCAATCAATATTTGTAATTGTATTGAAAAATAATAATCGTCTGTGAATGGAGTTGTCCCGGTAAGAGCCCATCCATCCTTACCTGCTAACGTTCCTGTACACTCTCCCGAGTTTGCTGTTAATTGTGATTTATCAATCTCCATTGAAAAGGAAATCTCCAAACTATCACCAAATTGAACAGTATTATCTGTATCAATATTTATGTCAGTATTTTCTTGCTCTGCACCAACTAATATATTTGAAAAAGTTGCTTCTTTTAAGACCCTTTTTTGGTTTTCATATTCTATACTAGAATAATTAAAACTAAAATTTGAAACTTCAAATGGAAGGTTATTTTCCACTGTCACTCCCAATTTACCATTATTAACGGTAATCTTATGTAAGGCCTTAATAATAGGTTCATCATTTAATACTGCTTGATCTAGTATGGATGAAAATGAAGCGAGTATTGGTATAGTAATTGTTGTATCAAATGTAAAATCAGCTAACGATTCGTAAGTGAGACAGCCTCCTAAGGCATAATCTGTGACAGTTTCAGGAGAAATTAAAACCAATGGTAAATTAATAGGGGGGGGCAATGTAGATGCATCTGGAACTGATTGAGCCGGCTGCTTATCAATGCTAAATTCTTGGCTGAATAAATTCAATTGTTCTGTTTTGGGTATTTTAAAATCAAATATTTCATCGGTAATACCAGGTTTTGCTCCACCAGGTTCCACTATACTATTTGAAAAAATAATTTTTAATGTATTGTTTAGGCTATCTTCAATAATGGTACTATCCTGAGCCATTCCCTCAAAGCTATACACTGTATTGATTAGGGGAACGGTAAGGGGTAAGTACCAAGATGGAGTTTCCCACTTTTGAGGTGATTCAAAATCACAACCTAATGAGAAAATTAAAAGGTATAAAAAAAGAGTAGAAACTACTCTTTTTTTAGGATTATTATTGAGAAATGAATTCAATATATTAATTGGTTAATACCGATATCCATCCGGTTTAAATGGACCCTTTTTAGGGATGCCAATATAATCTGATTGCTCATTTGTCATTTCTGTAAGACAGACACCTAAGTGGTCCAAATGTAACCGTGCTACCTCCTCATCTAACTCCGGAGGTAATACTTGTACCCCATCTTCCACATTTCCTTCCCACAAGGCAATTTGAGCCAAAACCTGATTCGTAAAGGAAGTGGACATTACAAAAGATGAATGCCCCGTTGCATTACCCAAATTCACTAATCTGCCTCGAGATAGCAGTATAATTGAATGTCCATCAGAAAATTCAAATCTATCTACTTGCGGCTTAATATTGAATTCCTTTACATCCGTTGTTTTCTCCAAATAAGCCACATCAATTTCATGGTCAAAATGTCCAATATTACAACAGATGGCATTATTTTTCATTTTCGCCATGTGAGAACCCATGATGATGTCACGATTTCCAGTCGCCGTAACGAAAATATCTCCCCATTCACAAGCCTCATCCATAGTAACAACGGAGTAACCTTCCATTGCTGCCTGGAGGGCGCAAATTGGGTCTATTTCGGTAACAAAGACTTGTGCGCCATATCCACTCATGGATTGAGCACAACCCTTCCCAACATCACCAAACCCACAGACCACGACTTTTTTACCGGCAAGCATTACATCCGTAGCCCGCTTGATACCATCCGCTAATGATTCACGGCAACCATACTTATTATCGAATTTAGATTTTGTGACAGAATCATTCACATTGATGGCTGGCCACGGCAATTCATTTTCTTTAAATAACTGGTGTAATCGCTGTACTCCTGTAGTGGTTTCCTCTGAAACACCTTTAATTGCAGGGATCAACTCTTTTCGTTTTTCTAATACTATTTGGGTGAGATCTCCCCCATCATCTAATAATAGGTTTGGACCTTCTCCATTTGCGAAATTAAGTGTTTGCTCAATACACCACCAAAATTCTTCTTCTGTCTCTCCCTTCCATGCAAAAACCCCATAACCTGCTTCAGCAATAGCTGCTGCAGCGTGGTCTTGAGTGGAATAAATATTACATGATGACCAGCGAACTTCAGCCCCCAATTCAATCAGTGTCTCAATGAGAACTGCAGATTGAATGGTCATGTGAATGCAGCCGGCAATTCGGGCACCTGCCAGCGGTTTGCTATCCCTAAACTGTTCTCGAAGCGCCATTAATCCTGGCATTTCTACTTCTGCCAACTGAATTTCTTTACGTCCAAACTCAGCCAAGCTGATATCTGCTACTTTATAATCATTAGTTTCATTCATTGTTTCTACTTCCATAGTTAAGTTATCCAACACTTTCCTCCAGTTTTAATTCTTGTTTTAATTGTTCAATTTTATCTGTTTTTTCCCAGGGTAATCCCTCTCTACCAAAGTGACCATAGGAGCCAAGGTCTTTATAAATGGCTTTTTTCAAATTAAGCGTATTAATTATTCCCGATGGTGTTAAATCAAATTCATTTTTAATAATATCAGTTAATTCTTCATCTGTCAACACTCCCGTTCCAAATGTGTCCACATTTATGGATACCGGCTCAGCAACTCCAATGCTATATGCCAATTGGACTTCGCATCGTTCAGCTAATTCTGCAGCTACAATATTTTTTGCAATATATCGCGTCATATAGCTGGCTGATCGATCAACTTTTGAAGGGTCTTTCCCTGAAAATGCTCCGCCGCCATGACGAGCATAGCCACCGTAAGTATCCACAATTATTTTCCGGCCAGTAAGACCTGTATCTGCCTCAGGACCACCTAGAACAAACCTCCCTGTACCATTCACAATAAAATTATCCTCATAGTCTATATCATAATTATCAAGTACCGGAATAATAACATTTTCAACAATTTCTTTGGTAATGAATGCATGTTCTTCCTCTTCATTAGAATATGAATCTAACATGTCATCATGCTGGGTTGCGATGACAACTTTCGAAATAGAAATTGGAGTAAATCCATTATACTCAACCGTTACCTGAGATTTACCATCAGGACGAAGCCAAGGGAGGGTACCATTTTTTCGTACTTCAGCAAGTTTTTCAGTTAAGCGATGTGACAATTGGATGGGCAACGGCATGAGCTCAGGGGTTTCCCTGCAGGCAAATCCAAACATTAATCCCTGGTCTCCTGCCCCCTGCTCCCTATCATTGAGTTCGTTAACACCTTGGGCAATCTCAGGGCTTTGTTCATCAATATATAATTGTACCCCCACTTTATCAGCACTAAATTTTGATGAATTGTCAGTGTATCCAATTTTGTTAATCGTTTCCCGAATAATTTTTTCATAATCCGGGTGATTTTCTGTGGTTATTTCCCCTGAAATAATTACAAGATTTGTAGTGGTGAGAGTTTCACATGCTACTCTTCCGTTTGGATCGATTTCAAGAATTGCATCCAATATGGCATCTGATATTTGGTCACAGACCTTATCCGGGTGACCTTCAGTTACAGATTCAGATGTAAATAGGTAGTTACTCATGGTATTTCATTTCCTTTCTAGTTGGTTAATTTACAATAAATTATTTATTTAATTCCTTCAATACTTTTGTTACAGCACTTGCACCACTCATGATATAATAATGAATGCACATTATACCATTATCCAATAATTCTTCACATTGCTTTAAACACCATTCTACACCAATGTCACGGGTATGCTCTGGTTTTTTCTCAATTTCCTCCGAAAGATCTGTAGGGATATTTACATAAAAGTTTTTAGGTATTGAAGTTAATTGTTTGGGATTATTAAGAATTTTTAACCCCGGAATAATTGGAACCTCTATACCCGCCTTTCTACATTCATCCGAAAAATTAAAAAAATCTGCATTATTAAAAAACATTTGGGTAACAATATAATCCGCTCCGGCATCTACTTTTTGCTTCAAATATTCAATATCTTTTTTGAGATTGGGTGCTTCAAAATGTTTCTCAGGATATCCACCTACACCAATACATAAGTCCACCGGATCGGCATTAATTATTTCATCTAAATAGATTCCAGACCGGAGATCATTTAGTTGTTTCACCAAATCGGACGCGAATACATTTGCTGTTCGTCCTGATTGCACTGGTTTTTTATAGTTGGTTTCATCTCCTCTAACAGCCAATATATTGTGAATGCCTAAATAATTGAGCTCAATAATTGCATCTTCGGTCTCCTCACGAGTAAATCCTCTACATAATAAATGAGCTACTGTATCAATTTTAAACCGATTCTGAATAATTCCGCAAATACTGATGGTGCCAGGTCTTTTTTTACGAACACGCCGCTTAACTTCTCCATCGTAGCCCTCTTCATAATAAGCTTCCGCAGGATGACTGGTGACATCAATAAAAGGAGGATTAAATGGCTCTAAATCTTTCACAATATCAATTATTTCCTGGGCTGATTTTCCTCTTTGAGGGGGAATTATTTCAAAACTGAATATGGGGTCTTTTGCATTGTTTATATGTTCAATTACTTTCATCTAAATCCTTATGCTAATTCTGGTTCAAGTTGGTTAGTTTCTTGCAAATAGGGTGAAATAAATCGCCTCGCTTCTTTCAATTCCATTTCTTTTCTTTCACAATAATCAATGAGTTGATCTTCAGAAATTTTACCGATGCTGAAATATTTTGATTCCGAATGTGAAAAATACCAACCACAAACTGATGCAGGTGGATCCATGGCAAAATTTGATGTGAGTTTAATCCCCGTATTTTTCTCTACCTGCAGAAGTTTGAACAATGTTTCTTTTTCAGAGTGATCTGGACAGGCAGGATATCCAGGTGCCGGGCGGATTCCAAGGTACTTTTCTTTCAATAATTCTTCATATGACAAATCTTCATCTCCTGCATAGCCCCAATATTGTCTGCGGGTGAGTTCATGTAATTTTTCTGCAAATGCTTCAGCCAGTCTATCTGCTAATGCTTTGGCCATTATGGAATTATAATCATCATTTTCTACCTCAAACCTGTGCAGCAATTCATTTAATCCAAGCCCTGTTGTCAATGCAAACATTCCCAACCAATCCTGTTTTCCAGAATCTTTTGAAGCAATAAAGTCTGAGAGGCACAACTGCTGGTCCGCTTTTTTGACTTGCTGCCTCAGAAAATGAAACTTAGCAATCTGTTCACTTTTCTGGTTAAATATTTCCAGATCTTCCCCAACTGACACAACTGGATAAATCTGTAATACTGCTTTAGCAGTAAGCTGCTTTTTGCTCACTATCCGGTCCAATAACTCCTTTGCATCCTTAAAGAGTTTAACAGCTTCCTTGCCATATCGTTCATCATTGAGTATAGCGGGGTAGCGTCCTTTTAATTCCCAGGTAGAGAAAAAGGGTGTCCAATCAATATAGGGAACCAATTCTTCTAAGGGAAAATTATCCAGTTGAACCAAATCTTTCATGAGGGGTTCAGGTGGTGTAAATGTATCCCAGTTAATGGGGAATTTTTGTTTTCTGGATTCAGCCAGGCTCAGATATTTTACCTTGCGGGTGCTGCGTCTTTTTGAACGAATATTGGTATACTCCTCGCTTACATCCTGTATATATTCGCTGGCGTCTCTTGATAGTAGTCTGCGGACAACATTTACAGACCTAGAGGCATCCTTTACATAGATTGAAGCATGTGAATATTGTTGGTCAATTTTCAACGCTGTATGGACGACCGAAGTTGTGGCTCCCCCAATTAGGAGAGGTAAATTAACTCCGGTTCTTTCCATTTCAGAGGCAACATGAACCATTTCATCAAGAGAGGGAGTAATAAGTCCACTGAGCCCAATAATATCTACATCCTCTTCTTTTGCAGTCTTCAAAATTTCCTGAACCGGAACCATCACACCCAGATCGATAATAACGTAATTATTACATCCAAGTACAACACCTACAATATTTTTACCAATATCGTGTACATCCCCCTTCACAGTAGCCAATAATATTTTGCCTTTTTTACTGGCTGACTTTTTTGCTTTTTCTAAAAATGGTGTTAAATAAGTTACTGCTTTTTTCATGACTCTTGCTGATTTAACCACCTGAGGTAAAAACATTTTTCCCGATCCAAATAAATCACCAACCCTGTTCATTCCATCCATAAGGGGACCTTCAATTACTTTTACAGGGTCCT
>CAZGBZ010000038.1:0-9147 GCA_964524135.1 uncultured bacterium
TGGAGAAACCAAATATGGAAGAAATCGAATATTCCACGGCTTTTTTGACCTGTTCACCATGTTGTTCACTGGAAAGTATTTTGATAGGCCCCTCCATTTTTTTGGGTCAATTGGATTAGTCTTTATTTTCATTTCAACCCTTAGTGAAGTTTTTCCAATTTATGATAAACTTGTAAATGGCATCCCCTTTCAAAAACATTTTGCCCTCATTGTATTTGGTGCCATGGTATTTGGGTTAGCCCTATGGTTTTTCTCCATCGGATTATTAGGAGAGTTACTCATAAAAGCATCAGGATCCTCTGAAAAGAAAATCCATTCTGTGTATTCAAAAAAACAGGATTAAATGCAAATTGCACTTATCTCGGTAGCGCCACCATATCGAGGTGGAATTTCCAAACATACATCCATTTTAGTTGAAAAGCTGTCACTACACCATTCAGTTGATGTTATAAACTATTCCCGTCAATACCCTAATTTTCTTTTCCCAGGAAAGACGCAATATTTAGATGACAATTCAAAAATTGATAATTGTTACAGATGGATAGATTCCATTAATCCCCTCACATGGTTCAGCACAGGAAACAAGCTTGCCAAGAAGCATTTTGATCTGGTCATTTTCAGATTTTGGAATCCTTTTTTTGCCCCTGCCCTTGGTGTGATTGCAGGTGTACTAAAGAGAAAATCCCCCTCAACAAAATTAATGTCATTATCTGATAACATACTCCCTCATGAAAAAACACCCATGGGAGATTTTCTTACCAGATATTTATTTCAGAAGTTAGATGGACATTTGGTGCAATCCAGTCAAACAGAAAAGGAATTACAGGAATTGGTAGATGATCCCATATATGAAAAACGATTTCATCCCATATATACCAATTTCCCTCCCAAAATAGAAAAATACTCCGCCAGAAATAAATTGGGATTGACAGCAAAATATATCATTCTTTATTTTGGTATTATTAGGGATTACAAAGGATTTGATATTTTGTTAAAGGCAATAACCAAATTGAAAAATAGTGGGCTTAATTTCCATCTTCTTGCAGGGGGAGAATGTTATGGAAACGATGAAAAATATACCCAATTAATATCTGATTTAGAAATATCTGATAAAATCACCTGGCATAATAATTATATCCCTGATTCAGATGTGACTGAGTATTTTTCAGCAGTTGATGTGGTTGCATTGCCTTATCGTTCTGCATCTCAAAGTGGCATAACTCAAATTGCATATTATTATGACATTCCGGTAGTTGTCACAAATGTAGGTGGACTGCCAGAAATTGTAGATCAAGGTAAATCAGGATTCACCATCGAACCGGACAATCCAACGGAGTTGGCAAATCTGCTTGAGACCCATTTGAAAAAAGGTACATTCCTTGAGATGGGAAACTATATAAATTCCTTTAAACAGAAATTCTCCTGGGAATATTTTGTTAATGGCATTGAATCGCTATATTCACGTATATGAATCCCCACATTAAAATTCTCATTCTAAATTGGAATGGTAAAGATCTTTTGAAGCATTGTTTGGAGTCAGTCAGTAAAATAGATTACCCTAATTATTCAGTCATGGTCATAGATAATGGTTCAACGGATAATTCTATAGAAATGGTAAAGGACAACTATGCTGAGGTTGAATTGTTAGAGTTAGATAATAATTATGGATTTGCAGGGGGTTACAATCGGTGTTTCACTCAACTAAAAAATGATTATTCTGAATTTGTACTGCTATTAAATAATGATACGGAAGTTGATCCTGATATTCTCAACAGTTTTATTCATGCAAAGGAAATGTACGGCGATAATAATTTATATGGCGGGAAAATATTTTATCAAGACAAACCAAAATTAATCTGGTATGCTGGTGGAAATTTGAATCTAAAACGTGCAAAAATATCTCACAGGGGTATTCGACAAAGTGACTCCCCTGAATTTTCTGATCCAATGCAAACGGATTATATCACTGGTTGCTGCATCTTTACTTCAATGGGAGTCATAAATCAACTGAATGGATTCGATGAGCGGTTTAATATGTACGGAGAAGATGTAGATCTCTGTCTGAGAGCAAAAAAAGAAGGTATTAATTGTTATTATTGCCCCGATGCTAAATTATCCCATCATGTATCCGCCAGTTTAGGTGGTGCATTTTCTGTTAACAAACTGAGTAAAAAACTAATTGGTATGGGTCGATTATTAAAAAAACAAATTATAAATAAACCCCACTGAAATGGAACAATACGAAGAAAAATATTGGGCTGAAAGGGTTGGGGCTTACAACAAAACTGATTGGGTGAAAAATGAAAAATTTATTGATTCATTTCTTGATTTGCTGCCCAATCAAAAATTTTCATCCATTTTAGAAGTGGGAATCGGAACGGGAGCAGTTGCAGAAAAAATGGTTGAAAAATTAGGACCTCTGAGGGGAATTGATATCAGTCCGGACATGATATCAAAAATTGATAATCCAAATATTGATGCATCCGTGGGAGATGCCCATAATTTAAAATTTGAAAGTAATACCTTCGATTTAATCTATATGCGGAATGTGATCCATTATATTGATCATCCTGAAAAAGCATTTTCTGAAATACACAGATGTTTAAAACCCGGTGGGTATTTTTTATTTTCTCAAGTGGTTCCTCCCAAGGATTCAATCTCTGAAGAATATGATTGGCTGGTGGGACGAAATATTCATTATCCCACACAAACCGAAATTATTAATTGGATGAAGGATTTTCAGATTTTAAATGAAAAAGATTATATTTTAACTGGACAAAGTATAATGAATTGGCTGAACAATACCTGCAATGACCAGAAAGAAAAAGATGAGATTATTAATCGCCATATTGAAACATCTGAATTATATAAATCAATGGTTAACTATTCTGCCTCGAATGGTGATATTTTTGTGGACATCAAACATTTAATGATTTTAACTCAAAAGGTGAAATAATGCATATTTTTACCCAAGTTAAAGAAAATTACCGTCAAGCAATTGAGGTTAGTAATGTAACCGATTTCTGGACAAATCAAGTATGCCGCCGAATTGCAGCTATTATTGTAATTCTCATAAATCCAACTCCCATTACCCCCAATATAGTTACCGTCGTATCATTTGCTGTTAATATTGGAGCAAACTATCAATTATTAAACAACCAGTTGGGCATGGCTGCATTATTGTATTTTTTCGCCTATGTATTGGATTGTGCAGATGGTCAGTTGGCCAGGTTGAGGGATTCAGTTTCCCAATTTGGGATATATTTTGATCTAATTTCTGATAATCTGAAGGAACTCATTACATTTTTATCATTTGTAATTTATTTTTCTCCCGGCAATCTATTTTATTTCAGTCTTATTGCTATGTTGCTTGTCTCATTTTCAAATTTATTGGATTGGGTCAGGAAAACCCTTACTAATAATGTAAAAGAATCAAATAGTGTTAAAACTAATGTAATTGGGAAATATGGAATTGTATTTTGGAGTGGACCTATAAGAAATTTTGTAATTATGGTTTGTTTAATAATAGGATTGCCTGAAGGAATTATTTATTATGTGTGTTTTCCTGGAATATATTTCATTTTAAAAAAGGTTGTTAAAATTTTTACTATTATTAATATATAAACTATTTTTCTTTTGTCCAAAACGCTAAAAAAACTTTTTTTTGGAATAATATGTTATCCAATTTACCTTTTTAGTAAATTAATCCCCAAATCAAATAATATATGGATTTTTGGGGCATGGTTCGGGGAAAAATATACCGATAACCCTTCATATCTTTATGAATATGTGAATAATAAGTACCCGGATATAAAGTCTGTATGGTTATCTAATAATAAAAATGAAATCTACAAGTTAAGAAAAAATGGAATTTGTGTAAATCATAAATATTCATTATTAGGATTTTGGTATGGCAGTAGAGCAAGTGTTTCCTTTATCAATTGTGGATTTGAGGATGTTAATAAATATTGTATAAACAATTCTTTAATAGTACAATTTTGGCATGGTGTTCCGTTAAAAAAAATAAAATATGATGATATGATAAATGAGAATATTCAGCGTCATCCATTTATTAATATTGTTAGAAATGTGCTCTTAATATTATTCCCTTTTCTTAATGAAAAATTTAATTTGATTATCTCATCAGGATATAAAACAAGTGTTAGATTTGAATCTGCATTTAGAATAGATAGGTCAAAAATTATCGAAACAGGGTATCCCAGGATGGATATATTATTGTCAGAAAAATCTGCGTATAATAAAACTAAATTACTCGGTAATTACGATAAATCAATTGAAAAGATTATTTTATATTCCCCCACACATAGGGAAGAGGGAAAAGGAAATAGTAACTTATTATATAATTCTGATTTAGATAAAATAAATAAATTCCTTCAAGAACATAATTCAATTATGCTAATAAAAATGCATTATTATGATTTGACCAAAAAGTCTCTTGATTATGGTTTAGAATTTTCTAATATTCAATTTATAAACGATTCTGATTTTAATGATATTAATCGTATTCTTCGGCATATTGATATTTTAATTACTGATTATTCTTCCGTATTTTATGATTATTTGGTTTTGGATCGACCAATAATTTTTGCACCATTTGACTTGGATAAATATCAACAAATTGATCGTGAATTTTATGAGGATTATAATAGTGCAACACCCGGACCAATTTGCAAGAACTGGAATGAAATTCAGGTTCAACTTGAAAATTATATCTCGAATATAGATTTATATAAAAAGGAAAGAAATGAAATATTTAATAGATTTTTCAAATATTCCGATACTGACAATTGTAAAAGAATAATAAATACAGTTACCCAACATTTAAGTACAGCATCGTGAATACAAATACCAAAATCGCCAAAGAATCTGCTATTTCATTCTCGGGCATGGGTATTGGGCAAATATTACGCTACCTATTCACCACCCTATTGGCACGTTGGGCAGGAGTAGAATTACTGGGGATATATTCCCTTGCAAATGCCATCACTCGAATTTCTGAGGTAATTGGGAAGTTGGGTTTAGACCAAGGTGTCCTTAGGCAAGTAAGTAGAGAAGAAAATCAAAAGGAAAAGCAAACAGCTATCTTGTCGGCATTAAAAATGGGGACAATTTCTGGATTGATTTTTATGATTCTACAAATTACCATTGCAGGATATTTAGCTGAAAATATATTCAACCAGTCCTCTCTACTTACAAAAGTCATAGCTATTCATGCTTTGTCTCTTCCCTTTTACATAATTATTCATATTTCTGCATTTTCCACTCAGGCTTTTAAACTGCTCAAATATAAAATAGTGGTAACTGAAATTCAGAATCCACTGATTTTGCTCTTGGCAATGATTGTCTGTTATTTTTTCTATACTGCTGAATCTGTCATTTTAATTCCCGTTGTACTTTCTGCTGTTTTGGGGTGCATCACCATAACCATTTTTTTGAAAAAAGTTTCGGGAGTTAATATTTTATCTGTTAAGAAGGGAGCCTTTAGCAGAAACCTTTTGAACTATTCCCTGCCCATCATGTTCATGTCAATTCTAGGCACCGTACTTCATTGGACCGATGTGCTCATGCTGGGCTATTTTACCGACCCCTCCACAGTTGGACTATATCACCCCGCTGCCCGAACTGCAGGTATTATTCGAATGGTGTTAATATCATTCATGGGCATTTATGGACCAATTATGGCAGAGATGTATGCTAAAAATCAATCTACTGAAATGAATCATATTTATAAATTAGTTACGCGTTGGATCATTACCTTTGCATTACCATTCGCCATATTAATACTGCTCTATCCTAAAAAAATTATGCTTATTTTTGGTGGCGAGTTTATATCAGGCTACCCCATTTTAATGATATTGGTCTTAGCTGCACTTATTCAAGCCGTTTTTGGGATTGGTGGAACCACACTCAATATGACCGGCTTCCCCAAAATAAATCTATACAATACTTTTATTGCCTGTGGCCTCAACATCGGATTAAACTATTTTCTAATTCCAAAATATGATGGACTCGGTGCAGCCATTGCAACCCTCATTACTCTCAGTTCTATAGCTGTAATTAGGGGTGTCCAAAATTGGAAGTTATTAAGCCTAATTCCTTTTAGCTGGAAATTGCTAAAACCATTACTTGCCGGAGTAATTGCAACAGGGTCTGGTTATTTAGTACAAAATATTATTATGCCCTACCATACTATCCTAACATTGCTCTGTGCAGGGTTTATTATTTTCATTGTATTTTTCACAGTACTTTGGATACTTAGATTTGATGAAGATGATGCCGGATTATTGGCAGGTATTCAAATTATTCTTGGCAATTTTAAAACTAAAGCTTCTGATAATAATGAAATTATTAACTAAATATAAATTTCACCTCATTTCCATGGGTATCATTGCCTTGGTAATTGGGATTCTATTTCATAAACCCCTCACTGGAGAATTCACATTTACAGGTGCCGATTCACTCTCTCCCAGTGCTGTGCATCAAGGAATAGAATCTGCCGAAAAAGAATTTGGCACATACCCCCATTGGCTTCCTTGGGTGTTCAGTGGACTTCCCTCTGTTCATTCTTTTCAAAACATTTCGGATTATTATTTTCCTAATGCCATTATAAATATTCTTAAATCCATAGGCTTCTCGGGATTTTGGAATTATATCCTTCATTTTATTTTAGCAGGGATGGGCGTTTTTATACTTCTCACCCAATTGGGAACCAATCGTCTCAGTGCCTTATTTGGCGGATTATCATTTGCTCTCATGCCCTATCTTATCACCATGGTGGTTCACGGCCATGGCAGCCAAATGATGACTACTGCCTGGCTTCCTTGGGTGATTGGGGCTATCCTACGCTTGTATGAAAAAACAAACCTTGTAAATCTTGGCATTCTGGGTTTGCTGGTGGGTCTGCAACTTCAGCGTGCCCATGCCCAAATTGCCTATTATTCCTGGATGGCTGGGGGATTACTCGTTCTCCTACTTTTGTTTGACATTCACAAAGCACAACCCAACAAACCCAAGTGGACCCTCTTTACTACCATAGGGTTGATATTGGGTTTTTGTATGGCTATGTGGATATATCTTCCAGCATTAAATTATGCCCCTCATTCCATTAGGGGTGCTGGAGGCAGTGGAGGGACCGGTTTCGAATACGCCACAGCCTGGTCCTTCTCATTTGGTGAAATGTCCACCTTTTTCATTCCCTCTTACTATGGTTTTGGCGGTGCAACTTATTGGGGTAATATGCCCTTTACCGATTATCCCAATTATATGGGTATCATAGTCATTACTTTAGCCATAATTGGACTGCTATATTCCAGTAAGAAAATCAAATACTTCTTTGGTTTAACTGCTTTATTAGCTCTTATTATATCTTTCGGAAAAAACTTTTTTCTTTATCAGATATTCTATGATTATTTCCCCTATTTTAATAAATTCAGAGTGCCAGCCATGTTTCTCATTCTTACCCAATTTTCAATGGCTGTATTAGCAGGATTAGGGTTGGATACTTCAATAAAAATAATTTCTGAAAATAAAAATGATGAAACGGTGAAGAAACTATTTTATGTAGTTGGAGGTGTGCTTCTCATCATTCTCGGATTGAAATTTATGTTAGGAAGCCAACCCGATTTTGGTCCTCGAAGTCACCCGGTGCTCAACACCCTTCGAATGGATATGATCAATAGCGATATGATGAAATCTATATACTTTCTTCTATTTGGATGTGGTGCATTTTATATGAGTCGGATGGGTTGGATAGGGCACAAAATATTAATGGGTATTATTATTAGTCTGTCAGTAATCGACTTGGCACAGGTGGATCATCAAATCATTGAACCGGACACAGACAGCTACCGTCAATCTACTATGACTAAAAGATCGGTAAAGTCTGCCTATCTCAGTAAAGATGAGGTCATTCGATTTCTACAGAAGGATACCACCCAATATAGGGTATTGCCTTTGGGAAGTTTAGCAAATGAAAACAGATGGTCTGCTTTTCAAATTGAAAGTATTATGGGCTACCATCCGGCAAAGGTATATCGCTACAATAAGCTGAAGGATGAAGTGGGTTGGAATTCTATGGGTGTTCTGCAGATGCTCAATGTAAAATATATAATAACATTGGAAGAATTATCACATCCCGCATTTGACTTGGTCTTTACCGGTAAATTATTCCATCAGGGGAAGTACCAGAAAACAAATGTGTATCAATTTAAATATGTCATACCCCGGGCTTATTTCACACAGGCTGTAAAGGTGATTCCAGAGCTAGAAGACCAATTTACTTTCCTCAGAAAACAAGATTTTAATCCCTTACAAACTTCTATTGTGGAAAAAAATGTGGGGGGAGTTGAATATAATTCCAATGCTCAGGCAAATATCACCTTTTGGTCACCAGATAAAATTGAAATTGAGGTGATTACATCTAGCAATCAGTTTTTAGTTTTAAGTGAAATTTATTATCCTGAGGGTTGGGAAATTATCAGCCATCCTGATTGGGAAATACATCCGGTGAATACCATTTTACGGGGATTACACATCCCTACCGGAGAACATCAGATTGTAATGGAGTTTATCCCCTATGATATTCGCTATGGTACATTATTAACGTGGGGCTCCACAGCAGTATTACTACTATTCATTTTGGTAGGATGTATTGGTAAAAAGAATCGGGAGTCTATATAAGTTTATGGAAAATAAATCGTTTAATAAAATTTTTTATTAAATTCCCCTAATTGGAGGGATTCTGGCGAAGCCGAGGGGTGGGTTGCCTAAATTAACCAATTAAAGATTTTCAAATTATGTATTGAGACTATTACGATTGCTGAACATTCTACACACTCTTTCACTTTGTGAAGCCCCTCTCAAGAGGGGAATCTTTTGGTTTGTATTTTGGAAATATTTTAATAATAATTTTGATAAAGCAAGGTATTATTCCCCCTTTCAAAGGGGGATATAGGGGGGTTATTTAAAATAAACAAATGAAAGCCACTCAAAAACCATTTAACATATTCTTCAAATTTTTGTTCTAATGAGTTATGTATTTCTTCTTGATCTTTAATTGCTTCTACAAGAATACCAACAATGTGATTGTAATTTACAGACAAATGATCATCATTACTTCTACTAATT
>CAZGBZ010000038.1:9157-13559 GCA_964524135.1 uncultured bacterium
CAGCCTATTTATTCTGGCTATGTCCATTATCGTCATGATATTTTGGGTAAATCGCATGATGATTAATCAGTTGCGAGACGAAGCCCGGTCACAGGCAGAGATTCTCGCTAAGTCATACTCTGATGCCATAAACAGCTCCAATCAGGAAGACATTCGTTTTGTTATGGACATTCTTCTGCCATCCATGAATTTCCCCATTATCATTACATCGAAAGATGAAATATCTGCCGGACTAAACCTGGGAATTTCTGCAAATGAGGGAAGCGCTGAATATAATTCCCAAGCTTGGGCAATGGTGAAAAAAATGGATGAGACCTTTGTTCCCTTAGATTTGGTCTGGGATGAGGTGAAATGGGGGGAAATTCATTATTCTGACCCTCTGGTGGTTACCCGTCTGCGCTGGATGCCCTATCTGGAAGTTGGCTTCGGAATTGTATTCATTCTCATTACCCTTTGGGGAATGCAACTTATCCGCCGCAGTGAGAAAAATTTAATTTACGCCGGAATGGCAAGGGAAACTGCTCATCAACTGGGAACCCCTGTATCCTCACTCATGGGTTGGGTGAAACTCCTGCGGGAAGAAAAAGAAGATCAGAGCACTTTACTAAATTCCATGGACCAAGATATTTCTCGTTTATCAGAAATTTCGGAGCGATTTTCTAAAATTGGATCTCAACCCAAATTGAAAGAAATTGTGCTTGCGGAATTAATTTCTGAGGTAAGTACATATATGAAAAATCGCCTTCCCAAGCAATCGGGTGTTGAATTAAATTATTCGGGTGATAACAAAATCACTATTCAAGGAGACTGGGTACTCCTTCGATGGGCAGTGGAAAATCTCGTGAAAAATGCAGTAGATGCCATGGGTACAAAATCTGGTATTATTTTGATTGATTTTTCTAAAAATGAATCTGGTATTCAGCTGGATGTAAGTGACACGGGGAAAGGTATCCCCAGGGGGGATTGGAAAAATATATTTCGACCGGGACACAGCAGTAAACCCCGAGGCTGGGGACTGGGCTTAAGCCTCACCCAACGAATCATTGAAGAAATTCATGGGGGCAGTATTAAAGTATTGAAGTCCAAACCGGGGAAGACTGTTTTTCGGTTAAATTTCCCATTATAAAGGTAGAGACACGGCATGACCTGTCTCTACGAAGATAAACTGTTATCTTGTATCTAATATTAAACCTTAAGGGTTATCCCATGGAAAATTGATGTAATCCTGAAGGTTACTAGAATTTTAAGGTAAAATAGGAAGCCAAATTAATGCAATAACATCTAAAATATTTATGTTTCCATCCCCGTTCACATCCGCCATTTCCAATCCGCAGCCATCCAGAAAATTGGTAACAAGTATATGGTTTACAATATGAACAATATCTAAAATATTTATATTATAATCTAAATTCACATCTCCAGTCTGATACATCCAACACTCATCATATACTCCATAAACTGAAGCAAACCCAGCAAAGATTCGGTTTTTATGGTCAGCACCTAATGGATCGCCAATTTCATTAAAGTTCCATTCAGGTTGTTGATACATGAAATATACTTCTTCATCGGTGGACCAGTGTGCTGTATGTACATACTGCTCTTCAGGAGAACAGTTATTGGGTCCAGTGTTATTGGGGTTCCGAGGGGTCTGTGTTACATTTAAAAGTCCCATCCAGGTATTGCCATTATCTTGAGATGAAGCTACCCAGATATCCTCACTCCAGTTTGGGTATTGGTACCAAGGGAAATCATATGTATTGCAGGGGTCATCACAATACCAGGGTTCTATATCACAATCTGGAGGGTCAAATTCACCCTGATTAGCAATATTCGCAACAATATATACATTATCCGGAATATCTCGATCTAAAGAAATCTGTGCCATGGTACCGTATAGATAACTGTACCCATCAGGTCGGTTCCAGCGGAAGGAATCATTGGCTGGTAGGGGAACATACGACCAATTCCAGCCAGTGGAGGTATTTACAGAACCGGGATTATCAATATAATTTCTATCAATAGTGAAATGATAGAAACCGGTATAGCCATCTAAAAAGTGGTAGTAATAATCCGATTCAGCAATCATGCTCATTACGATATGGGGGTCCCCATTCATATCCACCCGCATATCAAACTCAAACCATGACCAGAAATCAGTTATTTCAAATTGTTCTCCTGTACACTGATCCACATCTACCGAGGGCCAGTGCGATAATATATCGTCATATACTTCATCTGGAATATAGTAAAAATCAAATGCTGAATGATCACCATACCAGGACTGACCATAATCATCAGTAATTTTAAACATAGCTGTTTTGTTACAGGTGATATTACTCGCCGGGGGATTGCAACTTCCATTTTGTGGATCATTCCCTGCAAAAATACCATTTATACCCAATAAACCCTGACCATTGTCATTCATACTTAAAATTGCAGAAGATGAATAGTCATCAGCTCCGAGATGCTGGGGGTTAATTATAAGTGTTTCATAACCCATGATGATATACCCGTCCACAACGGCTTCACTGGTAAGGAGATAGCTACCGGTACGCGTCCAGTCATCATAAACAACACTGACATGATGTTCATCATTTTCAGCATCATATCCATGCCCTGGAGATCCCTTCCACCAATCTTTATCACAGTTAAATATGGGATCTAAATTAATAGGATAAAGCCAGGAATTACCGCCCCATCCATTTTCATCAAAAGAATAATAGGGTCTGCCACCGTAGTTTGAGCACTCGTCTGGCCAATCTGCCATACTTCCTGAATAATTATTCCAAATGACATATGGATAACCTCCTGAAGAAATGGAACTGGGGTAACGAGCTGCTCCTACAATTGGGTAACCACCCCAGGGTGGATTACCGTTATGATTCACATTGTAAACTACTTCCCAATTCACACCATCTGTTGAGGTTGCGGCACCTAATTGCCCATGGGTTTCATTTGCACCAACAAATTGACGATATGCCAAAGCCCATTTTCCATCGGCAATCACATCGATAGGTCGGGTGACGGAGGAGACCATGCCATAGCCATTTGCTGAAGAATCAATGAGAGTGATTTGGGTGGCATTGTCCATTTGGTCAGGGTAAACAGCCGGGCATATTTCCCTTGTGGGCGAAGTTTGGGAAGGGAGGGGTGGTATGCGGTCAATTCGGGCTTTGCTCAACTGGGTTTTGGGTATACGGTATGATTCGGCATTCAAAAATGAAAATATCATATAAAGACATATAAATACTAAATTTGAGTAAATATTCATTCTGTAATATAGCAATGGGGGGGGTAAAATCAAGGATTTGTTGTTAATTAAAACCTTTCAAAGGTTTCAACCTAATTCAGGGTAAATCCTTTGAAAGGTTTATTTTAAAAATTATAGTGTAAAAATCTTCGAATGATTAATTAAATTGTATTAAATTTCCCGCCTGTCTTTTATATAAGGAATAAGATTTATGGCAAAAATATGTGAAATCTGTGGAAAGAAACCCATTGTGGGGAATAATGTGAGTCACTCACATCATAAAACTCGTCGTCGTTGGTTACCCAACCTGCAAAGAGTTCGGGCAATGATTGACGGCACCAAAAAACGGATTAAAGTGTGTACTAACTGTTTAAAATCAGGGAAGGTCTTGAAAGCAATTTAGACGCAGTTACATTTCAATAAAATGAAAAACCTCCTTTTTAGGAGGTTTTTTTGTTTCTATTGAATTTGTTTTTTTGGAACGCTGTGCAAGTATTAACAATTATTATTACACCGCTTATAAATGATTGTTACCCACCACCCGGCTTCGCCATGGACTCCTCCTTGGAAGAGAATTAATATTTTATTCGTTTATATTGTCTGGTAATATTTTATAGTACAACTTTCTAGCTTACAGTATAAAAAAGCCTCTCGGTTCCTGAGCATGTCGAAGGGCGAGAGGCTTTTATTGGTATCTAACAATTATTGAGGAGGGAGTAAACTCCTCACTCCATTTAGGAGTCCATCATTTAAGGGGAATATATTACCCCATCTAGTCTTGACGATTACGGATAAACGCCGGAACATCCAGATCATCACCAAAGGTAATTACGGGTCCAGCAGTTGCTTCTTCATCCGAATCATCCTCCTTAAACAATGTAGGTGTGTTTTCGGGTTCATTCCCAGGAGTTGATGATTCCTGAAATGCTGATATGCGGTTATCATCTTCATTTACATTTTGATCAACTCGAGGCAGGGTGAAATCTGGTTTAGCCGAATGAGGAATTGAATTATATTCCCGTTTACCATCTCCATTTAAACCGGTGGCAATCACCGTTACTCGAACTTCATCAGTTAGATTTTTATCTAGTACACAACCCAGGATAACATTGGCATCCGCACCAGCTTCTTCATAAATAATGCTGGAAGCAT
>CAZGBZ010000039.1:0-8696 GCA_964524135.1 uncultured bacterium
ATTAATTGGATATTTATTCGGCTGTTTCCAGACCTCTTATTTTATTTCCAAAATGGTCTCCAAAAAAGACATCCGGGAAATTGGGTCTGGTAATGCCGGCGCCTCCAATGTAACTTCTGAATTGGGGTGGAAATATGGCATACTTACAGGAGTTGCAGATATCCTGAAAGCCTATCTTCCAACTCAATTAGTATTATACATTTTCCCTGGAGCCTATCAGCCATTAGATATAATAGTCCTGGCTGGTACCGGTGCAGTTTTAGGACATATATACCCATTTTTTCTGGATTTTCGCGGAGGGAAAGGGGTGGCATGTTATATCGGAATGCTCCTTGCAATAGACTGGCAAATCGGTGTTATCGTCATGATTGGACTTATGCTGTTAACCATTATTACAGATTATGTTGCTGTGGCATCAATCTCTCTGTATATCATAATTCCAATATTGGCGTATTACAGTAATCATTCCGATGTTGTGATTGGTTGTGCAGTAGTTCTTTTTGTTGTGGGTATGATAAAACACTGGATTAACGTACAACGTATTTTAGGGGGAACAGAAACTGGATTGAGATCAGTATTTAAAAAACATTCAAAAGGAGGGTAAAATGGCAATAATTAAACCATTTCGAGGATATCGTCCGCCAACAGATTTAGCATATAAAATTACATCTCCACCCTATGATGTGATGACTTCTGATGAAGCTCGGGAAATGGTAAAGAATAATTATGATTCCTTCCTTAGAGTAATCAAACCAGAGATTGATTTTAGTCCTAATAATGAACCAAAAGGAGATGAATTACATAATCATGCTAAACAAAATCTTCTGGATTATATTGAAAAGGGAAATCTGAATCAGGATGCCAATGCTTGTTTTTACATTTACCAGATTACAATGGGTGATCATACCCAAACTGGTATAATGGCAGCAGTTTCAATTGCGGAGTATAATGAGGGTATAATTAAAAAACATGAGTTCACCAGACCGGAAAAGGAGGATGACCGCACCCGGCATATTGATATAACCAATGCTAATACTGGACCTGTATTTCTTACCTATCGAAACGATGGAAAACTGAAAAATGTTACTTTAGAAATTTTAAATTCTCACCCGGATATTTCTTTTACTGCAGATGATGCTACTTTTCATACCCTATGGAAAGTTGAAAACAATATCCAGGTTGAACGACTAATCGACTATTTTCAAGCAATGCCTGCCCTGTATATTGCTGATGGGCATCACCGGGCAGCCTCTTCTGCACGAGTGCAAAAACTAAGGGAAAATACCAATTCCCATCATACTGGTGATGAACCCTATAACTATTTCCTCTCTGTTATTTTCCCCCATGATGAAATGCAAATCCTCAATTATAACCGCGTAGTAAAAGACTTAAACGGATTAGCAGAAGAGCAGTTTTTGGAATCGGTGAAACCAAACTTTGCACTGTCTCCTGTTTCCCCTCTCCTTTCTCCTGAAGTACCAAACACATTTGCAATGTTTCTCAATGAACACTGGTACCAATTAGAGGCAAAAGATCACATCAAATCTGATGACCCAGTTGAAGGTTTGGAGGCATCTATTTTACAGAATCATCTCCTCGCTCCAATTTTAGATATTGATGACCCCCGTACAAATAGCCGTATTGATTTTGTTGGAGGCATCAGAGGAATGGAAGAACTGGAAAGACGTTGTCAAACCGATTGTGCAGTTGCTTTTGCACTACCACCCGTTTCCATCGAACAACTTCTATCAGTTGCAGATTCGGGTCAGGTCATGCCACCTAAATCAACCTGGTTTGAGCCTAAACTACGATCAGGAATGGTAGTACGATTGTTAGATTAAATATTTTCCTTACGAAACTATCACCCCCTTAAAGGAAATCCAGGGAAAAATGCAGTAACCAAAATCAATTCTGTCACTTGAAATTGCACCAATATTATTAAACATTTCCTGAATATTACCCGAAATCATAGACTCGCTAATAGGGTATTTAATTTCTCCATTTTCAATATAGTAGCTATTTTTAGCAACACCAGAAAATTCACCATCAGCAGAGGGTCGTCCACCTGAAAATCGTTCCAATAGAATTCCCTTTTTGACATTTCTGATGATATCATCTTTAGGTTTTTCACCTTCATCAACTACAAAGGCACCACCGCCGTTTACAGCTCTCTTGCCACCAGTTTTATTAGCGCCGTATAAACTTAAGAGATGGGTTTTCAACACTCCCTTTTCAATTATGGTGCTATTTTCTGCCACATAGCCATCATCCGTAATAAAATATCCATCAGTTATTTCGTCAGAAATAGGCTGCGCATGCAGGGTAAACCTGGGGTCTGTTATTGGCTGGTTTAACTTTCCTTTATAAATAGATGTTTTAGAAATGATTTTCCCATCGCTGATATCCCCAGTAATGAAGCCCAGAAAATCACCCAGGCAATCAGGTGTTACCACAATTTCTCCCGTAAATTTTTCAGGTACCGGTTTGGTGCGTACTTGTTCAGTTGACTGCTTCAATAATCGTTTTGCAGATCCAGATTCAATAAGTGGTTTTTCCAGATTTAATGCAGAAATGCCCATTCCATTGAAAGAGGAAGTATCCTTTCCTTCTTTTGCAGTAAACATACTGGAGAAACCGTACAATCCTTCCTGTGTCTTAAATTCAACACCATTGGAATTTCTAAAAACGGAATTTGATTGAGTGAAATCTACAATGGCTGCTTCCATATTAATTGTGGGGTGGTTGGTTTTCACATAGCCCATAAATTCATCCAGCCTTTGATACATTTTTTCCATATCAGGTGATTTATCCCCTTTGGAAAAGGATTGCTGGGGCTGTGTTGGTGAAATATCATAGGCATCATCTGGTTGGGATGATTGCGCCATTTCAATCACTTTTTCTACAGCTTCGTCTATAGATTCTGTATCCGTTTTATTGATGGCTACGCTTCCACTCTTTTGATCAACTATAACAGAAAGTCCAATATTTGTATCAAAGGTGGTTCGAAAAAGTGACATTTCACCAGTTTCCACATTCAACTCTTTTTTTTCAGAAAAAGAAACAGCACATTGAGATTTATCAGCTCCAGCTTGATTGAGTTTTTCTATACAATAATTTGCGATGTCCGACTGGTTCATTTATCTGCCTCCAATATTAACTTTGCATTTTATGGCAGGACCACCCATTCCAACGGGAATCCATTGTTTTTTTCCACACATTCCACCTGCTGACCAAGACATTTCTTCGGATATCATGTCAACAGTTTTCAATACGTCAAAGGCAATACCAGAAATAGTAGTTTCTTTAATAGCTCTGCCAATTTTACCATTTTTAATTTCATAACCCATAGCTATTCCAAACATGAATTCACTGGTGGAATCTGCCTGACCATTGCTACTCTTAGTGAGATAATATCCATCCTCAATAGATGAAATCATATCTTCCAATGAACTTGTTCCCGGTACAAAAGCAGTATTTCGCATGCGGATTAGAGGTTCATCAGAAAATGCATAAGCTCGGGCATTACCATCCGGATTGGTTTCGAAATGTTGTGCGCTTTCCTTATTATGCATAAAACTTTTCAATACGCCATCCTCAATTATCACTGTGTCTTTCGAAGGCGTTCCTTCATCATCAATATATACCGGCACCGGACAGGTTTTATCATCAAATGTGTTGGCATAATCCACCAGAGTAATTAGGGGACTCACAACTTCCTGTCCCATCAAATCACCTGCCACAGAACCCCCTAAGACCAAATCAGCTTCAGTGGTATGGCCAATGGCTTCATGTGCCAGAATTCCTGCCAAGTCCGCGTCTAAAATAACATCCTGCACTCCTGCTTTTGGAAATATACCTTCAGCTTTTTGTTTAAGGCGATTTACTAATTCATCCAATTTTGGGAAAAAATCAGATGGTTTTATCAAATTATCTTCCATCTGTCCCAACCCACCAAATAATTCATACAGGTTAACCGGACTTCCATCTTTCTCCATTGCCACTGTAACGACTAGAAAACTTCGGGGTGTCATGGAATAAGATTTAGAACCATCGGATGTAGAAAGTGATTTTTCCATATCGGTTCCAGCAATTACTACATTTCGGGAAAGAAGCTCTGGGAATTTCTTTTCGATATAGCCATCAACCTCACGAGCAAAGTCCACCCAGTATTTCTGGTTTTCACGAATTTTTTTTGTGGAGAAATCCATTTTGTACTCACCTAATGTATCAGGTAAAATCAATCCACAACGACTTGTATCTTTTAAATTCATAAATTGGACATTCTCCGTAGATGATTTTACTACCCGTCCAACACTATCATCATTAAATTCAGGCGCTGAAGAAAAGCCCCAGTTTCCATCTTTAAAAACTCGTGCCGAAACACCACTCTGAGCACTGGAAACATTACCGGTTACATCTCCATTGGTGAGCGAAATTCTGGCCACACGGTTTTCCTGTACCCGAAGTTCAGTGTAATCCTTAAAATGGTGATTGTATTGGCTGATATCATGGGGTATGTTCATTTTGTTTCCCTTTCCTTAATTATATTTTAAATAAGTTATTTTAGGCATCCGTATTTGAATGGAGTACTATGCGGTTACCTTCGCTGTCTAAAATGATTGATCTGAAACCATGCTGACCAATTTGGTGGGTAGGCTCAACTACCTTTCCTCCATTTTTTGCTACTTTATCCATGGCATCTCTAATTCGGCCATTCACATTCATATACACTAAAATTCCTTTATCAGACGAAATTTCATTGGCATTGGGAACCAAACAACCACCATTACCATTTTCATGGTCCAACACACAAAATTCAAAGGTTTCAAATTTGTCACGGAATATTTTTATATCAAGCACAGATTCATAAAATTTCTGTGCCCTTCCTAAATCAGAAACTGGTATATCAAACCATACTGCTCGGTTATTATCTGCATTATAATCTGCCATTACAATCTCAGCTAATATTACGCATTATTTTATATAAATAAACTGAAAATTTACAGGATTAGGGATCGATTTATCTGAGAAATTCACAGCATAAACCCGGTTTGCAGTCATCAATACAGATACACCAATCATTATAGCATTCTTCATCTACCCAGATTGTATCTCCATTATCAATGACAAAATCATTAAAATTCCAGTGGTTTGCCTCCCCTAATAAATGAAAATCAGCACATTTATTATAACAGTTCTCATTCTGGGTTTTAGAGTGCCTATTAAATGAAATATATATTATAATTATTCCGGTAATTAGTATTGAAATCAGTATTAATGATTTAATCATTTTATCTAATTAATTTGGATTGGGGGTCACAATATTTAAGTTGTATATATCATGGACATGCGAAATCGATTTTAAAAGGAGCAACCTTTAAAATGGTGAATCCGTTAATACGCAGTCATGGAATTATCCACCCGTTTTGCCCATTCATTAATTCCGCCAGTGAGGTTGGCAACGGATTTAAAATTTTGGTTGGTAAGAAATTCACAAATTTGGGCAGAGCGGACACCGGTGCGGCACATAATGACATAATCTTCATCGGCGTTGAGTTCTTCCAATCTTTTGGGTAGTTCATTCATAGGAATGTGAATAGCAACATCCATTTTGGATATTTCCAACTCAAAATCTTCCCGGACATCAATGATAGTGGGGGCAGACCCATTTTCAAGTATTTTCTCTAATTCATTTACATCCATTTCGCTATAATCTACTTTTTCTGAAATAAAGTCAATACCGCAGAATTCTTTATAGTCTATTAGTTCAGTTATAGATGGATTTTTTCCACATACCACACAGTCCTCATTTTTCTTAATTTTCAATTCATTGAATTCCATACCAAGGGCATCAAAAAGCAAAAACCTTTCCACCATGAGATCACCAATTCCCAAAATAATTTTCAAGGCTTCGTTGGCCTGCAAGGTGCCAATGATTCCCGGTAGCACTCCCAGTACTCCGCCTTCAGCACAAGATGGTACCAAACCCGGAGGTGGCGGCGAAGGATACAAACAGCGATAGCACGGGCCATCCTCATAATTGAATACAGATACCTGTCCGTCAAAACGATAAATACTGCCATAGACATTGGGCTTACCCAAAAGTACGCAGGCATCATTTACCAGATAGCGGGTAGGGAAGTTATCGGTGCCATCTACCACCATATCGTAATCCTTAATAATTTCCAGAGCATTTTCTGAGGAGAGTGCTACTTCGTGCAGAATATAATTGGAATGAGGATTCAGATTTTCCAATCGCTCCTTGGCAGATTGTAATTTGGAATTCCCCTCCTGATCAACACCAAAAAGTATCTGTCTCTGCAAATTGGAAATATCCACCACATCAAAGTCCACCATGCCGATAGTACCTACTCCGGCAGCGGCTAAATAGAGGGAAACTGGGCTACCCAATCCACCTGCGCCTACCACCAGAACTTTGGCACCCTTAATTTTTTTCTGCCCTTCAATTCCTACTTCCGGCAGTGACAGGTGTCGGCTGTAACGGATAAATTCTTCCGAAGATAATTTGGGTGCACCACCAGCAATAGATGGAATTATACGCACATCCGCGCCTTCCTTCACCTCGGCATCCATGCCTCCCTTTTGTCGCACATCTTCACCATCGATGAAAATATTGACAAAATTCCGCAGGCTTCCATCTTCTTCGATTAAATGGTTTTTTATTTCCGGATAAGCTTGGAAAAGTTCATTTAAAACTTCACCAACAGAATTGCCGTTGACTACCAGTTTTGATTGTCCATCGGTAAATCTCCGCAGTGGAGAAGGGATTCGTAATTCACTTGGCATCTGTACTTTCCTCCTTAATTATTTTAATATTTTCTTCTATGAAAAATTTTCTGTCCTCATTTAATTGCCAGGAACGATAACTCACCGCTTTCCCATTCTGCACGGATATGATAATATAACTAAATCCCGGCCAGGCATGATCCCGATCAAAATCAGAGGGTTTATCGGGATGATCCGGATGTGAATGCACAATACTGATAACTGATATGTCTCGTTTATCGGCTTCATCTTCAGCCTTTTGATAGGCCATAGGATCAATGAGGAAGCGCCGCTCCCGGTTCTCTTCTTTGGTATTGGCTGCAGGTAGGTACTCCAGGCTGAAAGACTCATCTCCTTTAAAGTTACCTAATATAAATCCGCAACACTCATGGGGAAATTCTTCTTCCCCATGGGCTGAAAATTGATCTATAATTTTCTGTGTTAAATTTATTGCTGACATATTAACTCCATAGTCCGGCGCTGAAATAGCGGTCGCCGAAATCATTAAAAAGGGTTACAATTCTTCCAGATTCAATATTTTCCATAAGTTTGGAACAGGCGGCTAAATAGGAACCGGAGGACTGCCCTACAAAGAGTCCATTTTTAGCTACCTTATTACACCAGTATTTGGCTTCATCAGCGGTAACATAAATCCATTCATCTACCACAGATTCATCAAATATTTTAGGTACGATATCCTCAGGGGATCCCAATGGCTTTAGACCTTCGATCCCAGGCCAGACTTCCGGGCGAACGCCATGAATTTTTATATTGGGAAAGACTTCTTTCAGCCGTCTGCCGATGCCGGTTATAGCGCCGCCGGTACCTACACCGCCCACAAAGTATTCGAATTCTCCATCCATCTGGCTGAGAATTTCCTCTGCGGTTCCTTGGTAGTGGGAGAGCCAGTTATTGTCATTGGCATATTGGTCACAGAGGAAATATTTTTCCGGATCGGCATCTACCAGTTTATGCACATACCTCAGGGCTTCATCATAGCCCTCACTGGGATCGGTTTCAATAATGGTGGTACCGTGGGCTATCATGCGCTGCTTCCTCTCCAGACTGGCATTTCCTGGGATGACTATTTCAACCTTATACCCCAGGGCATTGCCAATCATAGAGTAGGCTATTCCAGCATTTCCACTGGAAGAATCAATAATAATTTTATCTTTGGTAAGTTCGCCAGATTCTATGGCTTGAGTGAGCATTCGTTTAACAGGACGATCTTTCAACGAACCACCAGGGTTCATCCATTCGGCTTTGGCAAACAGGGATAGGTTAGAATTAGGCGAAAGAAAGCTTACATCCAGTAGAGGTGTGTTCCCAATAAGATCCAACAAACCTGCGTTAGTTATTGATTCTGTTTCCATTATACTATATTAAAATTACAATAAATTTATAAAAAAACCCCTTTTACTTTATGGGTAAAAGGGGTTTTAATTGTAAGCCTATTCAAACTATTAAGCTGGCAACTCACCTCCTCCACAAAGGCAACAACAACAAAATTTGCCGTCGTCAATTTTTATTAACATCATATCTGAATATACTATCTTCAACACTTGAAATGTAGGGGGTTTTATAAAATAATCGCAAGAAATAAATTACATTCCTATAATTTAGTTGCCTAATTATTTTCTTCTCTAAAATCAATTAATACTTTCCCAAAGTTTTTCCGGTTTTGAATATACTCATGGGCTTTATAAGCCTCTGTAAAAGGAAATATTTTGTCGATGACTGGTGAGAGTTTGCCTTCCAGAACCAGTTGTGACAATGCCAATACTGCCCTTTGAATTTTATCTTCAGCTCCAGTAAGTCTTCCCAGATGATATCCCATAACACTTTTGTTTTTGCTCATGAGATCCATTGGTCTGTATTTAGGCATGGAATAAACTTCTTTCATTGTTGTA
>CAZGBZ010000039.1:8706-13357 GCA_964524135.1 uncultured bacterium
CCATAAATGATGAGTTTTCCCATTTTGCTGAGACATTTATAACTGATTTTCCAGTTTTTACCACCCACAGGATCAATAATTAAATCTACTCCACGGTTGCCGGTAAATTCCATTACCTTTTTAAACACATTTTCTGAATTATAATCAATGCAATGTGCTACACCCATATCTTCCAACCTTTCATGTTTCCATTTTGAGGCTGTGCCAATAATATTTCCTCCCACAGCTTGAGCTAGTTGAATGGCAGCTGTACCTACACCGCCACCAGCTCCGTGAATGAGAATGGTTTCACCTTCCCGAAAATTACCTAAATCGAACATCATCATATAGGCTGTCACATAAACAAGGGGGAATGCCGCTCCCTCTTCCAGATTGAATTTCTCAGGCAGAGGCATCACAAGTTTCTCATCGCTGCAGATATGGGTGGAATAACTATTGTAATTACAGAAAAGCATCACTTTATTGCCAGGTTTGTGGTGGGTTACATTTTTTCCTACAGATTCGATAATACCACATGCCTCAGCGCCTAAAGTTGTAGGAGGTTTGGGAGCACCGGGATACAAGCGCATGCGTGCCATGATTTCGGAAAAGTTCACACCAGTAAAATGATTGCGAACCAATACCTCACTTTCCCGTGGATTGGGGTTGCGTTTTTCCCGCACCTGTAAAACATTGGGTGCACCATACTTAGTTATAATTACTTCTTTCATATTTATTTAACCGCGAATTACATGAATGAACACAAAAGGAATATCAATTAAATTCCAAATTTCATTTGCAAATTGTTCTAATTAGTTGGGTTATTATCATTTATATTTTCTTGTCTTTCGTTGGTATTTGTTGTTATTATGTTTAAAAATAAAATTGGAAAAATCCTTTTATCCATAAAATCATTTTATTAAAAGAGCCGTCAAATATAAAGTATTGAATGAGAGCAATAATAAGGAATATATCAATGAGAATTAGTCCTTTCTTGAAATACCATTCCTTAAAAATTGATTTATCGAAAAATGAACCATTGTTATTCTCCATTTTTATTTGCCAATCAATTCTAAAAAATCATCTTCAGAGTATATAGGGATATTCAACTCCTCTGCTTTCTTTAATTTGGAGCCTGCCCCGGGTCCAGCTACCAAATAATCGGTTTTACTGCTCACAGATCCGCTGGCTCTGGCGCCTAATTTTTCCACCATGGATTGGGCATCCTTCCGGCTGAACTTTTCCAAACTTCCAGTGAAAACAAATGTCTTTCCGGTAAATTCAGATTCCTGAATTTGCTCCACAGCTTCAAATTGAATTCCTGCATCCAAACAGGCTTTAATTACATTCTGATTGGAATCATCCTGGAAAAAGTTCACAATGGATTCTGCCATTATTTCCCCAATTTCAAACAGGGATACCAACTCTTCAACCTCAGCTTTCAGTAGATTATCAAGGTTCCCGCTGAATGATTTTTCCAATACTTTTGATGCATGCTCTCCTACATTTCGAATTCCCAAGGCATGGATAAATTTTGCCATTGAAGATTTTTTTGAATCAGTAATTGCATCTACAATATTTTGAGCAGATTTCTCTGCCATGCGTTCCAATTCAGATAACTGTTCCAGATTGAGGGAATAAATATCCGCTACATTTTTCACCAATTCCTTTTCTACCAATTGATCCACCAATTTAGTGCCGAATCCATCAATATCCATGCAGCCTTTGGACACAAAATGCTCAATTCGTCCCTTAACCTGGGCGGGGCATTCCATATTCTGGCAGCGAGCCACCACCTCCCCTTCAGGGCGAAACACTTCATGGGCACAGACTGGACACTTGACTGGAATGACATAAGAAGTAGTATTTCCGGGGCGCTTTTCCAAAATAACTTTCACCACTTCGGGAATAACATCCCCAGCTCGTTGAATAAGAACGGTATCTCCAATGCGTATATCCTTGCGGTCAATTTCATCTTGATTATGGAGAGTGGCGTTGGAAACAGTGACACCCCCAATATTTACCGGTTCCAATTTAGCAACGGGAGTAACGGCTCCGGTACGACCCAGACTTGCCTCGATATTCAAAATTATAGTAGTAACTTGCTGGGTTTTCAATTTCCCAGCTATTGCCCAGCGGGGTGAGCGACTGCGAACTCCCAATTCATCCTGATGGGCAAATGAATTCACTTTGAAAACCACTCCATCAATATCATATTCCAATTCATTTCTGAATTTTTCTGCTTCCTCATAATACCCCATTAAAAATTCCACCCCTTTACCAAATTCAATTTTGGAATTTACCGGAAGACCCCACTTTGGTAAAGTTTCTAATAGTTCTTTTTGGCTGGAAAAAGTGTTACCCTCTATTAAACCTGGAGCGTAACAGAAAATCCGTAGAGGTCGTCCAGCTGTTATGGAAGGATCCAACTGCCGCAAACTTCCTGCAGCACAATTTCGTGGATTTGCAAAGGCTTGTTCTCCTTTTTCCAGCCTTTTGTCATTCATTTTTTTGAAATCAGAATGAGTAATAAACACCTCGCCACGAACTTCCAGAATTTCAGGGATGGAAGTATTTTCCAATAAAGATAATGGTATTGCACGAATAGTTTTCAAATTTTGGGTAATGTCTTCACCGGTAGTGCCATCTCCCCGAGTTGAGCCGTGAGTGAATTCCCCTTTCTTATAAACTAGCTCTACTGCCAGTCCATCTAACTTGGGTTCCGCTGCATATTCAATATCAGACTCAACACCTAATCCTTTTTTTACCTGATTATCAAACTCGATTAGTTCACCTGAATTCATAGCATTTGCTAAAGATAACATTGGCAGACGATGTGTCAATTGTTGAAATTCTGAAAGAGGGGCTGCACCAATTCGCTGTGTGGGAGAATCGGGAGTGATGAGTTTTGGATTTCCCTTCTCTAATTCATCCAATTGACGTAAAAGTTGGTCATATTCTGAATCAGAAACAATAGGACTATCCTTTACATAATAGTTGATATTGTGCTGATTGATTTCTTCACGCAGAAGTTGAATTTGCCGAAGGATATCCATCATAGAAAAATTAGGGATATCTGTATATTTTCACCTACAATTAAACTATCAATAAATATGGAATGTTGGATTTTTGGAATGTTGGAAAAGGAACCTTCCAGATGATTTAAATTAGCACTCTTGAAATTCATTTTTATTTTATCAATAACTACATTAATAAACTGCCAAACTATGGATATAAATATTTTAAACTCATTTCTTTTTCACCCCCGTACAGCTCCCCAGCAATTGAGAGATAATGATCATCTAATAGAAGTTGAGGAAGGTATCAAGGTGGGTGTCAGGTTTCACTTGAAAAATAGTTCTGCACCTAACGTATTATTTTTTCATGGAAATGGAGAAGTTGGCCCTGAATATGATGACATTGCTGCAGTATATAATCAAAGAGGGTTCAATTTTATCATTGGAGACTTTCGGGGATATGGTTTTTCAAATGGAACTCCCACTGCTGAAAATACTATGGGAGATGCACATATTATTTTGGATTCTGTTCAAAAATATCTTACAGAAAATAATCATTCGGGATCAATAATTCTGATGGGAAGGTCATTGGGCTCGGTATCGGTTTTAGAACTTGCCAAACGGTATCCAAATGATTTTGCAGGACTCATAATAGAAAGTGGATTTGCTGAAGAAAATCCTCTATTTGACCTGATTGGAATGACAGCTGGGCAGGCAGGGTTTAAAAAAGAAGATGGTTTTCAAAATGATGAAAAAATCAAAAAATATAAGGGATCGTTATTGGTAATACATGCAGAGCAAGATCATATTATTCCCTTCAGTCAGGGAGAGGAATTACTGAGTCTAAGTCCGTCGAAAAACAAGAAACTGGTGCCTATCCCCAATGCCAACCATAATAATATTTTAGGGGTAAATCCCAAGAAGTATTTCGAGGAGATTTCTGGGTTTATTAATGCATTAAAAAAAGGCTGATATCTTAAGATATCAGCCTTTTCAATAGGTATTTAATCCTGAATTTACTTTGGTTTTCGAAGCTGCTTCTTACCTTTTTCCCGTTTTATTTTATTTGGATTATTGGCAGGTTTTGATCTTTTTCTATCCTCATTATGTTTAATAAATAGGGCTTCACGTTTTTCACCAAATTCTTTTTTAATAGATTTGATTGCTAAACGCCGTTCCTCTTTTAAGTCTTTGATTCTCTTATCAAAGGAACTCCTCACCCGTTGTTGTTCTTGATCAAAATCAATCATTAAATTTTCCAAGTCTGCACGAAGGGCTCCATTGGTAATGTTTGGATTAAGACGTAAAAATTTGTCTTTTTCTATTGATTTATCTTCAGCAATAATGAGAGAAGCAAATAATAGAAAACTTCCGCTTAGTAAAGTCAATTCTGTTAGTTTCATCGATTTATCCTCCATTTACATTAGTTATTATGAGGGATTAATATACTCCCCTCGCTATAATAACTCCAAAGTGTAATAATTCAGCTTGTTCCCAATTTTTTTTGCAGTTTAATGGTCTTTATAGAAAAAAACCACCGGCAGTTAATCCAATAATTAAATATTTTAATTTTTCACATATAATTTACGGGAGCAAATTTACTGGCCTGCCCCCCAAAAGTTGTACCAAGTGTTAAGTTAGTAGTTGTGCAAACT
>CAZGBZ010000040.1:0-876 GCA_964524135.1 uncultured bacterium
ACCGGCACCCAATGAATCTGTCCTCGCAACTATTAAACCATCATCCACTCCCAATTCTAAAAATGCATAACGTACAGCATTAATTTTTGCTAAAAAGTCAGCGTGGGGGACTGTTACTTTTCCATCCTGATGACCACATTGCTTTTCATCAGAAACTTGGTTTTCTATTTGGATACAACAAGCACCTGCTTCAATCATTTGTTTGGCCATCAGATATGTGGCTTCTGCATTACCAAAACCTGCATCGATGTCTGCAATAATTGGAACAATATGAGTTTCAAAATTATCAATTTTTAGTTGAATGGCTTTTTTTGATTCACCTTCAGCAGCATCTAATTCTCTATATAAACCGCCTAATTCTCTTGCGTCAGCTTGTCGTAAAAATGTATAGAGCTCATTAATTAAACTGGCAACCGAAGTTTTTTCGTGCATCGATTGGTCAGGCAGTGGCCCGAATTCAGATCGAAGTGCTGCCACCATCCATCCAGAAAGGTATAAATAGTTTCTTTTATTTGTACCAAAATGTTTTTTAATTGAGATCATTTTTTGCTGACCAATAAATCCGTGCCAGCACCCTAATGACTGTGTGTATTTTGTGGGGTCGTTATCATAGGCATCCATATCTGCTCTCATAATTGAGGAAGTATATTTAGCAATATCTATACCTGTTTTAAAACGGTTTTGGGCTCGCATTCTGGCTACAGAATTTGAGTTAATGGCATTCCATTTTCCGGAATGTTTCTCCCGAAGTCCTGTGATTTGTTCAATATTTTTGGAGTATGATTTTAGGTTAATAATTCGTTCATCAGAATTTTGTGGGTTAATTCCGTTTAATGAAGAATTGGCACTCCACTCTTGTTCCACTTGTTTTTCTTG
>CAZGBZ010000040.1:892-13153 GCA_964524135.1 uncultured bacterium
TCATCAAAATCATTTTTCTGTATCATTTCACTAAACAAAGAGGATGCTTCAATAAATTTTCCATTTTCAAAACGATTATCTCCAACTTCCCCCTTTATTACATTCATCTCTTCAGTAAGCCATAGAGTAAAAATTTCTTCCGTAATTTTAGTTCCATTATTCAGTGTGGCTTCATGCTTCATCCATTGCCAAAGTTGGGCTCTGGAAATTTCTGCGGTAGCAGCATCTTCCATGAGGTTATAAAGTGGTACACATCCGTTTCCCTGAAGCCATGCTTCCACATATTGAATTCCCACTCTAATATTTGCTCTGATACCTTCCTCCGTAATTTCACCCGTAGGAACCTTTAGCAAGTCACTGGCTGATACATTCACATCTTCCCGGAGATTTTGTAATTGATTTGCTTCAGGCATAACATTATTAAATGCTTCCATGGCGATGGGGGAAAGTCCCGGATGAGCTACCCAGGTGCCATCATGTCCGGCATGTGCTTCCCGTGCCTTGTCATCTTTAACTTTTGCCAAAGCTTTTTCATTTGCCTCAGGGTCATTTTTAATAGGGATCTGAGCTGCCATTCCACCCATGGCGTGTGCACCACGTTTATGACAGGTTTGGACCAATAAATTCACATAAGATTTTAAAAAGTGCCTATCCATGGTAATTTCTGAGCGGTCAGGGAGCACACAGTCTCCATGATTGCGAAATTTTTTAATGAAGCTGAAAATATAATCCCATCTGCCGCAGTTAAGACCGGCAGAATGTTCCCGCAGTTCATAGAGGATTTCATCCATTTCGAAGGCTGCTAAAATAGTTTCAATTAGTACAGTAGCTTTAACGGTGCCTTGGGGGATTCCCAGTTCATCCTGTGCCATATTGAAAATATCATTCCAGAGCCGGGCTTCTAGATGGCTTTCCAGCTTGGGCAGGTAAAAGTAGGGCCCAGTGCCCTTATTCATTAGATTTGTTGCATTATGGTAAAAGTATAGTGCAAAATCAAAAATGCTGGCGGAGATGGGTTCACCATCAACGCAGACATGTTTCTCAACTAAGTGCCAGCCCCGTGGCCGAACCATGAGGGTGGCGGTGTCTTCATCCAGGGAATAATGTTTACCATTTATGTTTGTAAACGAAATAGATCCATTAATTGCATCACGAAGATTTATCTGACCATTAATATTATTATTCCAGGTGGGGGAGTTAGAATCCTCAAAATCTGCCATGAACACTTTTACACCACTGTTTAATGCATTGATAATCATTTTTCGATCAACGGGTCCCGTTATTTCTACTCTTCGATCTTGAAGGTCAACAGGAGCAGGAGCCACTTTCCAATTTCCATTTCGGACAAATTCAGTATCAGAAAGAAATTCAGGTTTTACCCCTTGGTCAAGTTCAACTTGACGGCTCTTTCGCTTTTTCAATAATTCCAGTCTGGTTGGATTAAAATGTCTGTGGAGCTTTGAAGCAAAATCGAGGGCATCATCTGTTAAGATACCATCAAACCCCTCTGATGTCTGCCCATTTACTTCTAAAGTAGTGTTCATTATTGTTTCCGCAGTCTCCATAATAAGTTCCTCAATTTATTCATATTTATATAAAATTTATAATAGAAAAAATACTATGAACATTAATCTGAATCTAATTAATTTTTACACCAGAAATTTGACAATGTAAAATTTACAAATAATGAAGATTCAATCCACTCTCACCAGAAATGCTCACTTTTTAGGAAGTAAAATCCGGGGTTTGCGCAAACAAAGTGGACTAACCTTAGAAGATCTATCGGTGCGATGTGTTCAAATTGATGCACATACAGCTCCATCCGTATCCTATTTATCCCTCATTGAAACAGGGAAGCGGGTCCCTTCTGAAGATTTGTTAAATTTGTTTACGGAAATATTACAGAAGGATATTAATTGGTTTTTGGATGACAACCTATCTCATGAAGTAGTAAAAAATGAAGACAAAATGGGTGGACTGCCCATATTTTCCCTTGAACCCAAATTCCTTTTTTCTGATAATTTATTGCAGACTTCAATTCCAGAATTATTATCTCAAACCGGGACTACTGGCAGACAATTTGCCCATGTGCTTATTCGCTCCTATCAAGAGAAACATCAAAATCAATTCCCGGATATTGAACGATCTGCTGAAGAGGTTGGACTGAAACGATTTCCTCTCAGCATCAGGGATATTTTAGATCTGTATAAAAAAGTGGGGCTAAAAGTGAAGTATTTTGATCGCTCTCCATTTGTTACAGAGAATGATACGGGTCAGGAAATTCGTACACTCTTCAGGTCATTTTTTGAACCTCCCAACACTGTCGTTTTAAATCGCCAATTGGAACAGGAACCAAGAAGAATGAAGTATGATCTTTCTGCTTATCTGGGACATAAAGTTCTCCATAATGGCGATGGTTTGGTTTCCAGCCATGCCACTGGTGGAGAATTAGGCGGGTCACCTCAGCCTGATAGCCAGACGGATGATAAAGTGAGCCAATCTGATATTCTGTATGCCTGGCGAAATTTTGAGTGCAGTTTTTTTGCCGGAGCCTTATTATGCCCCCGTTTACCCTTCCGACATTATTTAGCCCGGGAAGCCCATAACATCAATGCCTTTGAAAAAATTGATATTACAGCCGGTGTCTATATGAGGCGAATGACCTGTGTTTCTCCCTATAAACATTGGCATTATTTTGATGCCTTTCAACCGGGATTTCTTCGGGCAGTGTATCGCGGTAATGGAATCCCCATGCCCTGGGGAAATATGCGAATGGGGGTTGACCCCTGCAGGCAATGGGCAGTATTTCGACTTCTTGATACACCACAAATACAAAAACCACTCAATCAATTATCGCTATTAATATCTGGGGATTATATGCGTTTATATTCCTGCGTATCCCAGCGCATCAAAGATGCTGCAAAAAACTCACATGTTGTTTCCACCGGCATTGACCTCATCCCAGCACTTAATGCACAGGGAGTGGATAGCAATGGTCTCTGCGAAGAAATTAAAGAATTTTATTTTAATTCGAGGCCCAATTCACCAATTTCCAATTCAATTCAGGAACCCATTAAATTGGTATCAAAAATACTAAATATATCTTGGGTTGCTGATGGACTGGAAAATTCTCCTCAGATAATCTGCCCCCGCAGCAATATTTGTCCCAAAAATACCCATTGTGAAAATAAACCCAGAAGTCGAAAAAAAGTCTCTTGGCTGAATGAAATAAAACAGGAAATATTAACCGAACTAAAGTGAGAGTATTATGCAGAATAAATTAAATTCAATCGTTAAACCTTTACTAATGGGACCGGGACCATCATGTGTTTCAGATTCCGTTTATCAAGCCCTGGCAAAACCAACTTTGGGGCATTTAGATCCTGAGTTTATTGCTCTAATGGATGATATAAAAAGCTACATTGGAAAGCTGATCAAAACCGATAATAAATTAACGGTTCCCATTTCAGGTACAGGGTCTGCAGGAATGGAAACTTGTTTTGTAAACCTCATTGAACCTGGTGACAAGGTATTAGTCCTTATTAATGGTGTTTTCGGTACCCGCATGGAAGATGTGGCACAGCGATTAGGTGCAGAAGTTGATAGTATAAAATTTGAGTGGGGAACAGCCGTTATTTTAGATACAGTAAGAGAGCAGTTGTCTCAAAAAAAATATAATCTGGTGGCAGTGGTGCATGCGGAAACATCAACGGGTGTGTGTAATCCCGTTGATGAAATTGGCAAAATGGTTGTTGAAAATGGTGGCCTGTATCTGGTGGACTGCGTCACCAGCATGGGTGGAATAGATATAAAAATGGATGAGTGGAATATTGACGCCCTTTATAGCGGAACCCAGAAATGTCTATCCTGTCCGCCAGGATTATCACCCGTTTCATTTTCAGATAGAGCCGTTGAAAAGTTAACCAATCGGAAAAATAAGGTCCCCAACTGGTATTTAGACCTGAGCATGATTACCCAATATTGGTCCGGTTCGGCACGGGTTTACCATCATACAGCCCCCATTAATATGCTTTACGGATTATATCAAGCTTGCTATTCTATTTTAGAAGAGGGTTTGGAAAATGTAATCAAACGCCATAAGGAAATGCATCTGTTACTGGTCTCTGAATTAAAGACCTTGGGTCTGGAATTATTCGTTGAAGAAAGCGCTCGCCTGCCAATGCTGAATGCCATCAAAATCCCAGATGGAGTAGATGATGCTGGAGCAAGAAGCAGACTTTTAAAAGATTACCATATAGAAATTGGTGGGGGGTTGGGACCCCTAGCTGGGAAAATATGGCGTATTGGACTCATGGGTGAGACCGCCAAAAAAGAAAACATCCAGAGATTAATGGATGCTTTAAAAAGTATTCTAAAATGAAATCTGATCTATAAGTACAACATGCTTTCCAGCTTGTTGTGTTATTAAGCTGACTAAATTGAATTAATAAAAAAAAGGGACAGATATTCTGCCCCTTTAAAGAATTGGTGTAAATTTGTATTTATCTAAACATCAACACAGTTGATGCAGTCCAATATAAATATTTTCGTGTTTTTCGTGGGAAATGAATTACCCACCTAAAATCATATTCACCAAAATCACCACATCCAACACATTAATAATTCCATCACTATTCAAGTCACCAGCAGGAATTTCATCCTCAATTCCCAGAACAATATTTACCAATACCACTACATCAAGGACATTTATGACCCCATCATCATTTAGGTCGCCGGGTGTATAGGAATTAAACATGAGTGTACCACAACCTCCCAGAGTAACTGGAATTGAGTTGGCATTCACATCAGAGAAAATAGCATCACTGAGGCAAAGCTCATAATTATCATAGCCGCTACTGGTATTTTCAAAGGTGGCATTCAGTAATACTCCTTCCCCTGCCGGAATATAAACGGTTGTTAAAGAGAAGCCTATAATGGTTCCAGCTTCAGATGAAGAAACCATAAATGAGTATTCTGCTGAACTACCTCCTGATACATCAACCAGGTCTAAATAATTTGGTAGGTCATTAATTACAAACTGAAATCCATCCACTGCCACATCATTATCCATATAAATTTCAACTGTTCCTGAGTTGCCATTAGAATTTCCGAAACTGAGTGTAACCGAACCACCACAAGAACTACCGTCACCACCACATACATTACATTCATCATCAACATCGTAACTACAGTTGCAATAGTTCCCCGTTGGATTTCCATTACAATCACAGGAACCCTGGGCATAGGTACAACTGCCGTCATCATCGGTGGCATCCGGGTCATAGTTGCAGGCGTTGGAGTTGGTGCAGCCAAACACAACAGAATTACCATCATAAGTGCCGTCTAAAGTATAAACAGATGAATTTCCAGGATCCAGCCAGGCTTTCAGGTTGCCGCTGGAGGAACTGCTATTCGACCAGGATTTTGAAAGCTTGCCGTAGTAATCAGTTCCATTTCCACAGTCTCCACCAGACCCACCTGTAAGTTGACCAACAATTCTGTTACTTGAATTAAAGACAGGTGAACCGGAAGAACCGCCTGCAGTTCCACCATCATCCCAACTGAGGCACCAGTGAGTATTACTTCCATACCAGCTGCAGCCGTATGCTGTATCATTATTATCAAAATTAATTTTCTTGGCATCACCCCCAGGATGGTGAATTCCCACTGAAATACTTGGTGAAGATGTATAACGAGACCAGCCTGCAAAGTAGGGGTCCCACCAGGAGGCAGGATCATCATCCATTTCCAATAGGGCAAAATCAGAGCTATTCATATTTCCCCATGACCGAATGTACGAACCGGTTTCAGAATGGCTGTAAGAACCACTGCTGCCGCTGCAGGATGAACTTTCATGATTAAAGTAAAAGGTAAAATTATTATGAGATCCCAGATTTCCTTCACCCTCCACACAGTGGTAGGCTGTGAGCACGTAGGGTTTTAAATCCTGGGCTGTGTTATTAATTAGTGCTGCTGAACAAATATATTGGTACATCGATAAATAGATAACCGAATTTACCTGGTCTTCATAGGCATTGGCGCTGTTGCAGGCTACATTGTCACCGCAATCCCGGTCTTCCCGACTACCAAAAAAGTTATGTATATCCCGATAGGCGTGAAATATTTTATCTATATTTAATTGGGGAAAGCCATCAGCATTGGCAGGCTGATAATATTCAACCACAATCAGGTCAGATTTCACAAGAGGAGTACCAAAGGTGCCATCTTCGTGGTTTTGTTCATGGGTATAGGGTCCCAGACTCATGGCATAATCATTGCTGTATAAATAAAGTTCAGCGCCTTCAGGCAGCCAATAGGAGTCGAAGAAGATTTTCATTCCATAAGCATCAGGTGAATGAATACCCAATCGCCATAGCATTCCGCCATCGGCAGTTTCTTCCCAGGTACCACTATCATGGATGTTATAATTTACGTCTAATTTTTCAGCATAGCGCATGGGTACACCCGGACCAGCATTCAGGTCATCCTCTCGAAGAAGAGCCTCTGCATTTACCTCTTCCATGGTTACAAATTCGAATTCTGAAGTGATATTATTGATTCTGGCGTAGGAGTCTTCAAATTGATTAATAACTGCGAACAATCCTGAATAAAAAATTGCGAAGGGTAGTACTAATTTCAGATTTTTCATGATAATCTCCTATTGAAATATAATTTTAAGTAAAAATTACTCTATGTTATAATACGGAGGTGTGAGCAGTCTCACAACCCTTGTAACATACCGTTACTTTTAACGGAAGATATGCCCATCTAACTGCACTAAATGGTCTGACGGATGAAATTGCTAAACCTTCAAGGTGGAAAATAATTAAGGGAGTGTCACCTTGAAGGTTACCCTTCTCTTTTAGATGAGTGGAAATACAAACCAATCCAATGGGACCGGAGTATTGGAATGATGGATTTGTGATGGTGAAAACCTGGATTATTCCCATTTGAACCCCGCCGGGGTTCACTTTCAATTAATAACTAAGCTATAAATATTGGACACCCATGGCGTCCCGGAAATAAACATTATACCCGTCTGGTCTCTTCAACCGTTCCGATGGATTAATCGAAAGGCAGTTTTTTTTACCACTCACCGTTCGGCTGAGCACACACCGAAGCCTACCTCTCCCTTGGGGGAGGCCTGCCTTTCGAACCAGAAGGGAGACTTTAGGAATTTCTTATAATTTAGGAAGATTTTAGTGAGGGGTCAATTTTTGATTATTTTCAATCCAATTTCAGCCCGACTGCTCAAATCAATCTTAAAGGAAAACTGGGAATTCTTCTAAAACTCCGGAGGAGTTCAATATTAATAGAAAAATGATAAAAATGTGGCCAACCCCGGTGGGGTTGAATAATCTCAATCAGGATGCTTGAGGTACTTTGGTTTATTTTGCCGGACTCACCCATTTATTCCCTTTTATTCTGAATCTCCACGGATTATTGGCATCCTTTCCTGCGTTCTGGCAACCTACACGGGGGCTGGAAATGATAGAAATTACATGGGTAGGATCATTTTTATTTTGACCCCTCACCCCGCCATTGTTGTAGAATTGTTGTTGGCGGGTAAACCTGCCTCTCGCTGAGGGAGAGGAGACTTTAGGAATTGCTGGTAAAATAGAACAATCTTGGTGAGGGGTCAGGTTGGCAATATCCTCAATCCAGATTTCATCACCTAATAGAGAAATACCTGAATGAGACGTTTGAATCCCCAATGCCTGGGATAAAATACCAGGTCCAGAAGTCAAGTTTGTTTTGAGTGTATCCATTTTTCGTCTTTTAAGCATATTATCAATTCCCTCCATTGGTTCAATGGCACGAATGAGAATGGCATGGGGGATTCCTTCTGCATTGGTCACCACATTAAACAGGTGATGGATTCCATAACAAAGATAAACATAAGCTGTGCCTGCCTTTGCATACATGGTTTCAGTTCGATCGGTTCGCTTGCCTCCATAGGCATGAGAGGCCATATCATCAACTCCGGCATAGGCTTCAGTTTCCACAATTATACCTGTGGTGAGGGTTCCTTTAAAATTGGTGCAGAGAATTTTACCCAGCAGTTCACGGCTAATGGTGAGGACATTTTCCCGCCTATAGAATTCAATATCTAATTTTGACAATGGATTATTTTATTATCTATTAAACCTTCAAGGTGTAATAATATCTATAGGGTATCACCTTGAAGGTTGCCCCATTCAAGCAGGATGCTTGAGATACTATCATGGTTATTAATCTTTCTTGAAGAGTCGGGTTACCTTTTCGGTGGAGGTAGTAATACCCTTAATCATGGCGGAACTGAATCCCTGATGTTCCATTTCGTTCAGTCCGGCAATGGTAGCGCCCATGGGAGTGGTTACTTGGTCAATCTCTGCTTCGGGGTGACTGTCATTATCTAATAGCAGGGTGGCAGCACCTCGTGCCGTTTGGGCAGCTATGGTAAAGGCTTCATCGGAATGGAAACCAATTTCAATGCCTCCTTGTGAGGCAGCGCGGATTGCCCTGAGAAAGAATGCCACTCCACAAGCGCAAAGAGCCGTTGCTGATGCCATTTGCGTTTCATCAATAACCAAGGTGTTTCCCACTTTTTCAAAAAGGGATTGAGCTGTTTTCAGCCCCTGTGCAAATTGTGGCAGCGTAGAGAGGCAGGTCATGGATTCACATAAAGCTGCAGCAGTGTTGGGCATGGCACGGATGATGGAGATGTCATTCCCGATTTTTTTTTGAATTTCAGCAATGGTTACTCCAGACACAATTGAAATTATCTGATGGTTAGCATTTAAGTGAGAAGAAATTTCATCCAGCAGATCCATTAGTTGACCGGGTCCCACCGTAAGAAGGATTATGTCTGAATTCTCTACAGATTCCCCGTTATTGTTGCTTACATGAAACCCTGCCTGCTTAAACTCAGTTAAAGAGTCTATTTTCCTGCGAGTAAGGGTAATGGAGGCTTCATCCATCCCTGATCTTACCAAGCCTTTTGCGATGGCAGAGCCGATGTTCCCACAGCCTAAAATAGCCAATTTTGATGTGCTCATAATTTTTCCTCTATATGGATTTAGTTAGAATATCGGGTGGAAATTTAGGGGTGAAAACGGGAAGTATTAATTCTTTATTTCAAATGGGTAGCTAGAATGTGCAACCCATTCTCCTAAATGAGGACCACAACAGACTGCTCGGAGAACACAATCACCTGAATGTGGAACACAACGGGGTGCTTGTGAAGCACAACAGGCCGCTCGGGGAACACAATCACCTGAATGTGGAACACCAGCACATGATTGTGGAGCACAAGAGGCTGCTCGGGGAACACAATTACCTGAATGTGGAACACAACGGGTTGCTTGTGAAGCACATTCTGTCAAAAGTATGACACATTGGCAAGAAAGTATGACAGATTGGTAAGCAAAGGTTCCACATTTACCTCAAGAGTTTCCACAATCAGCCTTAAAGGTAACAAAATTAGGGAGAAATATTTAAAAAAGTATTGTAGGGGCGGACCAGCGTGTCCGCTCGAATAATATGTTTACTCATTGCAAGACTTCCATCAAACCTGGATGTGGTGAGTTTCTTGTAATTCCTTTTAATTCACAAAGCGTAATGAAGTAAATTTTATACCCCAATTCAAGGCTGTATTTTTAAACCACAGGTTCTTGAAGTTACGGAGGGAATATTTTTTATAGTGGCTCCTTGCCCCTGTGGTAATTCAATAATAAAAGGAAGAGTATGATTTTAGATAATATATTAGGTGCAATTGGAAAGACTCCCATTGTGAAATTCAATCGTATTGGTGCAGAATTAGACTGTGACCTCTACGGCAAATGTGAATTTTTAAATTCTGGTGGTTCTGTGAAAGACCGCATTGGAAAAAATATGGTTGAAAAAGCCGAAGAGGAAGGCCGGATTAAACCGGGAGATACCCTTATTGAACCCACCTCCGGTAATACTGGTATTGGTATGGCGTTGGTAGCTGCTGTAAAAGGTTACCGCATGATTATCACCATGCCCGAAAAAATGAGTCAGGAAAAGGAAGTGGTTTTGAAAGCCCTGGGAGCTGAAATTGTTAGAACCCCCACTGAAGCTGCCTGGGATTCCCCTGATAGTCATATTGGAGTGGCAAAAAAGATGCAGTCTGAAATACCCAATTCTCATATTTTAGATCAGTATAAAAACACGGCAAATCCAGATGCACATTATGAGGGTACTGCTCAGGAAATATTAGATGATTTTGATGATTCATTGAAGATGGTGGTGGCAGGAGTTGGTACCGGGGGCACTATTACCGGTATGGCAAAGCGGCTGAAAGAAGAACGCCCGGAAATAACCATCATTGGGGTAGACCCCTACGGTTCAATATTGGGCGGGGGAGATGAAGTATTTCCCTATCATGTAGAAGGAATTGGGTACGACTTCTTCCCTGATGTTCTGGATAATGACCTCATTGATGAGTACATCAAATTGCCGGATCCGGAGTCATTTCAAATGGCGAGGCGCATCATAAAAGAAGAAGGATTGCTCATTGGTGGTTCATCCGGTGGAGCCGTTTGGGCTGCCATCCAAAGGGCAGAACGATTGAATGCCGGTGAAAAATGTTTGGTAATTCTCCCCGATTCTATTCGTAATTATCTCACCAAATTTGTGGATGATGAATGGATGGCAGAACAGGGTTTCTTGAAATAGCTTAACTCATTGGATTCGATTATCCCCTAAAATGACCCTAATTATTTACCTATTATTGGGATCCATGCTTTACTATGCAGGGATGATTCTCTGGTTTATTGCAGGAAATTTATTTTCTGATTCGAATGGGAAATCACAAGCAAAACCAGCTGCATCGGTTATTATTGCAATTCGAAATGGCGAAAAATCACTCCCCAATTTACTGGCTGATTTATCTGCGCAGGATTATTCAGGTGAAGTGGAATTTATTTTAGTTGATGATGAATCCACCGATTCTACCCGTAAATTAATTCAGGGAAAGTCTGATAAGGATAAACGATTTATTCTGGAAAATTCTTCAAATGGAAACTCCATACTCAATTATAAAAAGCGTGCGTTAGATGCTGGAATTAATAGAGCAAAAAATGAATGGCTGCTTTTTACAGATGTTGATTGCAGACTAAATCCAGGATGGGTTACTGGGATGGCATCTTATTTTGAGGATGATGTGGATTATGTTGTGGGTTATTCAGAGGTTACCAGAGGAAATAAATGGGTTACCCGCTTTCAGGCTTTAGATTTTTTTATGCTCATGATTGCAACTCGGGGTTCAACAATTTCAGGAAGAGCTTGGGCAAGTACGGGTCAAAATCAAGCCTATCGAAAGAGCCTGTTTAACTCGGTTGGAGGCTTTTCTGAAATATCTAAAGAGTTACAGGGAGATGATTCGCTATTCCTCCAGGTTTGTAGAAAGAATAAATCTAATAAAGTAGTATTTGCAGATATTCCTAACTGCCGAACCATAGCTCGGCAAGAAATAAGCTGGGTCTCCTTTTTTAAACAAAGATTGAGGTGGGCTGGTGATGCAAATCTCATGTGGAAATTTAATCCAGCATTTTTCCTGTCCATCTTCAGCACATTTTTTTTACCCTTACTGTTAATAGTAACATTTTTTTCAGGAATATTTTACAACCCCTATTATTTCACAATATTCACCAAGTTTTTATCTGTTCAATTAATCATTGAATTTATTTTGTATTTTATCGGAGTTCGCCAATTTAATAAGAAAATTTGTTTTATTGATTTCGCATTTTGGTTTATCATACATATTCCCTACATTGTAGGTATGGGTGTGGGCAGTTTTTTTGCTCATCAACTTGGTTGGAGAGAGCGATGAGAATAGATGTTGGCAGCGAATATATAATTAAATAAGGAAACCTATACAATGAAATTAGGACAGTTTATCAAATCGAATCCAAAAACAATTTTCACCTTATTGGGAATTGCCATTTCAGTTTATCTCATGCTGGTTTTCAATTTGGATGTACGGGCAATTGCCATTATCACTTTGCTATTGGGGTATATCACCAACATATTTGTTGGATTAACTACTCTGGTTGGATTGGTTCCTATTATTGGACCGTTGATTGTAAAGGTTTTTACCATACCATTTTTCTGGTTGTTAAACGGAATGGGTTATTTTACCTCAGCTTATGCTATAAAAAAGGGGTATGGTAGAGATATTATGAGCCATCGTCTCATTACCCTTACCCTGTTAACAGGAATTGTATTGGGATATATTTTAGGGCATTTAATACCTGT
>CAZGBZ010000041.1:0-12911 GCA_964524135.1 uncultured bacterium
TCCCAGAAACCGTAATCGTTTCTGCAAAAAGAGTAGTAATTAATAGTGGTATTAGGTAAAGCAGGTAGTATTTTTTCATAGTTTCCTCCGCTAGCATTATCTAGATCAGGTATAAGGGTATATTCTCAGCCAATTATCTTTATATAAACAGCACCCCTAAAGAATGGTTAATATTAATTAGAATTGTACAGAGTATTGAAGAATTTATTCTCTATTCTGAGAAAAGAATATTTTGATTTATTCAATTTATAATTATAATATTAACCGTCAATCAAGGCAAAGATATTTGGGGAAATCTACTTAAAACCGAAATAAAAAAATTCAATAATTAAACTAAAAAAGGAGTTCAAATGAAATCAATTATTATTTACATAATTATGGGATTAACCGTTTTATCAGCACAAGATGCAGCCGGGCAATATAAGCTGTCAGGTGTAGATGTACTCTATACTTTTATTACTAGGGAAGCAGTACAGCTAACAGTAACAGATGATCATGGTATAGGTGTTACTACTGAAGTTGCGGATATTCCTGCAGCTGTACCTTTTACAACTCAAGCCATGCAACTGACAGATGTAGCATTGGGTGCGGTTGGGATAAATTTAAATATAACTTTAAATGAAGATGGAACTGGTGCAATCTCTGAAGGAAGTTATTATCCAGATGTAAATACAGTTACAGATGAATATGGTAGTTGTGTAACAGTGCAGCAAGTTCTTCCGGTGACAGATGAGTTTACCTATACCTCAATGGGAAATATGATGGAATCAGTTCCTATGGTTCACCCTGGTGTAAATGTGTTGGGACTTCCTGGTATTTCAACCCGAGCTGGTACATTAATGGGTGGATTTTCTATTTCAAGCTCACAAACTTTTGAAGACTTTCCAATGTACCCAACCAATCCCACACTGTGTGACCCATCGGGAGAAGATTGTTTTCCTTTTACAATAGGGGATATTGATGAATCTGGAACTCTCGAAATATACCCTGATGTGAATGCACTTGGTATACCTGAATATGTGCCAGGTGGGTCGCCATTAACAGGTGTTTCTGGAGGATACTTTTTAAAAACTGGATTGAATTCAGAATCATTAACTTCAGTATTTTCTGGAAATACAAATCCTGATTTTATTTTAGAATGGCATGGCGTTGATGGTGCATTAGCTGATCTTGGATGGGGTGAGGATGAGGCTGAAGATGAAGATGGAGATGATACTTGGTTTGATCGACAAATTGGAATACCCGGTATAACTGCTACCTATATGGACCCTGCTTGTGGATTTAATTTACCTATCTATGGAGATGTTACAGAAGCTTTTGATGCAGCAGGGTTAGGTTCTTGCGTAGATACAGTAGATGTTGCCGCATCTGCATATCTTATGGACCCATCTGGTGCTCTTGCTACTTGGGGTAACTTCTTAACAGCAAACGCAGCAACAATGGCCGGGACTGCTGCATCTCTAACAGATACTGCAACGGATCCTGAAGGGATAATGGCAGCATGTGGGGCATCCGGTTCTCCAACTGATGCTGATGCAGTCACATGTTTAACTGCTTGTGCTGGAGATGCAGATTGTAATACTGGTTGTGTTGAAGTATGTGCAGAGGCTGCAGTAATTACCTATGTTACAGCAAATAACCCGAGTATACTTTCTGATGATAGTGACCACGATCTAGATGAAACAAATACAGGTCGATTAACAATGAATTTTGATGTACCTTGTGTACCTATCATTGAGGCGAGGGAAGTAGTAGCTGAATTTGTAGCAATGGGTGAAAATTCCGGCTGCATGGAAGCAAATGCATGTAATTATGATTCCAATGCAACTTCCAGTGGATATACATGTATATATGGATCAAATGATGTCGTTGGTGAAGATGGGATTGCAACTGGTAGCCAATCTCCTTGTTATACAGAAGGGGAGTGTGATTATGGATGTGATGGTGAAACTCTATCCAATGAAAAATATAAATTATTAAATGAATTTAAATTAGGTAGTATTTATCCAAACCCTTTTAATCCAATAACAAATATAACATTTAACATGCCAATTGCTGATAAGGTGTCTATAAAAGTATTTGATATTACTGGAAGAGAACTTGTTACACTTAGTGAAAATTATACTATAGCAGGAACTCATACAGTTAATTGGGATGCTTCTGATTATCCATCTGGTGTGTATTTGCTGCAAATGGTAAGTGGGTCATTTAGTAAAACTCAAAAAATAGTATTGATGAAATAATAGTAATATTCAAAACATCAAATTATTAAAAAATACTTTACTGCCACCTACATATTAGGTGGCAGTTTTGAATAAAGCCAAATAGTATAATTCTATGCTCCTATACGAAAATAAATACTGGAATGAAGGTAAACAGTATGTAGCCGGTATTGATGAAGCAGGGAGAGGTCCATTAGCTGGGCCGGTAGTTTCTGCAGCCGTAATATTGCCCCAAGATATAGATCTCCCTGGGGTGAATGATTCCAAAAAAGTCTCTGAAAAGAAGCGTGAAATCCTTTATGGCGATATTCAGGAAAATGCTCTCTCGGTTGGTATTGGCTGGGCAGATGTAGCTGAAATTGATGATAAGAATATTCTCCAGGCTACCTATCATTCCATGCGACAGGCTGTGGGAAATCTGAAAATAACCCCAGAAATAATATTAGTAGATGGCAATAAAGCAGACATTAAGCATTATAAGCAAGAGAGTATTATAAATGGGGATCAGAAGAGCCTCAGTATTGCTGCTGCCTCTATCATAGCAAAGGTTACCCGAGACCGCATTATGCGACAATATGATATTGTGTTCCCCAAATATGGTTTTGCCAGACATAAAGGCTATGGTACAAAACAACATATAGAGGCAATTCAAAAGAGCAAAGCTACGCCCATTCATCGCAAATCGTTTAATCCGGTTTCTAATCATTTACCCAATATGGCGTATCTACAAAGAAACAGATTGCTGGGTGAACTGGGAGAACAGTTTGCTGCCTGTAAATTAATCCAAAATAACCATGAAATCATTGAAATGAACTATAATGTACCCAAAGTGGGGGAATTGGATATAATTAGCAGAAATAATGGTGACTTGGTATTTACCGAAGTGAAAACACAAACAACCGGACGTGGTTGGGGTGAACCCAGTTCTCAAATTGACGAAAAGAAACGCGACCGCATCATGAATGCTGTCCAAAATTATTTGGACACGAATGAACTGGATTGTAATTTCAGATTTGATGTGGTAGAAGTGATTTTTGGTAAAGGCAAACCCAAAATTAATATTATTGAAGATGGGATTACGGGGTATTGATTTGGGTATCGGGGATCGGGTATGGGAGAACGGTAGTCTGGGATTGAGGATCGGAGATATGGAATAGATTGAGATGTATTTGGTTTCAAAAATTTTGTAAGTTTAATAATAGTATCGTCTTAATAAATCAGATAAAAGGAGATTTCAAATTGCAAAATAATATAAATGATTTCAAGGACTTAGAAGTCTGGCAAAAATCAATACTGTTAGTAAAGAAAGTTTACCTTTTAACCCATCAGTTTCCTAAAAGTGAACAATTTGGATTGACAAGTCAGATTCGTCGTTCTGCAGTTTCAATCCCATCTAATATAGCAGAGGGTCATGCACGAATTGGTATAAAAGAATACCGGCATTTCATTTCAATTGCACTTGGCTCATCAGCAGAGTTAGAGACTCAAATTATCATTGGACTAGAATTAGAATACATAGACTCAGTTGATGATATGGAAATGTTAAAATCTATTCAATCCATTCGAATGATGTTGAATAAATTATACAGTTCTTTAAATAGAAAAATTAATAAATATTAAAATGAGAGTATGAAGATCAATGACATTAATAAATGAAGTAAGATGGTTTTAAAATAATCCCCGATCCCCGATCTCCGGTCCTCGAAAGAAAGCCCTTTACTTCTTATTCCTTATAAGCTTTTTAGGGGTAACAATTGCCCGCTCTCCCGATGCAGTTGGTGAAAATGGCATGGTGGTTTCATCCCATCGGTTGGCAAGTGAGGCAGGTTTGGAAGTCTTACAAAATGGTGGAAATGCCATTGATGCTGCGATTGCCACAGGATTTGCTTTAGCTGTGGTACATCCAGGTGCGGGAAATATTGGTGGTGGTGGGTTTATGGTAATACGCTTGGCTGATGGGACAGTTACCACGATTGACTTCCGGGAAACTGCTCCGACCACAGCTTTTAAGGATATGTTTTTAGATGACAGCTTAAATGTAATCCCCGGTAAAAGTTGGAATACATCCTGGGCAGCAGGCATCCCTGGATCTGTGGCTGGATTTGGTATGGCATATGAGAAATATGGGAGTGCAAACTGGAGAGATCTCGTACAATCTGCTTCAGAACTTGCTACAAATGGATTTTCATTGGATTACCAAAATATGCGTTCTTTAAACCATCCCTATTATCAAGAATATTTGTCAAGGGATAGTGAGAGTACTAAGATATTTTCAAAAGATGAGCCATATACTCTTTACCAGACATTTATTCAAAAAGATTTAGGACAAACCTTGAAACGAATATCAAAAAAAGGCTGGCGTGAATTCTATACAGGTAAAACTGCAGACATGATTGAAAAATGTATGCGACGCACTGATGGACTCATTACAAAGGAAGATTTACAAAATTACCGTTCAATTGAGCGGAATCCAATTTCATTTAAATACAGAGGATTTGAAGTTCATTCTATGCCACCGGCTTCTTCTGGCGGTATTACCATTGCTGGAATTTTAAATCAATTAGAAAATATAGATTTAGATAGTCTAGATTATCACAGCGCACAACATATTCACTATGTATCGGAAGCAGAGCGACGAGTCTATGCTGATAGGGCTGAATATATGGGGGATATGGATTTTGTACCTGTTCCAATTGAAAGGTTGATTTCAGATGAATATGCAAAAAATCGATGGGAATCTGTAGATTCTCTAATCGCATCAAAATCGGAGGATATTTCTCATGGTGATATCCCCTTTAATTATAAAGAATCTGAAGAAACCACCCATTATTCAGTGGTGGATAAATGGGGCAATGCCGTATCTGTTACTACCACCATCAATGGCTGGTATGGGAATGGAATTGTTGTGGATGGTGCGGGTTTTCTATTAAATAATGAGATGGATGATTTTTCAGCGAAGCCAGGCGTTCCCAACGCGTATGGGCTTGTGGGGAATACTGCCAATGCCATTGAGCCAAATAAACGGATGCTCAGCTCAATGTCACCCACCATCGTTGAAACTCCTGAAGGTGAATTATTTCTTGTAGTAGGCTCTCCCGGTGGTTCAACCATTATCACCACTACAGCTCAGATAATTATGAATGTGATTGATTTTGATATGAACCTTGAGGATGCAGTAGAATCACCCCGTTTCCATCATCAATGGTTACCAGACATTATTCAGTTTGAGTCTAGTGGATTTTCATCTGAAACCCTGCAGGCCTTAGAAACTCGTGGACATGGCAACAAGTTTAGAGGTTCCATAGGAGAAGCCAATTGTATTCAAGTACAAGATGGATTCATTTATGGCTCAGCTGATAGCCGGAGAAGTTCCAATGCGGTGGGATATTAAAAATGCCATTAGAAATTGAACGTAAATTTTTAATAACCTCAGATGCATTTAAATCCGGAGCAAAACCGGTTGAGATCACCCAGGCATATTTAACCATTCAGGATAATCTCGCAATTCGGGTTCGTATTGAGGAGCATCATGCCTCAATAGCAATTAAGTCCAAAATTTCAGAAAGAGTGAATCGAGAATACGAATATAACATTCCCTTAGATGAAGCCCGGTCACTCATGAATCTGAGTGAGTATTGTACAATCAATAAAACCCGTCGTTTGGTTGAATATAAAAATCATACCTGGGAAGTGGATGAGTTTCATGGGGACAATGAAGGCTTAATTGTTGCTGAAATAGAGTTAGATGATGAGGATGAAAAATTTGAAAAGCCACCTTGGCTGGGAGAAGAAGTCACTGCTGATTATCGGTATCTGAATTCTAATTTGACGAAAAGACCATTCTCTCAGTGGTAATTATTTGAATTGTTTGCAAGCTTTAGGATAAAGCCCAAATAATAAGAATCTGCCACAGGGTCATTTACAGTAGAATAGTTTCGATTCTAAAACTCTTCCTTTTAACCCCTAACCTCTCTTTCTATGTATAAACACAAACTGCCCCTCTTTTCAGAGAGGCAGTTTGTCGTTCATCAAGGCCAAAATAAGGAGATATTTTGGGTAAGAAGTAGGCAGAGCCAAAGGCTCTAATTCTTACGTGGTAACTTATACTGATTAATTATTTCATTATTTGATCTGTGTCACGAAATTGAATTAATCCAAAGAAAATTAATGTGGTAAATGATTATTTTAGTCTGATTATTGCACTAAAGATACTCTATATATTTCCCAGTTAAATTTTCGAATTATTATCATTGATTAGGAAAAATATGTCAAAAAGAATTATTACTTTAGGTGGTGGAATGGTTGGGTCTGCTATCGCTAAAGATTTAAAAGAGCAGAAATATTCTGTAACGGTTGCAGATAGAGATGAAAGTCTTAAAACCCGATTGGCACCTTTTGGAATTGACTTTCTAAAATTAGATTTTTTAAATTATAATGCGGTTAGTGACGCAGTTAAGAATTTTGATCTTGTAATTGGCGCTGTTCCGGGATTTATGGGATTTGACATATTGAAGACGGTATTGGACGCGAAGAAAAATATGGTTGATATTTCATTTATGCCAGAGGAATCTAGGGAACTAAACCACTTAGCAGAAAAAAATGGAGTAACTATTATAACTGACGCAGGAGTTGCACCGGGGCTATCCAATTTATTGTTTGGGAGAGCATTGTCTGAATTCGATCCGTTGAACTCAGCAAATTGCTATGTGGGAGGGTTGCCACAAATTCCCCAACCACCTTGGGGGTACAAATCAGTTTTTTCGCCCATTGATGTAATTGAGGAATATACCCGTCCTGCTCGTTTTGTTAAAAATGGAAAGCTGGTTACGAAACCTGCCATGACGGATATTGAGCAATTAGAGTTTGATGGTGTGGGTAAATTAGATGCATTTAATTCAGATGGACTGCGATCATTACTTGATTTGCCCATTCCTAATATGGTTGAAAAAACTTTGCGATATCCCGGGCATATTCAGAAAATTATTGAAATGCAGGATATTGGATTATTTGAACCAGATAAAATTAAACAAACAGCTGAATCCCTTTTTAAAGAATGGAATCCTGGCAAAGAGGATTATGACCAAACCATTATGCGACTTGAATTTTCAGGTATAAAAGATGGCAAAGAAATAACTGAAACTTATAATCTTTTAGATTATTTTGATATACAAAAAAATATTACCTCAATGGCGCGAACTACAGGTTATACCTGTGCTGCATTAGCAAATGTAATATTATCTGGAGCATTTAGTCAAAAGGGTGTTTTTACATTGGAAACATTTGGCGCCGTCCCTAACTTGGTAGAAAATATATTAGGCTATCTATCTGAGCGAAATGTACAATTTAATTAATCTAAAAGGGTAAATTACAACATGGGAAAAAACAGATTTTATAAAGATATGAAATTTTTAGGTAGTATGAGTGGGAGACCCTTAAGAATTTTATCTGAATATTTAGGTCCCCTCAGTGTTTTGCAAAGAAATAATATTAAAGATACCATTGTATTTTTTGTGTCAGCTCGGTTTAAAAGCACTCATTCATATTATAAGAAAGCAAAGGAATTATCACATAAGCTCACAAAGTGGAATATGGAAAATTTCACCGAGGAACATAGATATATAATTACCTCAGGGGCTGGACCTGGTATTATGGAGGCAACCAACAAAGGAGCACATGAAGCAGGGGGTAAATCCATTGGATTGGGTATTTCACTTCCCTTCGAGCAGACAAATAATAAATGGATTACCAAAGGCTTAAATTTTGTATTCCATTATTTTTTCATGCGTAAATTCTGGTTCATATATAAGACTAAAGGTATTGTTGTTTGGCCAGGTGGCTTCGGGACTTTAGATGAACTTTTTGATGTATTGACACTCCTGCAGTGTAAAAAAATCACCCGTAAGATTCCTATTATTTTATTTGGCAGTCAATTTTGGGAAGGACTAATAGATTGGGATAAAATGATTGAACTTGGTGCAATTTCTAAAGAAGATTTAGATTTATTTGTAATTTTGGATACTGTGGATGAAGCTTTTGATTATATGATAAAAAATATGCAAAAGTAATTTTTGAGTCTGCTTTGTGAGTGTTAAAAATAATAATAGTCCTTCCACAATATTAAATCAGATTAAAATTATTATTTCAGTTGTTTAAGTAGAAATATTCTGTTACAAATTCAACCTTCTCAAATACCTTATATATATTTTAGATTACGTGGTGAAATATTTAATAATTAGTTTAATGTTACACCCCATTTTCGCTATTAATTTCAGCGAAGACATTTCACCAATCATATATCAAAACTGTACATCCTGTCACCGAACTGGTGAAATTGCTTCTTTTTTACCGTTCACAAATTTTAATGAAGTATATAATAATCGTAATTGGATTGCCTATGCCATTATGGGAGATGATTCCCGCCATGGTGATCCGATTATGCCTCCCTGGCCTCCTGATAACACCTATAGTACCCTTATTGGTGAACGGACTCTAACCGAAATAGAGATTCATACAATTTTAGATTGGGTGAATGAAGATGCACCCCAAGGAGATCCCACTATGGAATTCCCCATGCCGGATTTTTCTGAAGGTTCTGCAATTGGAGAGCCGGATGTGGTACTATCTCTTGAAGAACCCTATTTTATTGAAGGCAATAATGAGGATGATTATCGTTGTTTTATTATTGAGACTAATTTTACTGAGGATAAAGATATTGCTGCCATTGAAATATATCCTGGTAATAGGGAGGCCGTTCATCATGCTATTATGGTTGCTGCTCCATCAGGTAGTGCAGATGTGTTGGATGAAATGGACTCTGGACCCGGTTATGAATGTTTTGGTGGGTTCGGGACTTCCAATATTTCAGATATATTAGGAGGATATGCACCTGGAATGATAGTCTCTCCATTTCCTGCTGGTTTAGCCCAGAATATTCCTGCAAATTCAGATTTAATAATTCAAATGCATTATGCTCCTTTAAATACAGATGAAATTGACCAAACTACTGTAAATATATTTTTTCGGGATGAACCAGTAGAACGGTATGTTCAAGAAAAAATTATGTATCCCTGGCAGTTGGTATTTCCACCAAATGAGCTAACTACTATTAGTGAATCATGGTATATTTCTAGTGATATTAGTTTAATCCAGTTTTTCCCTCATAGTCATATGCTGGGTAAATCTTGGGAAATTTATGCAGAAACCCCTTCAAACGGTACAATTCCAATAATTCGGATTAATGAATGGGATTTTGACTGGCAGAGTTTTTATTCACCAGAATATATGCTTCATATACCTAGTGGATCTACCATTACCGCAACCTGTGTTTATGATAATACATCTGATAACCCTAATAATCCCAATAATCCACCAGAATGGGTATTTTTTGGTGAAGGTACAGAAGATGAAATGTTTTTTGTTCCATTCCGCTATGTCAATTATCAGGAGGGAGATGAATTTATCTATTTAGGCACTGAAGAAACGGTTGCAGGAGATTTGAATGGGGATGGTATTGTCAATATCCTGGATGTAGTGTCATTGGTTGGATTCATCTTAAATGGTGGGTTTGATAGTTCTGCTGATGTTAATGGGGATGGTAGTATAAACGTATTGGATGTAGTTTCCCTGGTTAATCTAATTCTAGCCTAACCTGTTGATATACCTAATACCTGTTCCATCTAAATAAATAAATTTCTATCTTCGAATTCCCCCTTTAACCAAATTTTAATTTAGAGCTATTATATAATGTTTTTCAAAAAGCACTTTTTAAATATACTACGGTGGGGATTACGCCTACATGGAACTAGTCATTTTATTGAAGTAATTTCTGCTGTGAATGAAGAAGCATATATTACGGCAACAATTGCATTTATTTTTATTTGTATTGAAATTTTAGCGAGTTTTTTTATTCCTCATGAACATATACATTTCAGACCGCTAAAATCTGAAATACATGAATCCTGCGACGACGATTAAGAATTTTTAGTTAGTTAGTAAAATTAAATTGACGAGCTGCACCACGTCTAAAACATTTACCAGGTTGTCATTATTAAGATCTGCACACTCTAAATAATCCAGCTCTCCCAAAGCAATATTTACCATAATTACAACATCAAGTACATTCAGGATGGCATCATAATTCACATCCCCGCTTGTGCAAGGTTCTGTTATGCAGTCACCTTCATTGATACATTCAGCAATAGAATGATTAATAACTGCATCAATTTCAGGAACAATTGTGGAAGAACTTTTATAAACAACTTCCATTTTATGATTGATAATGGCATGATTATGGACTGAGAATTGTGCCGTATTAAATAGATTGAAAATTTGGTTTTCATCACCGCCATCATATATTCCATCATCAACTAAGGGGGAAGGCATATCAGGGAAACCAAGCCCTGCCCATTCTTCACAGGAGTAAGGATTACCAATATCCATAACAGCAGTTATTTTTACAAAATAATCGTTGTCAACCCAATTTTCATATATTTCATCAACCGAACCGGTTTCTGCAGCGCAGGATCCTCACCAGGTTGCCAGCATTTCTATCCAAATTATTTTAAAAGAACCACCATTGTTAGAGCCATTAAAATGGGATAATTGAAGATTTTCGGTAGGGTATTCGCCATAACATACAGGGTAAGAGATATTTTGATGGTCTGTTGACACATAATCACCTATTTCATAAAAACCACCGGAACCCCAACTTGGTATCAGAATAATTAATAATAATTGTCGAACCATAATATAAAATTACAACAAGGATCCTCAATTACAAGGAAATATATTGTAATGGATTGTTACCAAATAATTTATAAATATAATCTCGAGAATAAATTAAAAATAAAGATAATTCAATACTATCTAGTATTAATCTCCTAGGGTAAATTCCCCGCCTGTAAATTATATAAATAAAACCAAGATATAAAATAATGAGAAAAGATAATTTTAGAAATATTGCCATTATTGCTCACGTTGATCATGGTAAAACCACCCTGGTGGATGGTATGCTGAAGCAAAGCGGTACTTTCCATTCCCATCAAGTAGTGGAAGACCGGGTCATGGACTCCATGGATCTGGAAAAAGAACGGGGGATAACAATCAACGCAAAAAATACTGCCATTCAATATGAAGGTATCAAAATCAACATCATGGATACACCCGGCCATGCTGATTTTGGTGGAGAGGTAGAGCGTGGATTAAACCTGGTAGATGGTGCGCTCCTTTTAGTTGATTCCAGTGAAGGTCCATTGCCTCAGACTAGATTTGTACTAAAAAAAGCTTTTGAAAAAAATCTTCCCATTATTCTCATAATCAATAAAATTGACCGGGCAGATTCTAGAATTGATGAGGTTATAAATGAGGTATATGATCTGTTTATTGATTTGGATGCTACAGATGAACAAATTGAATTTCCAATTTTATATACCAATGCAAAAGAAGGAATTGCTCATGAAAAATTAAATGATGGCTCAACCACCCTTCAGCCACTATTTGATACGATTCTTGCCCAAATAAAAGGTCCTATAGCAGATGATACCAAAAAGCCACAATTTTTAATTACCAACTTAGATTATGACTCCTATGTTGGTCAGGTAGCAATTGGGAGGCTAAATAATGGAATACTAGAAATGAATCAACCTTATTCATTGTGCGGTAAGGACAAGACCACAAATGGACATAAATTTTCTGCATTATATACTTTTAAAGGACTTGATAAAATTCAAGTTGAAAAGGTTGAAGCAGGGGATATTATTGCTGTAGCGGGGTTAGAAGATATAACAATTGGGGATACCATTTCTTCAAATGAGGACCCTGAACCATTGCCCCGAATCCAGATTGATGAACCAACTGTTGCCATGTTATTTTACGTAAATAACGGACCCTTTGCCGGAAAGGAAGGGCAATATCTCACCACCCGTAATATTAAAGATCGGCTTGAAAAAGAAATTTTGAGTAATGTGTCTTTGCAGGTTTTTCCAACGGAAAAAACGGATGTTTTTGAAGTGAGGGGTAGGGGAGAGTTACAGATGGCAGTTTTGATTGAAACCATGCGTCGGGAAGGATTTGAATTTATGGTTTCCAAACCGCGAGTGATTACCCGTGAGGAAAATGGCAAAATTATGGAGCCCATGGAAAAAGTATTCTTGGATATTCCTGAAGATAAGGTTGGAGTCATTACAGAAAAATTATCCAAACGTAAAGGTCGTATGATTAATTTACAGAATCATGGATTTGGACGTGTCACCCTTGAATTTTCTATCCCCTCCAGAGGACTCATTGGATTTCGGAGTCAGTTTATGACCGACACTCAAGGAGCTGGAATAATGAATAAATTATTTGATGGCTACGGACCCTGGTTTGGAAAAATTCCCCAGAGAAATAGTGGCGCTCTAATTGCAGATCGAAAAGGCCCGGTAACGACCTATGCCTGTGTGGGTATGCTTGATAGAGGTGAACTTTTCGTGAGCGTAGGCACAGAGGTGTATGACGGAATGATTATTGGAGAGCGCAATAAATCAGATGATCTTGCTCTGAATATCACCCGTGAAAAGAAATTGACAAATATGCGTAGTTCAGGCTCAGATAATACGGTGACGCTGAGACCGCCTAGACAGCTTTCTCTGGATCAGTCCATTGAGTTTATTGCTGAAGATGAATTGGTTGAAATAACACCCCTTTCTATTC
>CAZGBZ010000042.1:0-12704 GCA_964524135.1 uncultured bacterium
ACCCTTTTTATTTGATAGCCAGTACATCTTTAGTACTGATGGATGGAGAATCATTTAGTAAAGATAATGATTTGTTAGTTGCATTTGATAAAAATGGTAATATTGTTGGCCATGGGATTGTGCTCATACCACCGTTTGGTCCCTACACCGGATCTATCCTATTTGAAATGTCAATTGGTGGAAATATAGGTGAAGAAATCCATTTTAGTTATTTTGATGAGTCCACCTGCCGTATTTATGAAATTGATGAGACCTACACATTCAATCCTAATGACATATTGGGTGATGTAGTGGATCCATTTGTTTTCAATATTACCACTGAGGAGTAATAATTAATTGTCAGTGGATGGCCTGTCCACCCGAAAAAATATTTTGTAATAAATTCGCCATTAAATTAAACCTTCAAGGTTTCAAAAAGTTAAAAGGGATTAACCTTGAAGGTTGAAAGGGATCACCCCTCCCATAAATAATGGGCAAGGCAACTTTGCCCCTACGAAATAATTTGTCATTCGTGTTAATTTGTGAAATTCGTGGTAAATAAGCATCTCAATCTTTTTTGACCCTGAAACCGATTTTATTTTTCTGGATTTTTGGCTGTTTAAGCATATTTCTTACAATCTGTATAACCTGTTGGAGAGATTTGCCTTGAACATCCATTCGGTTTTCCAGTTTTTCTACTTTAAGGGAAAGGTTTTTACCAGAATATAACAGTTCCCTCATTCGCACAAATGCTCGAACAATGAGAATGTTGACCTTAACAGCTTTCTTGCTGCGGAGCACTGATGCAAGCATAGCCACACCTTGTTCGGTAAACACCATAAAAGTAAATTTTGAATGCTTGCCTCTCTTTAACATCACAAATTGTGATCTTAAAGAATTGCTTTCTTCTTTTGACAGCTCAAACATAAAATCCTTTGGGAAGCGATCAATGTTTCTGCGAACAGCTTATTTTAGAACTCTTGTTTCTACACCATACAATTCTGCTATATCTCTATCCATTATAACTTTTTGTTTTCGAATTAATAATATCTTACTTAAGATGTGTTCGATGGGTATAATTTCTTGTTTCATTGGCACTCCTGTTTTATTTTGGAACGGATTAATTTACGAAGGTAACTATTTTTAAAAATATCTAAAAAGAAAATTACTTAACACCGTGGTTGTTTTTAATCTCCGTGTTTATCTGATACATTCGGTTGATGAATTAAACCTTCAAGGTATTAAAAAGTTAAATGAGTTTAACCTTGAAGGTTGAAAGGGGTGACTCCCCCCATAAATGAAGTGTTGGGAAATCCTGCCCCTACAAATTGATCTGTGTTCATCTGTGGTTAATTATTCCATTGTTCAGAGTCCATAAATCTGTCTAAAATTTCCTCTTAGAATTTCACCAATTCTTCACTTAATTCATGACATCACCAAAACGCTTATTTCTCATTGACGGAATGGCTCAAATCTACCGAGCCCATTTTGCCATGATAAAAAATCCGCTCATTACCAAAGATGGCCGCCATACCTCTGCTATTTTCGGATTTATGAACTCCCTCTTCAAACTGCTGCGAGATGAAAATCCCGATTATATTGCCGTGGTGCTGGACTGCAAAGAACCCACCTTTCGCCACAAACTCTATACAGAATATAAAGCAACTCGTGAAAAAATGCCGGAGGAATTAGTTGAGCAGTTGGAACCCCTCTATGAAGTAATTTCCCATACCAACATTCCTATCCTGAAAAAGCCTGGATTTGAAGCAGATGATATAATTGGCACGCTGGTAAAAAAAGCCGAACAGGCCGGGCTGGTTACTTATATGGTTACTGGTGATAAGGATATGATGCAGCTGGTGTCTGAGACCACCTTTATGTATTCTCCCGGCAACCGCTTTAAACCCACCACCATATATGATAAAATTAAGGTGAAGGAGAAATGGGGGGTAGGTCCAGATGGTATTATTGATATGCTGGCATTGGTGGGGGATACCTCTGATAATGTGCCCGGTGTGGATGGGGTAGGCCCTAAAACTGCCAAGAAGCTCTTAGATCAATACAAGGATATTGAAACCATTCTGGAGCATGCCGAAGAAGCCAAAAATAAGCGTGTGCGGGAGGGGCTTCAAAATGGTAGGGATTTGGTTCATCTTTCCCGGGAGCTGGTGACTATACACTGTGATGTGCCCGTGGAATTTCATGTGGAAGAACTCATCCGCAAAGATATGGATGGGGAAGCGCTCTCTAATGATTTTCAGGATTTAGAAATGTATTCCCTTGTCACCCAGGTGGAGGCATTAAACGGTAATGCTGTTATTGCTTTGGAGCAGCCGGATAAGAATTACCAGACCATTTTGACCCAGAAAGATTTAGATTCGTTAATTACCACAATTTCCAATGCAGAACTCATATCATTCGATTTGGAAACAACCTCCGTAACACCTCTTGAGGCGGATATTGTGGGGCTGTCATTTTCAGTAAAAGCGAATGAGGGCTATTATATCCCTGTAGAATACCCCGAAAAAGAATCCAAACACGGATTAACCCTGAATGCAGTTTTAGAAAAACTCAAATCCAGTTTTGAAAATGATAATATTCGCTTCTGTGGACAGAATATTAAATATGATGCCTTGGTGCTCAGCCGCTATGACATACATATTGCTAATATAGTATTTGACACAATGGTCGCTGAATATATGCTCCACCCGGATAAAAATTCCTACAAAATGGATTACCTGTCTATTGATTATTTAAATTATAGAATGGTGCCCATTGATGATCTTATCGGTATGGGGCTGCATAAGAAATCCATGGCAGAGGTACCCTTAGAGGATATTGCCTTTTATGCCAGTGAAGATGCAGATATTGCCTTTCAGCTTACGAAAATATTAAAGGAAAAATTAGAAGAAGAAAGTTTATTTGAGCCCTATAATGATATTGAAATTCCCCTAATACCAGTGCTCACTACCATTGAGAAAAATGGGGTGTATCTGGATTTAGAACTACTTTCGAATCTATCCAGGAAATTTGGGGAAGGATTAGAAAAACTCACTAAAAAAATTCATCAGATGGCGGGACGAGAATTCAATATTAATTCACCAAAACAGCTGGGTGAGATTTTATTTGATGAGCTGGAATTGAAGCCCATCCGAAAGCGCAGTACAGCTGTGGAGGTGCTTGAGGTGCTGAAAAATTATCATCCTCTGCCTGAAGAAGTATTGAAATATCGTCATTTGGCAAAATTGAAAAACACCTATGTGGATGCCATACCCAATTATGTTAATAAAGAGACTGGAAGAGTGCACACTTCTCTCAATCAGACAATTGCTGCAACGGGGCGCTTATCCAGTACATCTCCGAATTTTCAAAATATTCCCATTCGTACGGAGACTGGGCGGGAAGTGCGTAAAGCGTTTACAGCCCAGAAATCTGATTGGGTAATATTATCGGCGGATTATTCCCAGGTAGAGCTGCGCATCATGGCGCATTACTCCCAGGAACCGGAACTGATCAAAGCATTTGAGGAAGATTCCGATATCCACAGTCGGACTGCCGCATTGGTAAATGGTATTTCTGAAGCAGAGGTAACTCCTGACCAACGACGATCTGCTAAAGTGGTTAATTTTGGCATTATGTATGGCGCTGGACCCTACCGCATGAGCCAGGAATTGGGCATATCCATGGCGGATGCCAAAATTCTCATTGACAATTATTTTTCTACGTACCCAGGTATCCGAAAATATATGGATGAAACGCTGTCTATGGCACGAGATCGCGGCTTTGTAGAAACATTGTACAAGCGTCGGCGAAAAACAGGAAACCTGAACGCTACCAATCGCAATATAGTACAAGCGGAAGAACGGGTAGCTATCAATATGCCTATACAGGGAACGGCAGCAGATATCATTAAAATTGCCATGATTAATATTCATAAACGTATGAAGAACGAAAGCTACAAAAGTAAAATGATACTCCAAATTCATGATGAATTATTGTTTGAATGTCCACAATCAGAAAAAGATATTATTTCTAAAATGGTGGTTAAAGAAATGGAAGGGGCGGTGACATTATCCGTACCCTTAAAAGTGGACTGGAATTATGGCAAGAGTTGGTATGAAGCGCATTGAATTTAGCCAATGGCTGTTGGCTACTTGCTTCAAGCAACAAGGTTTTGCAGCAAGTGTTGAATTTAATAACTTTTTGTTATTTGATATTAGTCAGTAAAAGTTAATTTGCTAAATAAATATAAAATTAATTAGGAGACGTATATGAAAAAAACAATCATCATTTCATTAAGGATTATAATATTTGGATTAGTGCTTCCATTAAAAATTTGGCAATTTTCCAAAGAAAAATTATTAAGTAATGTAGAATGTGATTCTATCACAAGTTTACTAGATAAAGATTATATTGCAACTAGTTGGCTGGATTTGATGATTGATTCAATAATTCTATTAATTTATCCTGTTGGAGTATTGATTGTGGTTTTGGTTTCAATACTAACAGATGCATCATTTTTTGCATTTCTGGGTCTCATTCCATTGTATTTTAGCATATTAGTTATTTCATTTGCAAAAGAGCTTGGTGGTTCATTTATGCTACTCCATTTGAATGTTAAAAAAATTAGAAAAATTCTTGAAAATAAGTGACAAAATTCAAAAATCCTAATAAACAAGCGCCAAGTACCAAGAACCAATTAACAACGAGTGACTACTAAAATTTTTGGAAGCATCAATAACATTTAAATCAGTTGGAAAAGCCATCGACAATAAAACCCTATTGGCGGATTTATCCTTTGGGGTAGAAAAAGGATCAACTTTTGTGCTTATTGGAGAAAATGGATCAGGGAAATCCATGATTTTAAAATTACTGGTGGGTCTCATTGAAAAAGACACAGGTTCAGTATATATTCACGGGCAGGATATTAGCAGCAGAAGTTTAGAAACACGATCCTTGTGTGGGTACATGCCCCAGAATATCAATCTGGATGATGACCTTACTATATTTGATAATATATCCATCCATGGTCAGTTGCATGGATTAACATCGGCCGAAGCCAGAAAAAACACACTCCATTGGGCAGATTTATTGGGATTCACAAATTTCTTAAAACAATCCCCTATTGACCAGGCATATGGTTTGCAAAGAAAGATATTATTTGCCCGTGCCCTGGTTCATGATCCAAAAGTGTTGCTATTGGATGAGCCTACAACAGGAATGGACCCCCATAGCAGAAGTACAGTCTGGAATATATTGGATAAACTCCACTATAATAAAACTATAATTTTTGCAACTCAAAATTTCACCGAAGCAGAACGCTATGCCAACAGAATTGCTATTCTCCATGAGGGTAATATTAAAATGGATGGCACATTGGAAAGACTTATTGAAACCACCCATGGACTCACCAATTATCGCCTGGCATTTTCGAAGGAACCACCAAATGAGTTTATGGACCAGCTAGAGCAATTCCCACGGGTACTGCGACCCAGGTTAAAGGGGCTGGAATTGGAGTTCTATTCCCGTGAGCGCCAGCAATTTTTCAATGTATTACGTCTTGCATTAGAGCATGATTTAGCTGATCTTGATACCAGTATTTGCCGGTTGAGGGATTTGTTTATCGGCCTTACGGAGGGAGGATTGGAATGAATCCATTAATTCCTCTTTTTAAGCGTGAATTGTTGGAATTTAAAAAACACATATTTTCAGTTGTATTATTATGGGTGTTGATTCCAATAGTCCTTCACGTAATTTTAGCAATTCCCTTATCCCGGCTCATTATATTGGATATTCGTTATTTAAATTGGTCCGCCGGAGGAGTTTGGATTACTGCTGCTGGAATGACAGCATTTTTGCAATCTTCCAGCCGGATGAGAAAAATACAATTTGAGACACAGCAGATTGATGCGCTTCTTAAATCACCTGTATCCAACCTGGATTTAATACTCATAAATATTGCAAGGGGTATGATGTATGGAATTGGACAATTTATTGTGGCAATATTAATCACTTCAACTTTAAATAATGAATATTTGAGTGTAGGCAGTATTCTCATAATTTCCCTACAAATGTTTACCCTGATGTTACATTTTTCAGTATTAGGTACATTTATTGGTATGCTGGCTTCAAATGGTATAATATTTGTGAATATTTCATTTATTCTATTTTTAGCTATTACCATGGGGTTCGGAAATTTCATTCCACTGAAATACTACCCTCATTCGTTTCTATCAGTTATTAATAATATTCCTACAACCACAGCATTTGAAAATATCAGAACGGTAATTTTACATAATCCATTTAACTGGTCAGGGTTTTTCCTAACCCTGCTTGGAACAATTATTATTGGTATTATTACGCTTATAGTCAGTCATAAAATATTTAGAAAAATATGAATATAGAAGATAAATTTTATATAATTGGTGTAGATGGAGGCGCCTCCAAAACGAGGGGTATTTTATTTACAGATGAGGGCGAAACTATTGCTTCAATTATTGATAAGGGCAGCAATGTATCTGTAAATGGAGAGGATGCAGCAACTCGTATTTATGATATGATAAAAAATTTATGCAGTGTTGCAGATATCCCTACAGAATATGTGGATGCAGTTGGCTTGGGATTGGCTGGGTCGTCCAGCCAGGATGGACGCGACATGGTATTTGGAAAATTAGATAATATTAAATTATCTCAGCGGACGATAATAATGAATGATGATGAAGCGGCCTTTGTTCTGGGATGTCCTGGTGATTTCGGCATATTGGTTACGGTTGGTACGGGCATTAATTGTATGTCCCGAATTGCAGATGGAAAAACAGTCAGGCAGGCAGGAAAGGGGCATGATCAGGGCGATAGGGGTAGTGGATATTGGATAGGCAGACAAGCTCTACTAAATCTAACCTTAAATGAAACGTCTGTTTTGGGAGATCAAGACTTGGAAGAAATCATGTCCGTATTCTTAAAACATGTTGGTGAGGAGGAATATCAGGTGGCAATGGAAAATCTAAAGGAAAGTGATGATGCGGTGTCTATCATTGCAGGGATTGCGGAATCTATAATTGAATTGGCTGAAAAAGGAAATGAAGTGGCATTATCTATTATGCAGGAAGCCACTCATGCTGTCTCTGAATATATTATAGCCTTAACAGATGAATTAGAATATAATGAAAACCATATTGTATTATCAGGAAATGGGTCTGTTATTAGAAATGATTTTTTTAGAAAATCTTTAAATGATGACCTTCGATTTAATTTCCCAGATATTAAGTGGACATTTTCCTCAATATCCCCTGCCTATGGAGCAGGAATTTTAGCAGCCAAATTACATGATGTTGAGGTTAAAATAAGTGACATAGTAAAAGGAGATACCCTTGTTCCAGCCTGAAGCCGATATTCATCTTAATCACTTAAAGCAGAATTACTTTGCCATTAAAAATATGGTAGGGGATGCTAAGGTTATGGCAGTTATTAAGGCAAATGCCTATGGGCATGGAGTCGTTTCTATTGCCCATGTTTTATCGGATATTGGTGTCCATGGATTCTGTGTTGCTTTAGGCAGTGAGGCTGTGGAACTCATAAATGCCGGTATTCAAGAACCCATTTTACACTTGGGAAAAATTACTTCAAAAAATTATAATTTGTTTAATTCAGGGCAGGTTCGTTGTACAATAAACTCAATTAATGATGTCCTTGAGCTTAAAGAATATGCTTCCCCTAATTCACCCATATTTGCCCATCTAAAAATTGATACAGGAATGGGACGGATGGGCGTCTGCCTTGAAAAAACTAAGTCAATAATGAAAATGCTGGCAGAGACCTCTGAAATTCGGATAGAAGGGGTGTATTCCCATTTTGCAACAGCTGAGGAAAACGATACCCAATTTCGGGATCAACAATTAGATCAATTCAGGATGGTTATAAAATTAGCCAATGAAATTTTACCTGATACACATTATTTCCACATTGCTAATTCTGCAGGCATTCTAAATTGTCTGGAATCTCACTTTAATATGGTGCGACCTGGGATTTCTCTTTATGGAGTATCACCATTGGGAATGCCTCACAATAATTTAAAGCCAGTGATGAAAATGAAAGCTCCAGTTGTATTGGTGAAAAAAATTAAAGCAGGTGATTCTGTGGGATATAGCCGTCTTTATACTGCTGAAAAGGATGAAAATATTGCCCTTCTTCAGGCAGGCTATGCAGATGGAATTCCCACTATATTTTCCAATTCGGGCAATGTGGAAATAAATGGTTCACATTATTCCATCATTGGGAAGGTATCTATGGATCTCATTGCTATTAATTGCGAAGAGGATGCAATAAAGGAGGGGGATGAAGCGGTGTTTTGGGGCGGTGCAGATGAAAAAACTCAATTAGAATATATGGCTGTGAAATACAAAAAAATCCCTTATGAATTTCTCACAGGAGTATCTGCCCGTGTTGCGCGAAATTTGATTAATGAATAAATTAATTTTTCCACTTATATTTTTATTGGGTTGTGCTGTACCACCACAGCCTGAACTAACATCCTCCCCCATAAAAACCTACAATCAATCAGATTGGAATAAACTTTCACTTAAGGAAAAAATTGCCCAAATGGTTATGGTACGAATTCGGGGCGATTATTATCACAGTGAGCACTGGTATCGAAAATCCTTGAAAAAGTGGCTTATGGATGATGGAATTGGAGGTGTAATATCTTTTGGCGGAAGTATCCATGGAAGCTATTATAATATTCAGCAATTTCAAAAATGGGCTAAATATCCCTTATTAGTAGCAGCAGATTATGAGAGAGGTCTGGGACAATGGATGGGAGGCGGAACGCTCTTCCCAAGCAATATGGCTATTGCTGCCACAGATGACAGCAGCCTTGCCAATGAGCAAGGCAGAATTACCGCATTGGAAGCCAGGGCATTGGGTGTGCAGGTGACATTTTCACCCGTGATGGATATCAATAATAATCCAGCTAACCCTATTATAAATTTTCGATCCTACTCAGATAATACTGAAACTGTTTCAAAATTTGGAACTGAATTTATCAGGGGTGCTCAAGATAATGGTCTCATAGCCTGTGCCAAACATTTTCCCGGCCATGGAAATACGGCTACTGACAGTCATACAAGTTTACCAACTATTGAAGGGAGACGGACAGAGTTGGAAACGCTTGAACTATACCCATTTAGAAAAGCGGTAAAGGCAGGAGTAAAAATGATCATGCTGGCGCATATAGCACTTCCGCGATTGGATGAAAGTGGAGACCCTGCCTCCCATTCAGCGGCAATTACAACTGACCTCCTTCGTATTGAAATGGGGTTCGATGGTATCATCATCACCGATGGTATGGAAATGGGAGGGCTTACCCAAATGGCGTGGGCAGGGGAATCTGCAGTACGTGCCGTGGAAGCCGGGGTTGATATTCTCCTTTTACCCATGGATGTAAAGCATACCATTAATTCCATAGAAAAGGCTGTGCAATCGGGGAGGATCAGTGAAAATCGAATTAATGAATCTGTTGACAGAATTTGGAAAATGAAACATGACTTAGGGCTATTATCTGGTTCAACTCAGCCTCTTTTTTCAGAATTGGAAAGCATAATTGGAATACCTGAGCACCAAAAGAAAGCCCGTGAAATTGCAAAGAAATCTATAACCCTTGTAAAAGATGATAATAATCAGTTACCTCTACATCCTGAAAAAATAGATTCGTTAGCACATATCATACTCTCTTTGGATGACGGCGCCCGGGGCTATGTAAAATCCTTCAGTACCGATATCAGTCGCACTCATGGACATGTAAAAGAAATTTTTATAAATGACCCAATATCTGAATTGGGTAGGCAGGATGTGCTGAACCAAATGGATGGAATCGATCAGATAGTTATATCCCTGCTTGTCCGTATTCGCATGGATAAAGGAATTGCAACGATAGACTCAACCCATTCTCTATTACTTTCAGAATTACAGAAAACAGGTATTTCCATGGTGACCTTCAGCTTTGGCAGTCCATACTTACCAACATACAAAATGTTGGAAACTTATGTCTGTGCATTCGGTTATGGAGCTGTAAGCATAAAGGCTGCATCAGACGCCCTCTGGGGACGCTCGGTTGTGAATGGCAGGCTTCCTGTAGATTTATCACCTGAATTGCCCCGCGGATTTGGAATAAAAAAAAAGAAAAGATTTAAGAATTGGCGCTCGGTGAATTCAAATAATTTTCAGAATGCCGAAACAGTTTTACACAATGCCATAAAGAGCAAGATTTTCCCCGGAGCCCAGCTAGCGGTGGTCCAAAATGGAAGTCTTATTCACAGCAGCGGTTATGGAAATTTCACCTACGATCCGGATTCTCCTCAAGTGAATGGAAAAACTATTTATGATATAGCTTCCCTTACCAAAGTTTTGGCTGCCGTACCTGTCACCATGAAACTTATATCTCAAAAAAAGCTTTCTTTGGATCATACCTTAGAGCAATTCTTCCCTCAATTTACAGGAAATGGAAAAGAGAATGTTACCATTCGTCATTTGCTTACCCATTCCTCCGGACTGCCGGGATATTACCAATTCTTTTTGGATGAACAGATGCACACTAAAGAGGATATTTTAAGCTATATCCTTAACATGGAATTAAATACAGCACCGGGTACAAATTTTGAATACAGCGACTTGGGATTTATTTTACTCAGTTCCATTATTGAAGAAGTAAGTGAACGGACCTTGGATCGTCTGGTGCAATCCTGGTTTTTTAGTCCCATAGAAATGAAAAGTACACGCTATTTACCTCCATTGGACTGGAAAATGAAAATTGCTCCTACAGAATTGGATACCATATACAGAGATAGACTCATTCACGGTGAAGTACATGATGAAAATACCTATCTCATGGGTGGGGTTTCCGGGCATGCAGGATTATTTTCCACTGCGGAAGATATTGCCAGATATGCCCAAATGCTGGTGGATGGAGGTATCTGGAATGGTAAAAGATTTTTTAAAGAAGCACAGGTGCAGGAATTCACAAGAGTGCAGAATATCCCTGAGGGTTCAGATATGGCTTTAGGATGGGATACACCATCCCAGTCTGGAAAAAGTATTGCAGGAGATTATTTTTCATCCGGTTCTTTTGGACATCTTGGTTTTACTGGTACCTCTTTATGGATTGACCCCAATCAGGAAATCATTATTGTACTTCTCACTAATCGAGTTCATCCCAGTAGAAAAGGGAAAGAGGGTAGTAAGGAAATGTATGTGGTGAGAAGAGATTTTTATAATGCGGTGATGGAATCGCTTGTACCTCCAGTTGCAGAATAGAAGTAAATGCACAGTATTGACCTAACCATTATCATTCTATTTCTTTTAGGAATTTCTGCCTACGGTATTTATAATTCCCGAAAGAATAAATCCGCTGAGGACTATTTTTTAGCCGGGCGAAACACGCCTTGGTGGGTGGCTATGTTTTCCATTGTGGCTACGGAGACTTCTGTACTGACATTTGTGTCCGTACCGGGATTAGCCTACCGTGGTGACTGGTTCTTTCTGCAATTGGTATTGGGCTATATTCTAGGTCGGGTATTGGTTTCTATTTTTCTTCTTCCCCAATATTTCACAGGCAATATTACTTCCATTTATGAAGTCTTGGGTTCACGTTTTGGTAAACCGGTGCAGAAAACCGCTTCTGGAATATTTCTCATATCCCGCCTCCTTGCAGATGGAGTACGTTTCTTGGCTACGGCAGTTGTGGTGCAGGTGGTAACGGGTTGGCCCATTTGGGCGGCAGTTCTTATTATCGGTGTAGTCACAATGGTTTATACTTTGTCCGGTGGTATTCGTACCGTTCTCTGGGTGGACAGCTTCCAGTTTGTGTTATATTTGGCTGGGGGCGCTATTGTCATATTTTTTATTTTGAACTCTGTAGAATTTTCAGGCTGGGAGCCTTTATTGGAAGCAGGGAAAACCCGGATATTCCATTTTACTACAGAAAATTTGTTCAAAGATGCCTGGTTCTTCGGTTCTGCTTTCCTTGGGGGAATACTACTGTCCTTTGCCTCCCATGGTGCTGATTATATGATGGTGCAGCGGGTACTCACCTGCGGCAACCTCAGTTCTGCCCGAAAAGCCATGATTGGCAGTGGTTTTTTTGTCTTTCTACAATTTGCAGTATTTTTGTTGGCAGGCTCTTTAATCTGGATTTATACCGGTGGTATTGAAATGACCAAAGATAGGGAGCTCTCCACATTTATAGTTGAACATTTACCCATTGGAGTAAGGGGAATATTATTGGCTGGTGTACTTTCGGCGGCAATGTCCACACTGAGTTCATCCATCAATTCACTGGCATCATCCACTATTCATGATTGGATGCAGAAAAATATCAGCCTGAAGCGCTCTATGATAGTGAGTGCTGTTTGGGCAATTCTGCTTATTCTTCTGGCGTTATTTTTTGATGAAGGCAATACAGCAGTAGTGGTGTTAGGTTTGAAAATTGCTTCCTTTACCTATGGGGGATTGCTGAGTTTGTTTATTTTGTCTAGATCGAAAAAAGAGTTCAGCACTCCAGTTCTGATTATTGGGCTTCTTGCAAGCCTAAGCACCGTGTTTTTTCTCCAATGGTTGGGAGTTGCCTGGACCTGGTATATAGGAATTGCAGTGGTATTAAATCTGCTACTTGTGCATCTACTCCATTTTACTGGATTGAAGAAAGGTATTGTAATTATGAGCATTCTCCTATT
>CAZGBZ010000043.1:0-12176 GCA_964524135.1 uncultured bacterium
TGGATACTATGTTAACTTACAATACTAACTCTAAGACTGGTCCAGTTTGTGGGGGTAGGGCACCCGTATTGCAAAATGGAAACTATTATGAAGCTGAAATAAATTATACAATTAACCCCGGGCAAAGTGGGTGCATGGATGCCTCTGCATGTAATTTTAATGTTTTAGCAAATGATGATGATGGAAGTTGTAGTTATCCTGTAGAGGGTTGTTGTTTAGATGAATGTGGAGAGTGTGATGGTGATAATTTATCTTGCTCTGATGAATGTGGTATCCCAAATGGTGATAATTCAACTTGTGCTGATGAATGTGGTATTCCAAATGGAGATAATTCAATTTGTACAGATGATTGCGGTATTCCAAATGGAGATAATTCAACTTGTATAGATGTTTGTGGTATTCCAAATGGTGACAATTCATGCATCCCCAAAATTATGGATATATCTTTACCCCCAAATTCAATTCTACCACTAAATACCAAAAGTATAGAGATTGAATTTTCAACTGAAATAGAAGCTTTAAGTGCTGAAGGTGTAATTGTATCTTCTTCACATGGTGATGGGTTCTCAGTTGATGTTGGAAATAATGGAGATAATAAAATAATTCTAATTTCTTTTAACGAATTAACTTCTGGTGGAACTATTAATATAGATTTAGATGCTTCAATGATTAGCTCTGATGGAGCTGGATTTAAAATGGAGCAGGTCTATGCTGACACTTCATTGACTTACTACATAGCCTATTTAGGAGATTATAATAATAGCGGATATGATGAAGAGGGTGTAGTGCTTGATTCTGATGATATCTCGATTCTAATTAGTAATTGGGGAACTGAAAATTATCAATATGAATTAGGACCCTGTGAAGATGGAAATCCATGCAGACCCCAAGATATTCCCAATTTAAAACCAGCATTTGATGAGCAATGGGATATTGAAGATTTAATGGCATTTGTTCTCATGTGGAATTATTCTTCACAAAATTCAGGGCGTATTAATAGACAATTGGATGAATTTGGATTACCTCCGATTTTAGACATTGTTAATAATCAACTCATAATGCATATTTCTGCATATACAGATCCAGTACATCATATTTGGTTTGAAGTCAATACTGAAAATAGTACTTTATTGTTTGAACCACCAGATACAGATAGTCAATTTGATTTGGCACTAAACCGTGAATTTGAAGATGGTCAAATAAAAGCAATGAATTTAATAAACCTGAATGGGAACATTGATCTTTCTGAGGTTGCATTGGGACATATCGAGGCTCAGTCAATAGAAGAACAAAAACTGGAAATAAAATTTAAAATATCATCAAAAAATGAAATTTTAAGTAGTGGTTCTCAGATGCTAATATTTTCCCCTATTCCAGATAATTTTGAATTAAGTCCGGCTTACCCCAATCCATTTAATCCAATCACAACGGTTAATTACGCACTTCCAGTAGAGTCTGATATCGTTTTATCTGTTTATAATATTCAGGGTAGATTGGTTTCTTATCTTGAAAATTGACTATTTTCATCTGGTTATTATGATACTGTCTGGAATGCTTCAAATAATGCCGGAATAATGTATTTTATTCGTTTGAATGGTTATAATTCAGAATATAGATTACAGTTTAGTAAAATGCAAAAAATTATACTGGTAAAATAAAAAGGGAGAAATTAATTATGAAGAATCTAATGATAATATTATTTATACTATCTTCAATTCAGGCAGAAGCAAACAATGAATTAAACTTTAGCTATGGCTTTTTGGGGCAGTTAGCATCAGACCCTAAAACTATCGTTATATTAGATGATCAAGCAGTTCTCAAGACGAATGATAAAGTTAGAATTAATATTGGATATCAAAAACAAAGTGATTTTCTTGTTATTTATAAAGGGTCGCAGGGTGAATTTATGCTGCTATATCCTGATGGTGAAAATACTGTAAATTCAGACACTATACCTGATACTTTATTTACCACTGCATTGCCTTGGTCTTCGTTAGATGATCCTATTGGTGAAGAAACATTTTATCTCATAAATAGCCTAACTGAGTTAGTTAATTTAAAGAAATTATTAAAACGATATGACAAAGCTCCGGAAAAGGGTAAACAAAAATTATCAAAAAAACTTCAGGATCAATTAAATGCTTTAGACCCTAATTCAAAAGCTGATTTATCCAGTATAGCCAGTAGATTAGATAAGCCTCTGGTAGGTGGAGTGGCTTTTCGAGGTGAAGACGACGAAACTTTAAAAGACCAAAGTATCACTCATGAATGCAAGGGAACTGGTGGTCTTGCTTTTAAGAAAATTGTTATCAATCATAAATAAGATTATCTCATCGTAGCACAAAAATCTCAATCTAATAGCCATCTGATAATAGGTGGTGCCCTAACAGCAGGAGTTGTATTTCTGTTGCTTTGGCTATTTCCTATTTTCACTCATCATTTTGAACTGAAATTAACTGATCTAAAATTCGGAGTTCGCAGCTATCTGGATAAAGCTCCAAACATAAGTTCGGATGTGGTGTTAGTCAATTTAGATGATATCTCAAAAAAACAGTCCGGATTAGACCTCTGGCCCTATGATAAGTATGCAGAAACTTTTGAGAAATTAAATGCAGGTGGCCCCACTAGTTTGGGAATTGATGTACTATTTACCATAACTTTAGATACAACCGGTTGGCAGCGACTTCTAATGGCGATTGAAGATTCTTATGTAGCTGTAAATCCTTATTTGGTAGAGTTTGGATCTGATGATACATCTTTGACGGTTTATGAGCAGCGGTTTATTTTGTCAGAACTTGGTTATGACGAATTACCTAAGGTGCAACCTGGAGAAGTAAAACACATCGTAAATATACCTTATAAACCAAAACCTGCATTTATGGAATCTGGTAGTTTAGGGCTTGTCAATATTGAAGCAGACGCTGATGGAATACTTCGCAGAATACCCATTGTGGCAGAAATGAACGGGATACTAGTACCTCATTTTTTTCTACGGGTTTTATGTCAACATAAGGATTACAGCCTTTCTAAGATGGAAGTTGTGAATGATCGGTTATTGGTATTACGGGATTTTCCCATTGACAGCATCGATACGAAAGATGTAGAAATTCCATTAGATGGGGATGGAAATATGATCATCAACTATTTAAGTGAAACTAAAATTCAAACTCTCAGAAAATCAGGTGAATTTATGAGTATTTCTGCATTGGATATCATTAATTTATCCAGACCGCCAGATTTGAATGGTAAAACGGTTATATTTGGAGATCACACTCCAGCAGTTAAAGATTTCAGTAATACTCCACTCGATCAAACCGTACCGAATTCTTTGATATACGGTATTCTAATCAGTAATATTTTAGAGAATACATTTATTCACACATCAGCTCCTTATATTCCAATGTTATTGGTTTTGATTCTATTTGCGATAATAATCATCTTAGCTGTCAAAACGGATGTTCTGAGTTTTAGTATAATTTCTTCCATTATTTTAATTTGCTATATCATGGTCAATTTTACAGCCTTTATTTATTTTGGTTGGTTAATACCTGTTTTTTCCATCTTACTTCCGGTGGGGTGTTCAACTGGCTTCATACTAATATATTTGGTTTATCAATCACAAGTTACCATGGGCGTGTTAGAAGGGAGCCTGCAAAGTTACCTGTCCCCTCATTTAATGGATAAAATAAAGAATGACCCAGATATGCTGAAATTAGGGGGAGAACGAAAACGGATTACTGTCCTATTTTCTGATATTGCAGGATTTACTTCTTTTACTGACAAGGCAGACCCTGCAGAAGTTCAAGCTGTTTTAGAAGAATATTTTTCAGAGATGACCTCTATTGTTTTTGACAATAAGGGTATCGTAGATAAATATATGGGCGATGGAATTATGGCTTTTTTTGAAAATCCACCAGATGGAGTGACCAGCGCACAAGCAGCCATAAAGTCAGCGGTTGCTATGCAGGAAAAAGCAGGTGAATTGGACGAAAAATATAAAGACCAGAATCGGTTTCCATTTTCAGTTTATGTTGGAGTTGCTACTGGATACGCTAAAGTAGGAAATATTGGCCCTCCAGAAAAAGTTGATTATACCGTTATTGGTTCGGTGGTAAATAAAGCATCCCGTTTAGATAGTGCCGGTACTGCGGGAGATATTCTCATGGATGAAGATACCTATTTCTTTGTGAAGGATGATTATGAAATTGAAGATTTTGGTTCCCATGAATTGAAGGGGTTTGAGAAACTGGTGCAGATATTTAAGCTTAAAAAAAGTATTGGGGATACATAATCATCCAACAAGCTGGAAAGCATATTGTACAAGTGCTTTGTTAATCCATTGATGCCACTATTTGTAGTCATTAGTTATATGTGGTTCCAGCATGGCATACTCCTGCCAGAATTTTATAGAATTAGCCCACTCATCAGATTCATAAAATGCTTTCGTTCCCCCTGGGAGTTCTAATTGATTCCGCATCATTGTAACGGGTCCCATAGGCATATTTTTAACTCCTTCGGGAATGGCATGAAAGGATATAAGTTCCCAATCTGCATCAGTAGTTTGTTCGTTGGTTTCAGCCAATACATCCTGGCGGTATAAAATTAAATCAACAGATCCGGTTTTCAGTGGGGTTCCGTTCAGGGCTCTAATCTGTATATAAGGAGTTTCTTCGGGTCTCCTCCGGACTACAGCGGCATTTAGTTTTGTCTCATTTGTAATCTTTACAAAAGGACAAATGAAATGGTGGTATAATTTTTCATCTACATGAACAAGCAACACACCATCACGATAGCCTTCTTTAAATTTTCCGTTTATCAATTGGTTTTGAGCATGTCTGGCAATTTCATCAAAGGATAATTCAATTGTATAGGTCTTGCCGCTACCTTTGCTTTGTCTGTGTACAAAATTATTAACTGATACAGTTTCTGTTTTTTTCATCTAATTATATTCCCTCTTTCAAATAGTATCGTAATTTAATAGACATTTAATCAAAGTTATTTTATGAATAATCTAAGTAGTTCAGATCGAAAATATCTCCGTAGTCAAGCACATCATCTTGAACCCGTAGTTCTTATCGGTAAATATGGAATTACGGATGGTACTATTGAATCCATTAAAAAGGTACTGGAAACACGAGAGCTTATTAAAATTAAATTTCGTGAATTCAAAGATGAAAAATTGAATTTGTCAGAGGAGATCACAGAATTAACACATTCTGAAATTGTTGGGATTATTGGGCATACCCTGATAATATTCCGCCAAAATCCTGATATAGAAAAACAGCAAATCCATTTCCCCGCAAAAAAATAAATAACCGACACAAACTGTCAGGCATGCTTGTCCTTATGGCAATTCTAACTGACTAACTTTCACCCATAACAAACAATTTGACATAGTTAGATGTGTTTTTTCTTTTTGGCATAGCGCTTGCTCTTGGTTAAGTGTTAACCTAATTAAAATAATAAGAAAGGAAAATAGTTATGACACTCGTAAAATGGACACCCAAAAGAAATATGTTTAACGTATTTGATGATGTAGAAAAAATGGTAGCTCAGGCATTTGGACATTCAATCGTGAATAAAGAAATAACATCACAGGTTCACCCGTCAATGGATGTACATGAAAATGACAACACAATAGAGGTAAGTTTAGATTTGCCCGGTGTGGATAAGAAAGATGTGAAAGTCAATGTGAGTAATGGTTTTCTAACCATTTCCGGTGAAAGGAAAGATGCTGTAAGAGAATCTGGTGAAGGTAGAATCTGGCAGGAGACCTCATTCGGTACCTTTAAGCGGACTTTCAAATTCACTGATGCAGTGGTTGAGGATAAAATTAAAGCACAGTTTAAAAACGGTGTTTTAAAAATATCTCTTCCAAAAGCAGAGGAAGTAAAACCAGCAGTAAGGAATATATCTGTGAGCTAATTTCACTTTCCTCCTCCAAAAAAGCCCGGTTTTCTTGATATGTTCAGGAGCCGGGCTTTTTATTATATAGCGGTTTAAAATCTGTGTAAATTTCATCTGCAGATTATCCAGAAAATAGAACAATTAATAATAAATGTTAAATAAATTAAGCCAGACAATACTGAAATTCCCCATTTTAGTAATGACCATTATCCTACTTATTACTGCCTATTTTTTTCATAATGCATTTTTGTCTGAACAGCGACTCAAAGTTGATTTTTCACTGGAGCAGATGTTTCCGGAAAGTGATCCTGAAAAAGATTCTTATCAAGCATTTATTAATGAATTTAACCGCGAGGATGACAAAATATTGTTGGTGTATGACTGCAACAATCCTACTTCTAGAGAAAATATTTTTACTGTTGCTGAGTTAACAGAAATGATGGAGTTGGATATTGAGGGAATTGAAGGGGTAATCAGTCTCAGCAGCATTGGTGATGGAGATTATTTCTCTGAAGATTTAACTGATGAGGAATGGAATACACAGGTTCAAAAACTTTTACAACATCCTATTTACCCAAATCTCATTATTTCCAGCGATGGGAAAACAGGTTCTCTCCTGATAGATCTGGAAAATGATGTCATGGGGCAGGATGCCCGTACGCGCGTCGTAAATCAATTAGAAACGGTTATGAGCAAGGTGGATTGGGAATGGCATGAGGCAGGTATTCCGGTATTGCGGACACGCTATATCCAATTTATGAATCAGGAGCGGGCAGTATTTCTCCCCATTTCTTTTCTCGTGGCACTGAGTGTACTCCTATTTATTTTCAGACAAGTAAAAAGTATTCTTATTCCATTATTTGCTATTTCTACAACGCTTATCTGGGTTGCTGGAATTATGGCTTATTTAGACATTTCTATAAATGTGGTGTCCTACTTAACATTTAATCTGCTCATGATTATTGGTGCATCCAATGCAATTCATCTGCTTATGAAATATCATGAGGGCTTAAGTTTAGGGTTGAGTCAGCGGGAATCTTTAGAGAGGGTTATTCAAAAAATTGGCGGAGCATTATTTCTTACCAGTTTTACCACTGCTGTGGGATTCTGTTCTCTGGGTTTTACCAATATTAAGGTAACTCAGCAATTTGGATTGCTGGTGGGATTTGGTGTTATACTCATGTTTATTTTAACCATCATTATCATGCCCATCATTTTGAATTATATTCGTCCTCCAGATAATGAGCATATTGACAGACTTATTCGCGGTGGGCAGTTTCTTGCTGCGGATAACCTAAATCGGTGGAATCAAAAACATCCGCGATCAATTATAACTATTTCTGCTATTTTGTTTATTGGGGCATTATTTGGACTATTCAAAATCGATTATAATGCCTCGGTGTTAGAGGATTTAAAACCAGGAAATCCCCTTTATGACGATCTGCAATATGTTGAACAGAAAATGGGAGGGACATTGCCTTTAGAAGTTATTGTCGATACAAAAAGGGGGAATGGAAGTTTGCATCCAGAATTTCTCAAAATAATCCAATCTTTCAAGAATGAAATTCTTAAAACTGCGGAAATTAATACTGCCATTACTCCTGGTGATTATTTGATGCTCGCCAATGAAGAATGGGGTGAGGGAGAGAGAGAAATCCCCAATACCCTTGATGAGGCATTATCATTCACTGTGGATTTTGACCGCGTACAAGCTCTATTAAATGATGATTATTCTAAAACAAGGATTTCATGCAGAATATCCGATTTACCTTTTGATAGAGGAATGCAGATTAGGGAAGATATTCTATTAGCAGGTCACAAATTATTTGGGGAAAATATTGATATAACCGTAACGGGCAGCACTTTGCTGGCTCTTAGTACTGGCAGGCATCTGGTGAAAAATCTCACCACCAGTTTTTTCATTGCATTTATCATCATCTTTTTATCCATAGTATTTTTATTTCGATCATTCCGATTATCACTTTTGGCTATTTTGCCCAATATTATTCCACTCATGATTGCCGGAGGATTAATGGGATATTTAGGCATCAAATTGCGCCCATCTACAGCCATGACTTTTTCAATTGCGCTGGGTATTGCAGTAGATAATACCATTCATTTTCTGGCACGATTTCGACAGGAATATAAGATTTCTGGTGATTATGAAAAAGCTGTCTCTGAAACCCTGCTCACAACTGGAAAAGCCATTATCAGCACAGGTGTAATTCTATCCCTTGGATTTTTTGTACTATATTTCTCAGAATTTGTCCCAAACCATGAATTCGGCCTCTTGGCTACCATTATTATTATTGCAGCTGTGTGCGGGTCTTTGATTTTACTGCCCATATTAATTCTTCAGATTAAGCCAACCCTGCGCTTTAAAACCGGAATTGCGGACACTGCTGTTGATTAGATGAAACTAGCGAAAATTTATAAAGATAAAGATGCGGATTTAAATCTAATAAAAAATAAAACCATTGGAATAATTGGATTTGGCAATCAGGGGAGAGCTCAAGCTTTAAATCTATTGGATAGCGGTGTGGATTTAATGGTGGGATTGAGAGAAGGAAGCAGTAAATGGCAGACAGCAGTTGCTAAGGGACTCAACGTAACCGCCATAAGAGATGTTGTGGAAAGTTGTGATGTAATTTCTCTGCTAATTCCAGATCAAGTAATGGGGGAAGTTTATTCGGAAGATATTGCATCCCATTTAACAGAAGGGCAAACCTTACTTTTTTCCCACGGCTACAATATTCATTATAAAATGATTCAGCCGCTGGAATTTATAAATGTAATCATGGCTGCACCAAGTGGTGCAGGTTCTGAACTTAGAATACAATTTAAAAAGGGCAAGGGTATCCCCGGTCTCATAGCCGTTCATCAAGATTTTTCAGGTAATTCATTTGACCTTGCATTATCCTACAGTAAGGCTATTGGGCTTACCCGAATGGGCGTATTTGGATCCACATTTAAGGAAGAAACAGAGACTGATTTATTTGGAGAACAGATTATTCTAACTGGCGGAATACCAAAGCTTATGCAGTCCGCATATAAAGTATTACTTGAAGCTAATTATAATCCCGTAACAGCCTGGTTTGTCTGCTATTATGAACTAAAAACCATTGTGGATATGTTTCACTCTAAAGGCTTTGAATTTATGAATGAAGCTATTAGTGATACAGCAGAATATGGCGGCATAACCAGAGGAAACCGTATTATTGATGAGCATGTACAAAATGAAATGCGCATAGCCCTTAAAGAAATTCAAAGTGGAAAATTTCATAAAGAATGGATGAAAGAGTCAGGAAGCGGGTATCCCAATTTAAAAAATATGCGTAAGGAAGAAAAGCAAAATCCAATTGAGGAAATAAGTAAGCATCTCCTGAAAGAATTATGTGAAATTAAATGAGGAATTCCTCGTTTATTACATTTCTGCTTTTCTTGTCAATCCTTTTACCAGCCAATAATAGGAAAAATTCTCCTGCAGAGTCTATTGTACAAGACGGCATAAATGCCATGTACAATTACGAAATTGAAAGTGCCATTACAATTCTAGATTCCGCCTGGAAAATTGACAGTACCCATCCCGTTCCACCTTTTGTGCTCATCGCAGCAAATTGGCTGCATACACAAACCCAAGAGGGTTATGATGCATCCTACGAGAAATTAAATAATGAGGTTGATGCGACGGCTCCAATTTATAATTCTTTAATTTCTCGATATCCTGGTAACCCGGAATACTATCTCTATTTGGGTTCTACTTATGGAATCCGTGCCCGAACTGCTCTGGCTGGTAAGGCATGGCTGGATGTGCTTTATTTTGGTTATCAAGGGCTCAAGTACATCCGTAAAGCTCAAAACATGGACAGCGAACTTAAAGATGTGTACATGCCCTTAGGTCTCATGGAATATTTTGCATGTCTCTCATCAGCACCAGTGCAATGGGGAGCAAAATTAGTGGGGCTTTCCACGGATTGTGAAGTGGGATTAAATCATCTGAATATTGCCGTAAACGAATCACGTTACAGCTGGGTAGAAGCATCCAATGTGCTTACCTATGCCTACCTCCACGTTGAGCGGGATTATGCCAAGGCAGAACAGATTAATTTTCCATTGGTTGAGCAATTTCCTGGGCACCCTTATTTTGCCTTTCTAAAGGGGGAACTTTTGGCTAAAACCCAACAGTGGAAGAAATTGGATGAATTAATGCCTACTTTAACTGATTTTGCATCTAAAGGACCTTTTCTACAGCAGAATGAATGTCAGTTAAAACTGACTTATATTGAAGGATTAAGAGCCTACAACCATCAGGACTATACCAATTCCATAGAAAAATGCAATTGGATACTCAATAATTACCATATGGAATTCGACTGGTTGAAGGGATTTACCCATTTCCTTCGCGGTAAAAGCCATGAACTTAATGGCGATTTCGAACTGGCGAATGTGGATTATAATGAAGTATTAAAAATGGACAGCTACTATCCGGAAGTTGAGGAAGCGCAGGAAAAGCTTGTTATATTAAAGAAAAAATAATAGTGAATAATTATTCTTTCACAAAATTTATTTTCACCATACCCTTCTCCTTTTATTAATTCTACCCCTTTTTCCCCCACTTAATAATAATTATTTTATAGAATAAACATTGAAAAGAAGTATTGTAAAAATAATTTAATTTCAAAAAAAAGAGATAGCAATTGCTATCCCTTTTTTTACTAGACAAGCTCATTTATATTTTCTTAGGAGGAGTTAACATATTTGAGCTAATAACTATATATAAGACCAATCCAAATTTAAAAGGTTACAAATTATTTCAAGAAGTTAAAAATACTGAGTTAAATATAGGAGGAAATTAATCATTATGGATGGTTATTTTTTATTGTCTCTCTCCTTTCTAAACCCAGTAAATAAAACCATGCTCACCACCACTCCCGGATACATAGGATTCAATCCCAAAAAATAATCAGGGTGACCCTCAATAGTTGGGTGGGTAATTCCATAAATATGCCAACAGATTGCAATTGAAGGGGGCAGGAGTAGTTGAATAATTGGTCGTCTTATTTGTACCTGATACAGCCCTGCAATCAGCGGGATAAGTAGCGCTGGAATTACAAACGAGCCTGCCAGATACCAGATATCCACAGCATGTTCAAAATAAAGAGCCAGACAAATAGAAAGGATGGCAGTAATGAGCAACCCGACACGGGTGATCTGAATCAATTTTTCATCAGATAGTTTGAATCCTAAGACTGTAGGTAAATCTCTGCCAATAGTATAAGCCGAAATGAAAGTGAAGCTGTCCACGGTGGACATGACAATAGCAAAAAGGGAGACCAAAAACAATCCTTTGGCAAATGGAGGCAGGAGTAGAGTGGCTAAATCCAGATAAGGGCTGGTCTCTACAGATGGGAGGATTGCCAGTGCATATAGGCCCGAAAGCACCGTCATGCAGTCAAATATCACCCAGAACCCAACAGAAATGAGTATTCCTCTTTGAACTGTTTTCAGGGATTGCCCAGCAAAACTACGCTGGTAAAACCCCGGATCAATAAAAGTGATGAGGGCGATAAATCCCCAGACAAAGATGAATGTCCAGTTGAAATTACCGGGGATGCTGAAGGCAAACTCCGGGGTATTCTTAATGAGGAAGGATAAGCCTCCATATTCTGAGTAAGCAGAGAAAAGAAGAATAGAAAACCCGGAAAACATGAGGATGAATTGGAGTTGATCAGTACGCACCACCGCTGAGAACCCTCCTTTAACCGCATACCCTATTGATAGAATCGAACCCAATACCAAGGCCCAGAACAGGGGAATGGCCCAGACAAAATCAAATAGGGTAGCCAGAATCTTCAAATAAGGGGCAGGGGTCGTAAGGAGAATAACACATACTATGGCAATGAGAGCAGGGACCTTACCAAATGATTTCAGAAAGAGCTCCGGTATGGTGGGAATGCTGGACTCAATTATTTTAGGAGCGATATATTTTACAAATAGGATGGCGGCTATATAATAAAACAACCCGAAGATTATCCAGGTGACGATGCCATTTTCGTAAGTAAAACGACCTACTTCTAAAATCCCACCATACCAAGTGCTTACCAAGGTTGCCACTAAAGCGGAAATAGTTAACTTCCTCCCGGCAAATAGGAAGGAATTTATACCTTTATCTGACCGCTTATAAAAGCCAAACCCCAGTGTTGCCAGAAAATACAGCAAAACAAGGGTTTGATCTAAAGTAAAATTTAGCAAAACTTAGAAGTGGTATT
>CAZGBZ010000044.1:0-11459 GCA_964524135.1 uncultured bacterium
CGTAAACAAAAAAGAGGTAGAAATGGAAGAGACAATTAATCATGTTGGAAAATATTTTGTAGATGTGAAATTGGGACATGGTTTCAGCGGTAGAGTTAAGTTGAAAGTTACAGCTGAGAAGTAAAAACGATTATTTTAATTGACCGGTGATTATTAATAAAATCACCAAGAGTATTTATGGTAGGGGCAGGATATTTCCTGCCCTTATTGTTTTTGGTTACTATTGTAAATTCATAGTTATCTCAGATTAAATTATACCTATGTTCGCTCGAGTTAGTTTTCCAATTTCCAGCTTTAGATCTTTTACTTATAAAATTCCTAGTTCCCTAAATGGTACCGTTCAGCCTGGTACCTGTGTAAATGCCCCCATCAACCGAAGATTGCAGGCGGGATTTGTTGTGGCAGTGAATACGGTTTCAGAATATAAAGGGAAAATTCTCACCATTGATTCTATACGGGAAAAAGAATTACATATTCCTGAAGAATTGTGGCAGACTTTGGAGTGGATATCTCAGTATTATATCACCCCAATGGGTCAGGTATTAAAAGCAGCAGTACCTAATTCATTTCTGAAATTATACAAACCAAAACAGGTTCAATTTGTTAAAATCACAACAAAAGGATTACAGGAAATATCCACTTTTGAAAATAAAAAGCCTGCCCAAAAACGGTTATTGGAAGCGCTTTCCAATATTAATGAACCAGTAAAAACAGCATCCCTCACCGAGTTTGCGTCTTCACCTCATTCTGTCTGCAGTCAATTAGAAAAAGCCGGATTGGTTGAATCGCTGTCCCTACCCCAAATAACCGACCCCTTTGAAATTATGGGACCAGGTGAATTTCAAAATATTCAATTATCTTCTGAGCAACAGGGAGTGGTCGACAGTATCCAAAATACGGGGAAAGGATTTCATCCATACCTATTGCATGGAGTTACCGGATCAGGAAAAACAGAGGTATATTTGAAGTTGGCACAAACTACTGTTGAAGCTGGTCAATCTGTGCTGGTTTTGGTACCAGAAATCGCTCTTACTCCACAAGTTGCCAGCCGGTTTCGGAAAGCCTTTGGAAGCCGGGTTGCCCTCTGGCATAGTCGAATGACAAAAGCTGAAAAAGGATGGACTTGGCAGCAGTTAAAAAAGGGGGAATACTCCGTAGTAGTTGGTGCTCGATCTGCTATCTTTGCCCCGCTGAAAAATTTGGGACTCATAATTGTTGATGAAGAACAGGAGTCATCGTACAAACAGGAAAACCCGGCTCCCCGCTACCATGCCCGGGATGTAGCTATGGTTCGAGGCAAGCTAGCCAATGCAGCTGTACTCTTAACCAGTGCCACTCCATGTTTGGAAAGTTACTATAATGCCCTGCAAAAAAAATTCACACTTCTCAAACTCACTAAGCGTTTTGGAAAATCAAATTACCCTGCTGTTGAACTGGTTGATATGAAAAAGGAATACTCTGATGATGGTAGTGTACTTTTAAGCAAGTCATTGATCCAGGCAATAAATGACCGTTTGGAAAGATCTGAACAGATAATTATTTTGCAGAATCGCAGAGGATATTCCCGTGTTCATCAATGTCTGGAATGTGGTGAGATTAAGAAATGTAATCACTGCTCTGTGGCATTAACCTTTCACCGAACGGATAATAATTTACATTGTCATTACTGTGAGGCAGTTGAAATACCTGAATCGCAATGTAATAAATGCCCTGCAGAAAATATGACCTTTTCAGGTTTCGGTACCCAGCAGGTAGAAGATGTGTTGCAGCAGCAATTTCCAAAGGCGGAAATTTTACGGATGGACATGGATACAGTACGCGGAAAAGGATACCACATAAAAATTCTCGAAAAATTTGCCAATAGAAAAGCAGATATATTGTTGGGCACTCAAATGATTGCCAAAGGTTTGGATTTCGAAAATGTCACTTTGGTAGGGGTTATCAATGCAGATTCCGGATTATTTTTTCCCGATTTTCGGGCAGGTGAGCGGGTATTTCAATTGATTTACCAAGTGGCAGGAAGAGCCGGAAGACGGGATAAACCAGGTCAGGCAATTATTCAAACCTATAATCCGGACGATATTTATATTCAGACGGCAGCTGCATTAAATACCAAAAAATTCTACAATGTATCTTTGGCACAGAGACAGGAGTTAAGTTATCCACCATTTTCACGAATCGGACGAATTTTATTTACTGGGAAAAATAAATTAATTGTGGATGATTTTGCCCAAAAGGTTGGAAGAAAATTAAAGGGAAATTCAAATTATAAAATATTGGGACCTGCGTCAGCTCCTATTGAAAAAATTAAGGGGAGTTGGCGTGTACACTTGATAATAAAATCCAAGAGCCGAAATATCAGCAGTCTTAATCAATTTATACATAGTACAATTGGCTTTATAATTTTTGAGCGAAAATGGAAAGGGGTTCGTATATTAATTGATGTGGATCCAGTTTCTATGTTATAAAAATGATACGATTTATTTTATTCATTTCCATTTTTGGTACCCAGGTATTTTCGGATACCTTTCCCACCGCACTGGGTGAATGCAGCCTTGAAATTTATGGTGGTAGAGTGGATGATATTCCGGAGATTGTTCAACTTATAAAGGATGAATCTGTAAAACTGGTGGAAGGTTTGGGGAAAGTTAATATCCGATCCTATTCAGTATATATAACCAGTAATATGGCTGATTTCCATGAAAAATCGAAGGGTCCTGTTCCAGAATGGGGAATTGCGGTGGCTAAATTAAATCCTGACCGGGCCATACTAAAATCCCCGGGAATTGCAAATATTTCATTTATCCGAATGAAAGAAGTCATCGTGCATGAATTAAATCATATTTATATGTTCCGCATTCCCAATTATTATACCATTCCCTCATGGTTTAAAGAGGGTATGGCCATGGCAGGATCCAACGAGTTTTCCTTGCTTCATAAAATTGAAATTTCCAAAGCCCATTGGAGAAAACAAACCATTCCCTTGCAGCGATTACGGAATATGGGTATCCATTCTAAAGGACAAATTAAATTAGCTTATGGTGAATCTGCGGCAGCAGTAGAAGCACTGCAGTATTATTATGGTGAAAATACACCCCTGAATATTTTAAATGAAATGCGCTCTGGGATGGAGTTTTCTGAGGCCCTGGAAGCGGCCATTAATGAAGAATATATTGAATTTCAGATCAAATTTGAAATCTATTTGGAAGAAAATTATAACTGGGTCTTTCTCTTGCGTTCTGCTAAATATGTGTATGTAATTTTACCTATTATTTTGGTTTTGGGTTTTCTGTATCGCAATCATCGTAATAAATTGAAACTTAAACAATGGGAAATTGAAGAAGAATTAGAAAATACCGAATGGAACGAAGAACTTCCCAACTAATATATCTACTATTTGCAGGATGGGTTCTTGGGGCAGGCTCTTATGAAATTCTGCAGTTCCCAATGGATGCCCGAAATTTATCCCTGCACAATTCAGCCTCAGCCTATGATGGATTGTTTCTGAGCAATAACCCTGCATCCCTCTCAAAACGTGCAAAGGGGAATACATATTCTTATTTTTATCTTCCGAGCAAAATTCATTTTACGGGATACCAATCTGTTCATAAATCAAATTTGGGAATTAGATCGACAAAGATTTCAATTATGAATTATGGTACCATTATAGACAGTAAAACGGAAAATAAATCTTATGCTTTTGACATTCTTCTCCAATCGGGATTCAAAAAGGAATATAAAAATATTACCTCAATTGGAATTTCTGGCGGTTATTTGCTTAGTTCTATTGCTGGGTATCAATCCCAACTTTTATTTTCTAATTTTGGGATGAGGAGTCGATTATTAAGAAAGAGACTGGGAATTGGATTATCCCTTGAAAACATTGGCTTTTTACTTAAATCCTACACCGATATTAAAGAACCCATCCCAGCCTTATTTCGAACAGCATTATATTATGAACCCATCTATATTCCCCTCATCATCAATGGAGATATTGTTACTTATTTTGGTGATGGCGACTCATTTTATTTTTCCGGTGGGTTTGAATTAAAGCCGGATAGTCGTCTAACGCTCCGCCTAGGGAGCAGCAGCCATCGTGCTGGTTTTTTGACAGGCGATTTTTCGTCTGATGTCATTGCTGGATTTTCAGGTGGTGCAGGATTCCGTTTCACCAATATGACCCTGGATGTTGGCTTTATGAATTTAGGTCCAGCCGGGTTTGTGGTGGGATTTTCGTTGTTAAAGAAGGTGGATTAGTAAAATAACCTTTCTAGGTTGTTGACCTCATGATTGTGTAAATCAAATTTTTTTTTGAAAAGAAAAATAATTGAAACCATTAAAATGGTTATTATTCAGGAAGGTTTTCAGTAACCCACGACTTAAGTTGTGGGTTGCACCTTTATATCCATATCGTAACAATTAACCTTACTGCAATAACCGTCAAAGCTCCGCGAAACAGTAGCTGGAATACTTTCTCTGGAATAAAAGCCAATATTTGCTTCCCAAAATTGGTGCCTATGAATACAGCGATCACTAAAGGGATTAGAACTTCTATCTCAGCAAAATAATCAAACTGGAAAAAGAAAATGAAGAGGGGAATTTTCCCGGCATGACTTATTGCCTGACAAATGGCTTTATTGGCAATGATAGTTTCTTTAGTGAGTTTTCCCTTTAGAAAAAAAGGGGCAATGAGGGGTCCCGTTGCACCTATGAAAACAGTGGTAATTCCACTTACCAGTCCCACACCAAAAAAGTTGGGGTGATCATCTTTTGGTTTAGGTCTGCGACCAAATAAAAACCAGAGAATGAAAATACCGATAAGGGGTTTGAGGAAATCAATTTTGATTTCTTTTGCGGACCCTACCTGAAATAAAGTAATGAGAATAAAAATTATGAGGGCTGACAGACTTAGTCCCAGTATTGCCCCGGGCAGATATTGACGGATGATATCTTTTTTAATATGCTCACGGAAAACGAAACTTCTGGTGAAATTGCTCACCAGCTGAATAATTCCGTGTAGAGCTACCACTGCGTAACCTTCAGGAATGATGATAGCCATTATTCCCAGGAGAATGATGCCACCGCCCATTCCTAAAACAGCCGAAACGGAAGAGGTGATAAAAGCGGCGAATATGAGAATAATGGTATCCAATTAATTATTCAACAACTTGGAAAAGTTGTTGCACTATCCTACCCATCAGCTTGTTGATTCTTGGATTAACACGGTTAATCCACTTTATATTTAGAAAGTGAAATGGATAGAACATCCTGCTCATATTAAACATTCAACAACTTGGAAAAGTTGCTGTACAGTTCAACATGCTTTCCAGCTTGTTGTAATTGATTCTAATGCGCCTTACTATTCTTGCTCCTACTATTAATATGCCCAGCGGTTTTTATTTATTGAGTACTTTATATTTTTCTCCAACTTTTACAAAGGCAGAAATGGCTTTATCCAAATGTTCTCTTGAGTGAGCCGCGCTGATCTGAACCCGAATTCTGGCTTCCCTTTTGGGTACTACCGGGAAGGAAAATCCGATGACATAAATACCTTCATCCAACATTTCACTGGCAATGTTTTGCGCAAGCTTTGCATCCCCTAACATAATGGGGACAATGGGATGAACCCCAGGCTTAATATCAAATCCGGCTTCTGTCATTTCATCTCTGAAATATTTGGTATTATCTTCCAATTTATCACGGAGTGCAGTTGTTTTAGATAGCATTTCCAATACAGCAATTGAGGTAGTAACAATAGCAGGAGCTACGGTATTACTGAATAGATATGGGCGGGATCGCTGCCTAAGCAGATCAATGATTTCCTGACGACCGGAGGTGAAGCCACCGGATGCACCGCCCAATGCTTTACCTAAAGTGGAAGTGATAATATCTACTCTGCCCATGACATTACAGTGTTCAATTGAACCTCTACCGGTGGGTCCAAAAAAGCCAGTGGCATGAGAATCATCTACCATCACCAGGGCATCGTATTTTTCAGCCAGGTCACAAATAGATTCCAGATTGGCTACAAAACCATCCATGGAAAAAATGCCATCAGTAACAATGAGACGGGAACGAGCATCCTCTGTTTTTTGCAGAATATTTTCCAGCTCAGCCATATCTGAGTTGGGATAACGATGGCGTTGCGCCTTACAAAGGCGGACCCCATCAATGATAGATGCATGGTTCAATGCATCTGAAATAATAGCATCTTCTTTACCAAGTAAGGTTTCAAATAGTCCTCCATTTGCATCAAAGCAGGAGGTGTAGAGGATAGTATCTTCTGTATGGAGGAAGGTAGATATCTTCTCCTCCAATTGTTTATGAATGGATTGTGTACCGCAGATGAAACGAACGGAGCTCAGTCCAAAACCCCATTTTTCTACACCATCCTTAGCAGCCTGGATGAGTTGTGGGTGATTGGCTAATCCCAAATAATTATTGGCACAGAAATTGATCACCTGTTTATCATTTACGATAATTTCAGCCTGCTGTTGGGATTCAATAATTCGTTCCTGCTTGTAAAGTCCGGCTGTTTTTATACCAGCTATTTCATCCTGTAATCTATTTTGAATTGTATTCAAATTTTCTCCAATTTAATTTTTATATATCAGTTGTAAATCGGGAATAAGATAGTCTTTCATACCAGAATCTATATCATGGGTGGGCTTCCAATTCCAATCATTTTTTGCCATGCTGTCATTTGTATCAGCTGGCCAGCTGTCCACCATTTTCTGGCGTTTTTCCGTTACTTCAAATCCAATTTCAGCATTGGGGAAAAACTCCAACACCTTTTGCCTGAATTCTTCTGCTGTTGGTGCGAATGACCTGATATTATATACCGTACGGGAGATGTTTTCTGCAGGAGCATCCATTAAGGTTGAGATGGCAGAAATAGCATCCGGCATAGTCATAAAAGGCAACTGTGTATCTTCTCGTACGAAACATTTATAAGGTTCCCCTTTTGCCGCAGCATGTAGCATTTCAGGAATATAATCCGAGGTTCCTCCAGTGGGAATTGTCTTTGATGAAATTATACCGGGAAATCGAATTGAGCGAAAATCAATATAGCGCTGATGCTTTTCCGTCCCTAATCGCTGGTAATTATTGGTGTAGTAATTTCCTAAATGTTCACAATAAAGTTTGTTACAGCCGTACATTGTAGTGGGGTTTCGAAAGCTGTCTTCTTTTAAGGGACCCACAGCATTTTTTTCATCTAAACCAGAAAAACCATAGACCGCTATTGAACTGGGAAAGAAAAACTTCACCGCCTTTCCCCGCGATCGTCCCTGTTCAATTGCCAAGTTAAGCAGATTCAGTGTTCCCCCAACATTTACATCATGAGCGGCTCGAGGTGAAAATTCTGCTCGGGTTGACAGCAGAGCTGCTAAATGATAAATTGTATCGAATTCGTACTCGCCATTAAGTTGTTCAATCAGACCTTGATCCAGTATATTACCTATGAGCTCTTCATTTGCTAACATCGAAATAGAATCATCCAACGGATTTAAATCTAATGCCACGATATTTACATTGTTTTGTTTATGCAGCGCTGTAATGAGGCCATGACCCATTTCACCGTTAGCACCTGTAATTAAAATAGCTGATTTTCGCATGTGTAAACCTTATTTTAAAACTTGATGTGTGGGGTAATTTACAAGGAAATTCATCATTCTCACTTGGTTTGCATCTTTATAGGTCAATAATTTTTCCCATGACCAGAATCTTTATAGTGCCATTTCTTGTTATATTTTTTTTATCATGTGCTGAGGACAGGGAAATTGATACATCTAATTCATTAATTAATATTGGCTCAGAATTAACATTTGATATAATTACCTGGAATATAGAAAATTTTCCTAAACAAAATGAGATTACTGTGGATTATTTGGTAGAATTAATTGATTCTATGAATGTTGATATTGTGGCCATGCAGGAAATTGGAGATGAATATTATTTTAATCAACTGGTAGCCCAATTAAATGGATGGAGTGGATTTAGAACAAGTGGATCATGGGGATTGGCATATATATATAAAGCCGAATTAATAATAAACCGAATTGAAGAAATTCAATCATTAGATAATTATAATCTTACGCGAACGCCATTACTTATGGAAGTAGAATGGGGAAGTGAAATTATTTATATTATTAATAATCATTATAAATGCTGCGGTAACGGTACTATTGAAGATGAATATGATGATGAAGAATATCGCCGACTCCAATCATGTATTCTCACCAAAACATATATTGATTCCAATTTGGGTGGTGAAAATGTTATTTTGGTTGGAGATTTGAATGATGAGCTCACCGATCCGGATTCAGCAAATGTGTTTATTAATTTTATCAATGACAGTGACAACTATCTTTTTGTAGATGAAAATATAGCCTTAGGATCATCAGCAAACTGGTCATACCCTGATTGGCCCAGCCATTTGGATCATATACTTATTACAAATGAGCTATTTGATGAATTTGAAAATGAGGGTTCTTCTGTACAGACTATTCGCCTAGAAGAATACTTCGATAATGGCTGGACTGATTACGAAAAAAATATTTCAGATCACCGCCCTATTGGATTAAGCTTAAAATTTAATCCATAAGTGAAATAATCATCTGTTTTTCATGGTATGTTCAATACGCTAAATTCTGTAGCTTAATTTTAATCAAATATAAGGACTTCAATTGGCAAAAGGTGTAACCCTAAAAAGTGAAGATTATGCCCGTTGGTACACGGATGTAATAACAAAAGCAGAAATGGCAGATTATGGGCCTGTGAAAGGAACCATGGTCATTCGACCGTACGGTTATGGTGTATGGGAAAGTATAAAAGAATCTTTTGATAAACGGTTTAAGGAGACGGGTCATGTAAATGCCTATTTCCCATTATTTATACCCAAATCTTTTTTATCAAAAGAAGCGGATCATATAGAAGGATTTGCCAAGGAATGTGCAGTAGTGACACATTCCAGATTGAAATCATCACCAGATGGAGAAGGTGTGGTTATTGACCCCGATTCAAAATTAGAGGAAGAGATAATTGTGCGCCCCACTTCTGAAACAGTGATTTGGTCCATGTATAAAAAGTGGATTAATTCATACCGCGATCTTCCCATTCTTATTAACCAATGGGCCAATGTAGTACGCTGGGAAATGCGCACCCGTTTGTTTCTGCGAACAAGCGAATTTTTATGGCAGGAAGGACATACTGCCCATGCAACTGAGCAAGAAGCCCGGGAAGAAAGCAAGCAAATGCTGGATATCTATCAGGAAGTGTTGGAGGAAGTTTTAGCCATACCTGTATTAACAGGATTGAAATCAGAAGCCGAACGTTTTGCCGGAGCGGTGGATACTTATTGTATAGAAGCTATGATGGGTGATAAAAAAGCGTTACAAGCAGGAACATCTCATTATTTAGGTCAAAATTTTGCCAAAGCATTTGATGTAAAATTCCAGACTGAAAATAATAAAGAGGAGCTGGTTTATGCTACAAGCTGGGGAGTCAGCACACGGTTGGTTGGAGCACTTATCATGGTGCATGGTGATGATAAGGGCTTGCGCTTGCCTCCAAAAGTTGCACCGGTACAAATTGTTATTATTCCAATTATCAAGAATGATAATAGCTTAAATGAAATTGAAAAATTTCTTGAACCCTTCCTGACAGAATTGGGAGAAATTGGAATTCGATTTAAGTTAGATGACCGACAGAAAATTTCACCTGGATTCAAATTTAATGAATGGGAAATGAAAGGGGTACCTATTCGAGTCGAAGTTGGTCCCAGAGATATGGAAGGTGGAACAGTTTTCTGTGCCCGCAGAGATACAGGCGAGAAGAAGTCTTATGAAATTGAGTCTGCTGCAACAGAGTTAGGGAAGCTTCTGGGTGAAATTCAAAAAAATATGTTCAATCAGGCATTTGAATTCAGGGAAAAGAATACTTTTTCTGCTAAAAACTATGAAGATTTTAAAAACCTGATTGAAAATGGCGGATTTATACGCTGTGGGTGGGATGGAAATCCTGATTCTGAGGCTGCTATTAAAAAGGAGACCAAAGCCACCATTCGCTGCATTCTGGTGGAAGAAAAAATAAAAGATAAAAAGTGTATCTATTCAGGAAATCCCGCTAAACATGAGGTGATTTTTGCCCGGGCATATTAATTTTTCATCCCAAATTTCTAACTAATATTTGTGTTGATAGCTACCAATGCCATTATCCTAAAAAGAATACCCTATAGTGACACCAGTATTATTTGCCGTGCCTTTACTGAAGATTGGGGAAAAGTAACCATCCTGGCAAAAGGTGTCTTAAGACCAAAAAATATCACCGGTGCATTGTTGGAACCAGTTAATCATATTCATATTCAATATTATAATAAATCGAATCGGGATATTCAGATTTTAAAAGATGCGAGTTTTATTCAGCAATATCCAATAATCAGAAATAGCCTGAGTAAAATTATCCTTGGATTGGCAATAGTTGAAATTATTGATAGGGCCACTCTTGACTGCAACCCCTATCCTGTTTTATATCGTCTGGGTTGGAGAGTACTTGAAAAATTGAATGATGAAACTCAAAATTTCTGGCTGGTATTTGCATTTTTTTTATATCAATTTTCAATTCGATTGGGATTTATGCCGAATCTGAAAAATTGCAGCAAATGCAATTCGGAAATATCTCAAGGCGGAATTGATGAATATACAGGGGAATTAGTATGTGAAAAATGTGTAATGCAAAACCAAATTCATTTAGAAGAAAACAGCTTTACAATTCTCAAAAAAATAACAAGTTTACATTTAGATGATTTACAATCATTAACAATTGAGGAAAATAGTATTCTTAACCCCATTCGATTCCTGGATTTATTTACATCCTTTCATATTGAAGGATTGAAACGGGTACGGTCAATGGCTATGGTTCGTAAATTAATCAATGAAGAAAACAATAATTCTAATTAGATGAGATACCAATATACCAGCCCGGGGTTTCGACAAAGATTTTCACGCCCTACTTTTACAATTCCAAGCGGGGTCAAATTGCTCGTTATTATTAATATTGTTGTTTTCGTTTTAACTGAACTTTCTGGACAAAGAAGTTTGTTTTTCAGCTCCTTTGGATTAGTCCCCAGCCATGTGTGGCACAGTTTTAAAATTTGGCAGCTTTTCACCTACCTTTTTATTCATGGAGGTTTACTTCATTTGTTTTTTAACATGTTTGTTTTATGGATGTTTGGAAAAGATTTGGAATTGCAGTGGGGAAAAAATGAATTTTTACTTTTTTATTTTACCTGTGGAATAGGTGCTGGATTAATGACGGTTTTGTTCAGCTTAAATTCCATTGTTCCCATTGTTGGAGCAAGCGGCGCAATTTATGGTTTACTTGTTGCTTATGGATTTACATACCCCAATCGGATGGTATATTTATATGGACTCTTCCCCTTAAAAGTAAAATATATGGTT
>CAZGBZ010000044.1:11508-12011 GCA_964524135.1 uncultured bacterium
AATGTGAGCCATATTACTCATTTATCCGGGATGATTATTGGAGTACTATATATCTATTTTATTTTTAATTGGAAAAATATTAAAATGGAGTATTACCGTTTGCGTTTAAAAAATTTGAAACAGAAAACTTCAGCTCAAAATGATGAAGAAGTTCAAATGAAAAAAAAAGTAGATGAAATATTGGACAAATTGAATGATACTGGATGGGATAGTTTGACGGAACAGGAAGAAAAATATTTAACTCGAGCAAGCAAACAACTTTTTGGAGTTCGGCCACCCAATTAATTTACACATTAAATTTAAAAAATATTAAATCCCCATCTTTTACAATATAGTTTTTTCCTTCCTGCTTGATTTTTCCTGCCTCTTTTAATGCTGCCTCAGATTTATACTGCATCAATTCTGTAAAGGAATAAATTTCAGCTTTGATAAATCCTCGTTCAATATCAGAGTGAATTTCCCCAGCTGCCTGGGGCGCTGAAAATCCTTTATGGATTGTCCAT
>CAZGBZ010000045.1:0-11674 GCA_964524135.1 uncultured bacterium
TAATTTAACCTATTGTGGTAAATCTGTAATCCAGGCTGTAGAAAATGTGAACCAGGTTATCGCTGGAAAACTGGTTGGAATGGATGCCTTGGACATAGAATCAATTGATGCTGCAATGCTTGCTTTAGATGGCACAGAGAATAAGGGTCGGCTGGGAGCAAATGCCATTTTAGGAGTTTCACTGGCAACTGTTCACGCTGCTGCCGTTTCAAACGGTGAAAATTTATTTGAGTATCTTCACGAGGGGGATGATTATATTCTCCCAACTCCCATGATGAACATTCTCAATGGCGGCAGTCATGCGGATAATAATGTAGATATTCAGGAATTTATGATTTTTCCTATTGGAGCAGATTCGTTTTCTCATGCGCTGCAAATGGGCGCAGAAATTTTTCATAAACTGAAATCCGTTTTAAAAAATAGTGGACTTAATACAAATGTTGGGGATGAAGGTGGTTTTGCTCCAGATTTGAAATCCAATACTGAAGCAATTGAGCTTCTTATGGAAGCAGTAGAAAAATCTGGCTATAAAAATGGATCACAAATTTCAATCGCGTTGGATGTTGCATCCAGTGAATTATTTAATTCTGAAAATAAAACATACGAATTGGTATCCGAAAATAAATCACTTTCATCTGAAGAATTAATAGAATATTATGTTAATCTCTGCAATCAATATCCAATTATTTCCATTGAAGATGGGCTGGATGAAAATGACTGGGACGGCTGGAAAAAATTACATGCTATATTGGGACAAAAAGTCCAATTAGTCGGAGATGATTTAACCGTAACCAATCCCAAACGATTACAACGTGCCATAGATGAAAAATCTATGAATGCCATTTTAATCAAACTGAACCAAATTGGTACCGTAAGCGAAACCTTGGAAACAATTAAAATGGCAAAAGCCGCAGGAATGGCTTCGGTAATTTCGCACCGATCTGGTGAAACTGAAGATACCACTATTGCTGATTTTGCTGTTGCAACAGGTACGGGTCAAATTAAAACTGGTTCAATTTGCCGCACAGACAGGGTTGCAAAATATAATCAATTATTAAGAATTGAAGAAAAATTAAATGGAAAATGTCGTTATGCCGGGAAAACACTGTTAGGATGTTAAGAAAAAACAATTATAGAAAAAAAACGATTCTTCAAAACCGGATAATGATTTTTCCACTTATTTTTATTGTTGGTGGATTATTTTTAATTTCTAATGATATGGGGGTTATAAAATGGTACCAATTACGAAAAGAACGAAATCGAATACAATCAGAAATTGATCAATTTATACAGCAAGAAGCAGAATTCACTGATGAACTAAATCGGCTCACAAATGATGTGGAGTACATTAAGAAGATCGCACAGGAAAAGTTCCACATGGTAAAGCCCGGCGAAAAAGTATTTCGTGTAATTGATAGAAGAAAAATAGATTAGGAGGTGTATATTATGTAACTTTCTTAACGTTAATTTTTAGTTTGTCCCTAACAAAATGAAAATAATCTGCATATTAATTGTCCTCAGCCAGTTGGCATTTCCTGCCTTTGAAAATGCATTCAAGTTTCAATACCTTGGCTCTAGTTTGCCCATTAATCAAGATTCGGTTCAAATTTCTCAAAACAAAAAATCTTTCTCAATAATTATTCCCTTTGGTCAACCATTTCTAAAACTGGCTTCACTGAATTTCTCCCATCCATTTTCCTTTGGAAATTATGAAATATATATGGTGACTACCGGTGACAAACTTTACCAGGAAAATATGTTGGAAAACAAATTTGAATTTTCACTGCATAATGATTATAATTTGGCTGTATTGTTGAATACTTATATAATCTCCCTAGAAAACTATTCTACCCACTACACCCTTTCCACGGGTCTTCGGCTCAGGTATTCAAACCCGGACAACCTCTCTTATTTTATCGAATATAAAAATGGTTTATTTATTTCTCACTCCAATTTAAGCAATGATATTCCAGAGATAATTAATATTTCAATTTTTCATGAGAATAAACAAAATCGATTTGCATTTTCTTTTGTTAAGGACATGCTATACCCTCTGGATTATCAATTTTTTTGGAAAAATACTCTCCACCCTAACTTGGCAATAAAATTCGGTATTATTAATAGTAGTGGGGAAATATTGGGTGGCTGTGAATTATTTATTGGAAAAATTTCACCCCAAATATTTATTCTCCATCATCAAAATCTTGGAATCACTTATGGTTTTAAAATTACCTTTTAAATTTTTCTGGTTAATTTTATTAAACATCCTTTTCCCACAGGAAAATATTTGGGAAAACGCAGAAGATTTTATTCAAAGTTATTTTGAACCTGAAGAATTTTATTCTGCTGATTATGTCCAACGAATACGAATAATTCCCAATGGAAATAATGAGAACTGGCAACAGAAAATCCAGCTGGAAAATGATAGGTTCCAATTGGGTTGGAGGATGGATAAATCTTCTTCTACAGAATTTGCTCAAAATAGAAAAGGGTATTTGTCAATTCAAACCAATGACTACAATATTATTATTGGTAATGCTCGAATTCAAACTGGAAATTCACTTTTATTTGGCAACGATTATAACAGTATAAAATCCTTTGGAAATCTACTGTCTCCCGGAAAAATCAGATGGAAAATCTCACCTTATCTAGGATCCGAGACCAGCTCAAACCCTGGTGGCGTTTTCATTTTGAAAAATACAACTAGGGCAAATTATTACATGGGAGTAGAAACTTCAGCAGTTTCTTCAGGAATGTACATGACTGGAAAAAGCCTGGATGGTATGCTGGTGGCTGTCTTACCAAAAGAGGGGTCTTTAGGTCTTTCTATTTCCTATCATTTAAAAAATAATTTTGTCCAATTTTCAGGTGAAACTGCCATAATATCTAATGAGGTTGCTCAATATTTCCAACTTTTCTCCGATAGTAATGATATCATTTGGCTGGGACAATTTCGGTATTTACCCAAAAATTGGAAAACCATTTCTGGGCGTCCTGCCACCGGGTTTGGGAAAACAACAAATGAGACTGGTGTATTGATATCCGTCCGAAAAAAAATAAATAGATTTACTATCTATGGATGGGCAGATTTGTACTGGGAAGTAAAGAATGAATTCTCAATGCCAATAAAATCAGGAGATGATTTTTTAACTGGTTTTCTATATAAGAAAAAGGGGGTTGGAACATTTGAATTGAAAGCTCGGAGAAAAACAATTATCGAACTTTTTAATAATAACAGCATTTACAATCTTCAAAAGAATATGAAATATTATTACACCTTCACCATGAAAAAAATGATCGTATTAAAATGGAAATCCATTCTTTTAAAACCAGGCAATCAAAGGGGTGAGCTTATTCAGATGCAATCTTTAAAGTATCATTTTGAAAATTGGTCTGGCGTAGTGGGTGCAATTTATTTTAATATGGACAATTGGGATTCTCGTCTCTACCTAATTGAACCGGGATTAAAGGGCGAATTTAGAATACAACCCTATTATTTGGAGGGAATATCAATTTATTCTAAAGTTAATTGGAAATTAAATGACTCAAATTCCCTTTCATTTCGATATTCAACACAAAGTAAAAAAGAAATTTCAGAGAAATGGAAACCTGAAATGGGACTTCAGTTGGATATTGTTTTCTGAATTTCAAACAGGGTAAATTTTATAGGATGAGTTCTACTATTTTCAATCAAAAAACAGCACTTTTCTTTTGCCTGTTTCTATTTCAATTGCTAAGCGGGCAAGCAGAATTAATTTCCAAAACCAAATTATACAATATAAATGGTACCAAATATATTTCTGCGGTGGAATATGCCAAAACTCAAAACATTCGTACAATATTTTATGATGATAAAGAAAAATTAGAGCTCCGTTTTCAAAATGTGAAGTTAGTATTATCACCACATTCCTCCTTCATTCGGGTTAATGATGAAACCTATCACATGTATGTACCCGTGATATATGATGGGAATGATTTTTTTATTCCAGTCAATCCATTTCTTGATATATTAAATAAATCTGGATTACCTATTGCACTGGTTGATTCCTCAGAAAAGTTTGTTTTGACTACGGCACCACTTTACAACGTAAATGGTCTATCGGTGAAAAATAAAGTGAATGGAACAATCATCGAAATTAACACTTCCAAGCACTTTACAAAAGATGTATTAGCAGCCTCTATTACACGAGGAGGGTGGCTGAACATTACTATTGCTGGAGCTTTGGTTGACTCAATTAATATGGCTGATTCAAAAATGAAAAAACCTGTTGTGAGAGTCCGTACCGTTCAATCGGTTGAATCTGCTCAGATTTCTTTTCTTTTAAAATCAAAAGTGGACGATTTTGAAATTGAAACAGTTGATAATCATATTTCTATTTTTCTCAGAACTGAAATGGCAGAAAATGCTGATAAAATTAAAGAAATGCGCAGACGCTGGCTTTTGGATACAATTGTTATTGACGCAGGTCATGGTGGGAAAGATGTTGGAGCTATTGGACGGGGTGGCTTACAGGAAAAAACAGTTACCTTAGACATTGCCAAAAAATTGGGTAAACTCATTCAGGTGAATATGGGAATTAAGGTAATCTATACACGGGATGAAGACGTGTTTATTCCCCTTTGGAAGCGTACAAAAATTGCAAACGATTCTGGTGGAAAGATTTTTATATCAATACATGCAAACTCAGTTCCCGGAAGTCCCAGCGTAAGAGGGTTCGAAACATTTTTACTTCGTCCGGGAAAAACCAAAGATGCCATTGAAGTCGCCCAACGTGAAAATGAGGTGATTGCTTTGGAAGAATTATATCATAAATATGAAGAACTCTCAAATGATAAACTGATATTGTACACAATGGCTCAAAGTGCTTTTATGAAAGAAAGTGAATTTCTCGCTGCTGAAATTCAAAGAGAGCTTGATAAGGTTCTCACCTCACCAAATAGAGGTGTAAAACAATCTGGATTTCATGTACTTGTGGGAGCCTCTATGCCCAATGTACTAATAGAATCGGGGTTTCTCAGTAATAAAAATGAAAGTAAATTGCTGGGACAATCTCGTTACCGTCAAAAAATCGCTCAGGCTATCTTTTCCGCATACGATAATTTTAAACATAAATACGAAAATCCCCTAAATGGAGACAATTAAACCCTCACAAAATTCTCCAATTGGAATATTTGATAGCGGATTAGGAGGATTAACCGTTCTCAAATCTCTGGAAAAAATACTCCCAAATGAATCATTTATTTATTTCGGAGATACTGCACATGTTCCCTATGGTACTAAATCTGCTGAAACTGTAATCCGATACTCCCAACACATAATGGACTTTTTCCAGAAACATGAAACAAAAGCTGTGGTTATTGCCTGCAATACTGCTTCAGCAGTCGCCTATCAAAAACTGAAGCAAATCTATAAAATCCCCCTTTTTGATGTTGTAACGCCATCAGTTGAGTATTCTATAATTATTACCAAAAGTAAAAACGTAGGGGTGGTGGGTACTTTCAGCACTATCCAATCTCAGGCGTATTCTAAAATGTTTGATAAGCTTGACAGCCGCTGTTTTGTTAAAGAGGTGCCATGTCCCCTGTTTGTGCCAATTATTGAAGAAGGATGGGCTGACACAGCCATCGCAAAAAACATTGCTGAAACATATCTAAAAGAATTCCGGGATTATAATATTGATACACTTATTTTAGGATGTACACATTATCCCATCATGGCCAATACAATACAGGGCGTTATTTCCCAGCAAATTGAGTTAATTTATTCTGGTGAAACAGTTGGTATTAAATTGAAAGAATATTTAAAGAGTCAAAATTGTGAAAACTCTTCCAATTCTTCCCAAATCATAAAGTATTATGTAACAGATTTCCCTCAAAAATTTGATGAACTTGGAAGTCGGTTTTTAGGTCGTCAATTAAATAATGTAACCCATGTTCCCATCGTTTAATGGATTCCATTCAGTATCTCCTTTCAATTGAGACCAGAGGAATAAAATTAGGTCTTCAGCGTACCCGTGATTTGATGGCTGCCTGTGGAAACCCCCAATCAGGGCTCCCCTCAATACAGGTAGCCGGAACAAACGGTAAGGGTTCTGTGTGTGCAATGCTGGCAAATATATTTATTACCGCAGGATATAAAACCGGATTATTTACCTCTCCTCATTTGGTGAATGTAAATGAGCGCATCCGTATTAATGGCATCCCAATTTCAGATAGTGACATAGATAAATTCATCAGGATGTATAAATCCCAAATAGAGAAAACTGAAGCTACTTTTTTTGAAACGATAACAGCAATGGCGTTCTGGTATTTTAAGAATGAAAATGTGGACATTGCAATTTTAGAAACAGGATTGGGCGGACGGTTAGACAGCGTTTCCATCTGTGAACCCCTGGCAACGGTAATTACACCAATCTCTCTTGATCACGTGGAAATTTTAGGAGAAACCTTATCGGAAATTGCCTTTGAAAAAGCTGGCATTTTAAAAAAGGGTGTCCCCTGTATAAGCGCAAAACAAGATAGTGAGGTAGCAGCTGTTCTCGTAAAAGAGGGAGAAAGAATAAATGTACCAATTCATTTTGTTAATGACAAATTACCCTTTGTTATTAAAGTAAATATCCCCGGGACAACCCAACAGGAAAATGCCCAATTAGCTGTTTCTACTCTGAAATATATCAATAATTTTGATATTCAAAAAACTACCCTTAAAAATGGCTTACAATCCGTACAATGGTTTGGCAGAAACCAGCATATTCAGGAAAATCCATTAGTAATATTTGATGTAGCCCATAATATTGAAAGTATCAGATCTTTTCTGGTTTATTATTCAACTTTAGGTATTTCAGGTAAATCAGTTTTAATAATAGCGCTTCAGGCTCGGAAGCATATACAACCCCTCATTACAACACTTCAAAAAGTATTTAAACATATTATTTGTACAGAGACCCCGGGACGAAACCCCATGTCTGCAAAGGTGTTGGGTGAATATTTCACCAACAAAAATCAAATTGAAATAATTCCCTATCCAGAAAAAGCAATTCAACTGGGATTAGAAAAACTTAAAATTCAAGATGGTTTGGCAATTATTGGCTCACATTGCCTTGGACCTGCAGTGAGTAAAGTGTTTAAAATAACCTTTGACAAGTATTAAAGAGTCCTTATATTTGGCTACGGGGATAACTCCCTATTCCTCGAAAAATCCAATATTAAATTTTCTCATTACATAATTCAATTTTAATCAAAAGGATATTATATGGATACCAGTGAACTACAAGGGTTGACGGTAAAAGAACTGCAAAAATTTGCAGGTGATCTTGGGTCAACCGATTTTTCCGGGTTACGGAAACAGGATCTCATAAAAGAGATTCTTGGAATACAGGCAAAGAAAAAGGGCAATATTTTCGCTTCTGGAGTATTAGAGGTCCTGCCGGATGGTTACGGGTTTTTGCGCTCTCAAGATTATAGCTATCTACCCGGTCCGGATGATATTTATGTTTCTCATTCTCAAATAAAACGATTTAAGCTTCGCACAGGACATCAAATTTCTGGGCAGGTTCGTCCGCCAAAAGACAATGAAAGGTTCTTTGCATTACTCCGAGTAGATACTGTAAATGGTGTTGCCCCGGAAAAAAATAGAAATATTGTATATTTCGATAATTTAACTCCTCTTTTTCCTGAAGAACATATCAAACTGGAAACTACTGCTAAGGAATATTCTACCCGAATAATTGATTTGCTTGCTCCAATTGGTAAAGGCCAGCGTGGACTGATTGTGGCACAGCCAAAAACGGGGAAAACTATGCTCATGCAAAAAATTGCCAATGCCATTACAACTAATGATCCTAAAATTAAGGTGATTCTTCTTCTTATTGATGAGCGTCCTGAAGAGGTTACGGATATGTCAAGATCTGTGGATGCTGTTGTAATAGGATCCACTTTTGACGAACCGGCTGAGAGGCATGTACAGGTGAGTGAAATGGTTATTGAAAAAGCAAAAAGAATGGTTGAAGGCGGTGAAGATGTTGTTATTTTATTAGATTCTCTAACTCGATTAGCTCGAGCCTATAATACTGTAATCCCCCATAGTGGTAAAATTCTTACGGGAGGTGTAGATTCAAATGCCCTGCATAAACCTAAACGTTTTTTCGGTGCTGCACGAAATGTTGAAGATGGTGGAAGTCTTACTATTATTTCAACAGCTTTAATTGATACAGGCAGTAGAATGGATGAAGTTATTTTTGAAGAGTTTAAGGGAACCGGAAATCAGGAATTGGTGCTTGACCGAACTCTCAGCGACCGTCGTGTATACCCTTCAATGGATATAAAACGATCAGGTACTCGCCGTGAAGATAAGCTCATGGGACGAAAAGACCTCTCTCGAATTTGGCTCTTGCGTAAATTGTTAGATGAAATGACCAATGTAGAAGCAATGGAATTCCTTCTTGGAAAATTGGGACATACCAAAAGTAATCGTGAATTTCTCGATTCAATGAGTACTTAATATATGTTGACTGATAGAATCGGAAGAATTTCTCCCTCTGCGACTTTGGCTATGACAGCAAAGGCTGCAGAACTTCGCACTGCTGGAAAGCCAGTAATAAATCTTAGTGTTGGTGAACCTGATTTCCCAACCCCTGAAAATATTCGTAACGCCGGCAAGCGGGCAATTGATGAAGGTCATACTCGTTATACTCCTGGTGGGGGAACTTTAGAATTAAAAAAGGCTGTTGTTGAAAAACTGAGTCGAGACAATAACTTGCATTATGACCCATCACAAATTCTTATTTCCTGTGGTGGCAAGCACTCCCTTTACAATGCCTGCCAGGCACTTTTTCAATCTGGAGATGAGGTAATTATTTTCTCCCCTTATTGGGTGTCCTTTCCAGATTTCGTTTCAGTTACCGGGGCAAAGCCTGTTTTTGTAAATACAGATTCAACCCATCAATTTGAACCAGTTATGGATGATTTAAAATCCAAAATCACTTCCCGGACCAAAGGCATTATAATTAATTCACCTTCTAATCCTACAGGTGGAGTGTGGAGTGATGGGGCTGTATTAAAAGTATTAGAAATCGCCAAGGAAGCTGATGCCTGGGTTTTTTCCGATGAATGCTACGAACAGTTAACCTATGATAGAACTTATATCAGCACGGCAATGTTGGGAGAAAACACCGAAAAAGTATTAACTTTTCAGTCCTGCTCGAAAACATATGCTATGACTGGATGGCGAATTGGTTATACAGCCGGCGATGAAAAAGTAATAAAGGCCATGGGGAAATTGCAGGGACAAAGTACTTCCTGCCCCAGTTCTATTGCTCAGGTGGCAGCAATTGAAGCGCTTACCGGAGACCAGTCCGAAGTAGCTAAAATGCGTGATATATTTAAGAAGCGTAGAGATTATATTGTGAACCGCTTGAATGAAATGGATGGCGTACATTGTGATACTCCTGGCGGTGCTTTTTATGTTTTCCCAGATTTTAGTTCGCTTATGGGTATTGACAAAAAAATACAGTCGTCTAATGATTTATCCATGTATTTGCTGGAACAAAAGTCAGTGGTTACAGTTGCAGGGAAAGCATTTGGAAGCGATGGCAATGTTCGATTCTCTTATGCAGCGTCAGATGAGGATTTAGCAAGAGCAATGGATTTAGTAGAAGAAACATTAAAAGAATTATAGTAACGAGGAGAAAGAAATAAAATGAAAAAAGGAATACATCCGGAATATCAGTTAGCAACGGTACATTGTGCCTGTGGAAATAATTTTGAAACACGTGCTACCGTTGATAAAATAAATGTGGAAATTTGCAGCAACTGTCACCCTTATTTCACAGGGAAGCAGAATCTTGTAGATACCGCAGGACGAATCGAAAAATATATGGAAAAATATAATCTCACTGAAAGTGATTTAAAACAGTAGCTGAATTACCATTAAATAAAGCGGTTTCCGTTTTCCAAAGCGGAGCCGCTTTTTGTTTACTATGAAAAAAAGACTACTATACCATTTACGACTTCTAATCAGCCAATCATCCATTCTTGTAGGCGGACAAGCTGTAATGGAGGGTGTTATGATGCGTGTACCTGGTGCATACGCAACAGCAGTGCGCGACCCTGAAGGGAATATCCAAATTGACAGACATGACTTTAAATCCAAAGTAGAATTATATCCCTTTTTAAAGAAACCTTTATTAAGGGGGATAACTGGTTTGTTTGAATCTCTGAAAATAGGATATTCTACTTTGCAATGGTCTGCTGATATTAGTATTCCTGAAGATGATAGTAAAAAACCCAGCAAGTTTGTAGATGTACTGCTTACAATATTTTCCCTGGCGCTGGCACTGAGCTTATTTTTTGTAGCTCCAATAGGGCTCACATCCTGGCTCTTTGATAAGGATCAAGATGCCTTTATTTTCAACATGATCTCTGGTGTATTTCGAATAATATTTTTTCTAACTTATTTAGTACTTATTTCACTTATGAAAGATGTACGCCGACTTTTCCAATATCATGGAGCAGAACATAAAACTGTCTATAATTTTGAATCTGGGAAAGAACTTAATATTTCCAATGCACAAAAATTTCCCACTCAGCACCCTCGTTGTGGAACCAGTTTTCTCTTTATAATAATGATTGTAGCTATTCTTTCTTTTGCAATTTTAGATTCAGTGGTTCTGTTTTATGTTGATGAATTAAAAATATGGATGCGCCTCATCTTACATATCCCTTTTATACCAATTGTTGCAGGACTGGGATATGAAGTGCTAAAGCTAACAGCAAAGCATCGGAGCAATATTTTCTTTCGAGCATTGGCAAAACCTGGTTTATGGCTTCAAAATATCACCACCAAGCAACCTGATGATGAACAGGTAGAAGTTGCACTGGAAGCACTAAGGGAAGCTTTTGGTGATAAATTATCTCAATATTCCAAGGGAGAAACTTATGTAGCCGAGGCTATTGGATGATTGATAAGCTACATACAATAATTTCCCGTTATGACGAATTGGCTAAACTTATGAGTCAGCCTGATGCAATGCAGGACATGAAAGCCTTCACCCAATTGGCACGAGAGCATAGTAGCCTTACTGAATTGGTTGAGCATTCTAAAAAATATATTGACACTTACGAACAACTTCAGGAAGATGAAGAAATTCTCAATGGTGACGATCCTGAATTGAAAGAATTAGTGAAAGAAGAAATTGGTCCTTTAAGAGAAGACATTGCCATACAAGAAGAAAAACTGAAAGTACTGCTTATTCCTAAAGACCCAAATGATAGCAAAAACACTATTCTTGAAATAAGATCAGGAACAGGCGGTGATGAAGCTGCATTATTTGCAGGTAATTTGTACCGCATGTACCTTCGCTATGCCGAACGTAAAAACTGGAAATCAGAGATTATGACTCTGCACGAGAATGAAGGTGGTGGAGTTAAAGAAGTAATCGTAACTATTGTTGGCGCAGGTGCCTATGGACTATTAAAATTTGAATCTGGCGTACATCGAGTACAACGGGTTCCTGAAACGGAATCCAGCGGCAGAGTTCATACCAGTGCCGCCACTGTGGCCGTTTTACCAGAAGCGGAAGATGTGGATGTAGAAATTAATGAGGGTGATCTAAAAATAGATACCTATCGTGCCTCTGGCGCTGGTGGGCAGCATGTGAATAAAACAGAATCTGCC
>CAZGBZ010000046.1:0-9399 GCA_964524135.1 uncultured bacterium
GTAAAAGAAGATATGTTGGCAGTAATTTATAATATGCTCTGTATTTGTCTGGGAACACCTCCTGAAACTTTTGATTGGCAATTTCGTGATAAGAAGAAAAAATTCAAACGTATCAATAATTTGACTCCTTTGGATTTTTATAATAAACATGTGGATATTGTCTTAAAAGATAAAGTCTGCCTCATCCACTGCCCCATGTCTAATAAAGAAATGAATGAACATTACACCGTCAGTTATTTAGGAAATGTAACTGGTGGTCAGGATATTTCTTATGGCAATGTGGAAATTGATGTGATGAAACGTGCAGCAGCAAAATCCATAAAATCAGGAGAAGCGGTTTGGTTTGGGTGTGATGTGTCTAAAATGTTCCACCGGGATTTGGGCGTGATGGATATGAACCTATATGATTATGAACTACTGTTTAACACTAAATTCAAAATGGATAAACAGGCTAAATTGGAATACGGCGACAGCGTAATGACCCATGCTATGCTGCTCACTGCTGTGGATATGAAAGGTAGTGAATCCATAAAATGGCGGATTGAAAACAGTTGGGGAGAAAAAGGTGGCGATAAGGGGTATATGCTCATGACCGATAAATGGTTTGATGAATACACCTATGAGGTTGTCATAGATAAAAAGTATCTCGGCAAAAAAGTATTAGATATTTTTGATCGTGAGCCAGTTGCCCTGAACCCCTGGGACCCAATGGGGTCGTTAGCAATATAACCCCCTAACCCCCCTTTATTAAGGGGGAATTTAATTTGATGTAATAATGAGAATTTTATTACCTTACAAATCCCCCTTTCAAAGGGGGATTTAGGGGGTTGTTAAAAGAACAAAATATTAGAGTTAGGAAAAACAAAAATAAAAAACATACTTCAAAATATTAAATCAATACCCAATTATTGTATTTTGGTACTGGTTGCTTCCACTGCGATTTTGATTGGTATTGAATGGGACATCTCTTGGCATGAATCCATCGGTAGGGACTCATTTTGGTCTGCGCCCCATATGGTGGTTTATTTTGGAGGTATTCTCTGCGGTCTCACCTGCGCCTGGATGGTTTTTCAGCAGACCTTTTTTCATCCTGATAAGTATAAGCATTATGTAAAATTCTGGGGATTTAAAGGTCCCCTTGCCTGCTGGATTTGTATCTGGGGTACCATTGCAATGCTCACTTCCGCTCCTTTCGATGATTGGTGGCATAATACTTACGGTTTGGATGTGCAGATTGTGAGTCCCCCGCATATTGTACTGGCCATGGGGATTTTTGCAATTTTTTTGGGTTCCCTACAACTTGTTCTGGCAGAAAGAAACCTGGCTCAGGAATCGCAAAAGAAAATATATGATTATTTATATCTCTATGCTGCCAGCTTGATTCTTATTCAATTCTGCATTATTCTCACAGAATACAGTTTTGCCAACAAGCAGCATTCATTAGAATTTTATAAACTATCAGCAATATTTTATGGATTTGTGATTATCGCTTTTAGTGAAGCTGCAAGAACAAAATATGCAGCTACAATCATTGCGGGTTTATATATGATTCATCGTCTGCTGGTACTCTGGATTTTACCCTTGTTCGAGGCAGAGCCACTGCTTGGACCTATTTACAGAGAAATCACACATTACGTTGCGCCGCCCTTTCCTCCATTACTTATTATTCCTGCAATTATAATTGATATTGTTCGAACACGCTTTACATTATCAAACAAAACTCTAAAGGCAATTATATTTGCTACCATTTTTACATTAATTCTTCTGGCTACCCAATGGTATTTTTCTGAATTTCTTCTTTCGGAATACGCCAGAAATTGGTTTTTCGGCTCAGATAGAAACAAACCATTCTGGGTACCAATCGGAGATTTTAATTTTGAATATTGGGACTATGATTGGACGCCCTATGGGCATAAGATTCCCATGTCACCAGTTACTGTAAAAAATATGGCTCTTACGCTTGTATATAGTATATTCTCAATTTATTTAGCACTGTTTTTTTCCGGTTGGCTGAAAAGGGTTAAGAAATGAAAAAACAGCAATTGCTTTTTATATTTTTTTTCACCTTTCTGGTTGCTGATATAGGTCATCTTAATTCAATATTTGAAGGTGTTGCAGGAGATATACCGGTTCGTGTAATTGTCAAAACACCAGGAGTTGTACCTGGTTTGGCTGAAATAAATATTCGTGTATTTTCTGATGTAGTACATAAGGTAACTGCCCGTCCGATTTACTGGCAAGCCGGTGAAAAAGGAGCGCCACCGGCAGATATTGCCCAACCTGTTAAGGGAGAGAAAAATTTGTATAGTACTCAACTTTGGCTCATGGATTTCGGCTCATACAATGTACAGATAAATTTATATTCAGGAGATGAGGTATTCGAGGTAAATGTCCCTGTGAACTCTTTAGCTCTTGATATCAAACAAATGGAAAAAAGCCTGGAGATAATTCTTTGGATATTAATGCTACTACTGGTTTTTGGAGCAGTGAATATCATTACAATTTCCTACCGGGAAAGTACTATCCATCCAGATGATACACCCTCCTTTGATAGAATTAAAAAAGCCAGATATGTAATGGCATTCAGTTTTATTTTGGTAATGGGAATAATTTATTCCGGTTATAACTGGTGGGAGGATGTAGAAAATTTATATGCGGATAATTTATTTCAATCACTCCAAACAGAAGTAGAAGTTGTCAATATTCAGAATCAGGATATTCTAAAAGCGATCATCACAGACCCTGCCATTTCAGAAGGCAGAATGCCTGAAATTATTCCGGACCACGGTAAAATTATGCACATATATCTGGTTAAGGATGACCTATCCGTTTTAAGCCATATCCACCCATCACGCAGGATTGAAAATAAACATGTATTTGATGTGATCATGCCACCCATCCCTAAAGGCAATTATTCTGTTTATATTGATATCACCTATGAAACAGGTTTGACTGAAACTGTCCAAAAAACTGTAGAATACCTTAGTCAACCAAAATTAGTGGAAAATGGCAACGTCCCTGATCGTGATCCTGATGATTCATGGTCTCATGCTGAAATGCAGCATAAAATTATATGGTTGAACAAAAAAGATGAATTCCAGCCAGAGCAAGAAATAAATCTTGAATTCCAGGCATTTAATTCAAAAATGGTACCCACAAAACTTGAACCTTATATCCAGATGGGTGGGCATGGTGCTTTAATTAGCACGGAGAACAATGTTTTTATACATTTTCATCCCATTGGGACTATTTCCATGGCTTCTCAGCAGATATTTGACAAACAGAAGGAATTAGATGCAAACGCACAAAGCGGCATCTGTTATTACGGACTTCCCATTGATACAGCCAAAACCTATTCGGAGGGGATTCAGTCCAATATTGGAAAAGTAAGTTTTCCACCCTTATCCCTTGATAAAGCTGGACAATACTACATGTGGGTTCAAGTGAAAACGGAAGGGGAGGTTGTGACAGAAAAATTTACCTTTAGGGTAAGGAGTTAAGCTCTGTCATCCTGATCAACCGGGTGGTGGTATCTTATTGTGGATATTACAAATTTGAACTTTATCTCCCACTAATTTCAGAACGCAATTGGTTATACAGGGTGCGGTCCAGCAAATTGAGGATGTCTAATGTTTCTTTTACTTTTTTATTTTTATTCAGTTTATAATAAGATTTTCCCAGTGCAAAATATATTTCCGGATCTTCTGGATCAATTTTAAGTGCTTCCCTAAAAGTCCGTGCAGCATCTAATTCTTCATCTAAGCCAGAAAGGGACTTGCCTATAAAATACAAGATTCGATGATCATTTTGTGATAATCCATTAGCTCTCTGTAATGCTAAGAGTGCAGCAAGATAATCATTTGTTTCAAAATAACATTTCCCTAAAAGAAAAAATGCAATTTCATCCTTTGGGTTTTGAACAACATACTCTTCAAAATATTGAGCTGCTTTATTACAATCGCCCACTTCCATATAGGCTACACCTAATTGGTATTTTATTTCCACATCTTCAGGCTTCAGGAGTAGGGCTTCCTGGAATGCCAAAATTGCGGACATGAATTTCCCCTGATTACCATAAGTCAAAGCAAGCTGATAATACATTTGCATGGTTGGGATGGTACAATTTATGGCTTCATTAAATATAATTTCCGATTCATTATATTCACCTAATTCATTAAAAATATTCCCCATTCTGATCATTACTTCATAATTTTCATCATCAAAAAGTAAAATATCTTTATAAACGTTTATTGCATTTTCATAATATTTTAATTGATAATATGATTCAGCCAGGGCGATGTTAATATCCAATTTTTCAGGAAATATTTCCCTAATTCTATTATAGGTATCGATGGCTTCGGGAAAGCGGCTCTCTGAAATGAAAATTTCCCCCATTGCCTTTAAAACATGAATGCTATCCGGTTGAGTTATAATGAATTGACGGAGGGGTTCCATTGCCTGTTTTAGTTGCCCGGTACGGTATAAAAGCATACCCAACCTATAATGTACATCCTCAATTTCCGGAGAATAATCCCGCGCCTGAGAATAGGCATGGACGGCTTTTTCAATTTCCATTATGTTTTCATTGATAAGTCCTAGATAGTAAAAAGCAGGTCCATATTGTGGATTAATATTAATGGTTCTGTTAAATGCCTCCCTGGCCTGAATTATTCTCCCCGATTCAAAATATGACTTTCCTAAATTGTAATAAGTATCACTATTTTCCGGGTCCAAAAGAAGAGATTGGGTGAGATTTGGTATGGCTTCTCGGAATTTTTCATCTGCCATTAATGACAGTCCTAAATAATAATAGGAAATATGGTTATAGGGATCGATTTTAAGAGACCTTCTCAATGCGGAAGCAGAATCTCTAAATTCACCTAAATGATACAGACATAACCCAACCCCAATTTGAGCAGATAAATTTTCCGAATCCAGCCACAATACTTTTTGGTATTGGAACAACGCATCAAAATATTCACCATTTTCAAATAATAAATTTGAATACAATAATAGACCTCTAAAATCGGATGGCTGTTTGTAAATATAGTTTTGAATATATCCGTAAGCTTCATTTTTTGAAGAATTAAATAACGCCAAATAAAAATAGGATGCACCAGTTGTATCATAATTAATTTGAAATGAAAATGCGTCGGTCATATTTTGTGCAAGAGTGGAATCATCTGGGAAAAAATCCATCAAAAAATGTAAATTCAGATTTTCGGTTCGATTATCCAATGCTTCATTAAATTGAATGGCCGCTTCAGAATATAAACCATGTTCCATATAGGATAATCCCAAATTCATTTTATCAAAAGCTATATCTTCTTCAGGTGAAAAAAGGGTATCCTCTTCTAATGGAAATTCAGGATAAATGTTATTGGGAGACTGGAAAATTGTAGAAATAGAATGTAATTGTTTTTCAACGATTTGCATTCCGAGGGAATCATTTTGGTAGGAGTAAATTTTCAGAAGGTTTAAAAGAGGCTGCTCTAAGGTACTTTGTCCTGATTGAAATGAGCTTTTAAATATTATTATTGCCTGGTGAAAATAATAATCTGCAATATCCGGCATACCGGTTATAGAGTACATTTCACCCAGGCGATTTAGTGTATTCCCAACCCTAATATCATCTTTACCGAAAGCAGTTTCCTGCTCAGCCAACAAATCTTCAAACACGATAATGGCGTTGCTGTAATCCCCTTGATAATAATATGTATCTGCTTTTGTATGAAGCAGGATTAAGTCGTCAGAATCTTGTGCTGAAACCTGAAAGGTAATTAGTAGAATTAAAAGTGAAGAATAAAGATTTTTCATTTTTCTTTAATAATATACAGGGTATTTCATATGCATATTAAATGGGGATGTTCCGAAATAAATTTATCTTAATTTTGTTTAATGGTGTTCAACTCTATATTAAACAATTCAGATATTTCTGATAAATTACTAAGAACTTTTGCACCTGTAGTTTGCAGTCGAGAAATACAATGGTGGCCATGACTTAATAGAATGCAGTCAACTCCCATTGCTGATGCAACTTCAAAATCATGGTCAGTATCTCCAATTATTAAGATTTCCTGAGGATTCATATCCAGTTGTTTAACCCATTTAATTCCATTTTCAACTTTACTATGTGCATAATGATTATCAAGGCCAATTATTTCTATAAACTGATTGCTAATTTTATAATGATTGGTCAGGTCATTTAATAATGTTTGGTGTTGAGCAGAAAGTATAGAGTGGCTAATCCCCATTTCACGTAATTCAGTCAATAGTGAAATTACTTGGGGATAAAGCTCTGCATCATATCGGCGATTTTCATACCCCTTAATAAATTCAATACCAGATTCTTCAAAGGGTACCTTTTCAAAATCGAACCCTAATTTAATATAATAGTTTTTGACTGGAAATCCAAAAATCTCACGATACTTATCAAGAGTGATGGTTTCCAATTCATGACGTATTAAGACAGTATTCATCACCTCAACAAATAACCACCCGTCGTTCAAGAGGGTTCCGTTCCAATCCCAAATTATATGTTTATATTGAGTGGGGCTGTTCAAGATAGAAAAAATTAGTTTTTATAGAAATACTTTTAATCTTTATCAATTTGGGCTGTAAAATGGATTTCTTTTTTTGAATTGGCAGGGACTTCAACCTTAAACCGTGCCCGGTATGCGTCCAGCTGTTCAAATTTTAAATTGGAGTTTTTAATATCCCATCTCCCATCGGGAAATTGCTCAGTCCATTCGATAGTAATGGGTTCATCCTTTCGATTTTCAAATACAGCTTCTAAGTCTGCTTTACCGCTATCCTTGCCGACTTTGTATCCCTGAATAGTAAAAGTACACAGAATATTATGTGTCTTTCCAGTTTCAAGTTTGATTTTATCATCTCCCTCTACAATGCCCGATATCCCTGCACCAATATAGGTTAGTTTGTCATTTTCTTTTTCATATACATTAAAGGTGCCGCCGGGAATTTGAAAGTTGCCAATATTCTCTGCCATTAGTTCGTATCGTACAAATACAGGTATATCAGTTGATTGTGCAGGCGTATTTCTGCGATATCTTGAAAGTGAATGTGAAATATGATAAATGGAATTATATGGAAGTTTATTTTCTGTTACAAATTTATGCCGAATTTGAGATTTTTCGGTTAAATTAATTTTTTCTGGAATATTAAAAAGAACATATTCTTCTGACTCACTGGTTTCTGGCTGGATAAAGTGAGAATCAGCACTACTTGCCATGGTAGTCATCCTTCGTTTTGTAAAATTAGGATTGCCTGCTGAAGTTTCAAAATTAACAGATCCAGAAACCAATGTTATTTCTGTATCCTCATAAGTAATTTCATTATCATTTCGAATGGAATACCACCCTTCAATTTCACTGGTATTATCTGAAGTCAAATACAGATTGTATTCAGCATGCCAATCGATACCCTTGGTAATATAAGCTAAATTATAACTTACTTGTTTTTTTGAATTATCAATGACACAGCTCAGATAGGGATAATCTGTAATACCATCTGGGATATCAGGAAACCGATAACTGTATGGTGGATTGACTACAATTTTTCCATCAATTTCAAATACAGGGGTACCAACATTAGAAATTAGTTTACCTTTTGTTGAAAAGGTAATGCTGCCATTTTCACCATATTTTACTAGTTCAATTTCATTCTCGGTGTTGGCATTCAATAATGATGCAATTGAAATTGGATGGTGAAGGTACTCTTTTGAGATAACTACCATATGTTCAGAAAAAATATTTATTGACGAGGATTCAGCCGCACGGGGAATATTAGAAATTATAAATTTTTGTTTTCCTTCCTGAGAAAACTTCTTTTGTCGTTCTTCTTGAACCAATGCACGCCCCTGGTTGTAAATTTTAATAGTTGTTTGAGCGGCCATTATACTACACAACATGGCATTTAGAATTATAAATTTAATCATAGACATATTATTCCATATTTTAAAACTGGGTTGTTGTTAGGCTTGTATAAAGCAATTAATCCTGCTAAATTTATTGATAATATTCCATCAATGAAAACAGAATGACAATCGGAGAAAAAATAATTTTCGTCATCCTTGGTTTTAATTTCCTGGTTGCCACTGCTGTTCCTCTGGAAATTTCGGTAGTCCCTAAAATAAATTGTTATGACCTAAATGGGAATGGAAATCCAGATTTTATTGCAATAGACAATTCTGCTTCTCCTCGAACCCTCTATCATATAGATATATCATCTTCTAAAACTGAAATCCTATGGGAATATAGCATGCCTGAAAGCAAAAAGGGGTATTTCGTGGATTTGATTTTAGGAGATTTTGACAATAATGGTATTGTTGAATTAATTGCCACCGCTTATCAAGATGGTGGTAATGATATTTTTTATGTATTTTCTACTGATGCCATAGGATTTTATGGTGACTCCCCTGTAATAACCGGATTAAAAAATAATTCTGATATTAACAATCCCAGAAAATTGTACCCAATGCAACCAGATGCGTATGGTCAGTCATTGTTTTTACTTTCTCAGGGAAGTCCAAACCGTCGAGTAATAATGTGTGCCTTTATAGAAGGTGAAATTATGGTAGTGGGTTCAGTTGGTAGAGAATTTCTAAATAAAACTATGGCACTAATTAATATTGCTTTAGGTGATTTTGATGGAGATGGTGGAGAAGATATTTTTATTTTGGATAATGGATTTTCTCCCAGTGGCTATTATATTTATTCTAATGGAAAGGAAAAGGGGGAAAATCTATCTAAATTCCCTCGTTTGAGATTTCTTCATGAAAAAGGGGTAGATTTAAATTTTGATGGTAGTGATGATTTAGTAATGGTGAGCAGAAGTGGAAAACTCATGAGCGATATTTGGGATACAGAGTCCATTTCGCTCTCAAATGAGGATATCCAAAATATTATTATTAATCCGGATAATGGTTTTGTTTACCTTACCAGTATTGACAAAATGGGGAAAATTGGAAATTTCAGTCTTGATCCTCTTACCCTGGGAATTTTATCATCTGATTTTATATCCCCTAAATTTGAAGAAACGGATTACAAAACGGTGACCTCAATTGTTACGACTCAAAAAATTGTATTAACTCATGATGGGCGACATCCTGAATTATGGACCACTCCCTTAGCTATGGAATTAATTACGGATACCCCCCCACCCATTCCAATTCAGCGAATTTATAATCGAATACCAGATTTTGTAATAAATTTAGGCGATGATTTTTCACATTCAATACAGTGGGAGTCTTCTGCTACTTTTCGCAATTTCACAGAAAAATATATGCCCAGCGGGATGGATTTTGATTTAGATGAATTAAAGTTGAATTGGACCCCCAATCCAGAACAATTGGGATATCATGAATTATCTTACAAATTG
>CAZGBZ010000046.1:9409-11670 GCA_964524135.1 uncultured bacterium
GGAAAAGGGCAATCGTGAATTGGACACAGACAATGGAAAGATTTTTGTAAGTCAGAATGAACCTCTAAGTGAAAAACCATATTCATTTCTTTTATATGTAAATGACCCCGTATCTCTGGAGCAAGAAAAAGATAGTGTTACTATAGTTAATGGTGAATTGTTTGAATGGGTTATACCTATTAAAGATAAAAATGGGGATGCACAATTAACTGTTGAAATAATTAGTGGTTCAAAAAAAGCCAAAATTAATTTACTTCAACCTGAGGTCATCCTGGTTCCTATTGACAATAAAATAAAGGAAGAAGATGTAGTTGAAATTGTTGAAAAGAACATTATTGAAATTGAACCAGAGATTGTTGAACCTCCTATTCTTGAAGTAGAAACTAAAATTGAAAAAATAGAAGCTGAACCTGAAAAGCAAGTTTATGTTGATACAATTCGGACTGAATTTGAAGAATTTGCTGAAGAAAAATTAACGACTGAAAAGGATCCTTTTAAAAAGAAAAAACAGGAATCGTCCGTTGAAGAATTTAAAACGAAAGAGGAGGAATATAGGGAAAAACTCAAAACCCATACAAAAATATTAAAGGATGGGAAAAATATATGGGTACTAAAAGATTCTATATCATTTTATGGAGATAGTTTACTCATTGAAATACCCGAAATCACTTTAGAAGATACGGTTGAAATTAAATCAGAAGACGAATTAATTACCCAAACCCCAATTATTGATTCTTTGGTTATTTCCGAAACCATTGAGGACACAGTTATTATTCCCCTAAAAATAGAAAAGCCATCTCAGATAGAAACCGATTTTTTAGAAATTTCTTATGCTGAATTAATAAATCATCAAGCTCAATTTTCATGGGAGCCCCATGTAAAGGCAGGAGATTATAGTTTTATAATTGCAAGCACAGATGGGTTTACTTCAGATACTTCATTATTTACAATTTCCGTTCATCCGGAGATTAATTTGATGGAAAATAAAACAAAGTTTACAGCAACAGTAGATCAGATGTTTCATACAACCCTTATTCTAAATCAATTACCTCGATCTGAAAAATTTGAATATCATCTGATAAATGCTCCTGAAAATATGCGAATAGATACCGAAGGGTCTATAAATTGGGTACCATTACCAATACAAGTTGATGATTATAATTTTGAAATTGAAGTGACAGATGGAATTGCAATCTCAACACTTCACTATGAAATTTATGTAAATGCTCCACCGGTTATTTCATCAAGACCGGAAGAAATTTTTATTCTACCATTTGGAGAATCATTGGCATTTCCTTTGGAAAGTTTTGATTTGAACAGTAATACAGTATTAGAGTGGAAATTACTGAAGGGTCCTATAGAAATGACATTGAGTCCTCAGGGTGTTTTGAGCTGGGAAGGACATAGCTTGGGGCATCACCCCTACGAAATTCAATTGACGGATGGAATAGATTCCGTCCAATGGAAGGCATCTATTTATGTGAATTCACTGCCAATTTTTACCAGCGAACCAGTTGTGGCTGTACCCAAAGGGGAGCGGTATGAATATCCCTTGTTTGCAATAGATGAAAATACTATCAGCCCAATTGATTCATTATCTGAAAATACAATTATTTTTACCTTGGCACAGGGTCCAGAGGGTATGAAAATTGAGAATAATGTGTTGGTTTGGGAAACTGGTGATAACCGCCTCGGCGAATATATGGCAGCTGTCACAGCAAATGATGGTGCGCAGGATGCCATTCAGGTATTTCCAGTATTTATAAACTCATTTCCAGAAGTTACATCATTGGATAGCATCACCATTCAATCAGGAGATACGCTGCAATTTCAAATTAAAGCTTACGATCCAAATCCTGAAGATACACTCACTTACCATTTAGATTCGTTGCGCCATGGAATGTTATTAGAACTCCATAGTGGAATACTCACTTGGTCACCAGAGGAATCAGATATTGGTCTTCATAATTTTATTTTACAGGTGAAGGATGGACATGATGATACAGGAACGGCAATCCCATTTCAAATTTTTGTTTATACGCCACCTCAGCTAACATCTGAATTATCCACAGAAGCCTTTACCGGGTTGGAATACACAGCATTCCTCACTGCGGAAGATTTGTACGGAAAAAAACTCAGCAGTCCTGAATCTATCAAAATTGATTCTGCATCATTTAAGTATTACAACCTTTCGGAATATGCACATTTATTTAAATGGACACCTAGGGAAGTAGATAAGGGCAGTCATGAGTTAATTATTA
>CAZGBZ010000047.1:0-11668 GCA_964524135.1 uncultured bacterium
CGGTTTGTATATTGATGTTGATGGCAATGGTCTTGTCAAACATACTGAAATATCCAGTAATAAACTATATATTGATGGTAATGATCGCAATGAAACGGGTGGTGGTGTATATATAGAAAATGGAAATACAGAGTTTATCAATGTTTCTATTATTAGCAATGAGGGAGAAGGTCTTGTTGCAACAGGTGGTCAGATAGATATAACAAATGCTATTATTTTCAATAACACAGTAGATGATACCATATCCACAACCGTGAATTACAGTTATTCCAATATCCAAGGCGATATCATTGAAGGTGATGGAAATATGTCCACTAATCCACTGGTGGATGTACATCCGGGTGAATTATTTGGCTTTGCTCTTCAACTTGATTCCCCCTGCGTTGATACAGGAAATCCAGATGGGCAATATAATGATGGTGATGGCAGTCGATCAGATATTGGTGCCAATGCATTGCCACCTCTTTCAAATGGTAAGGCATTATGGGGTTATGTTGATTATGAGGGAGACATAGACCCGCCTGGTGGAGAATATATTTCTGCGCTTAATAATGAGATTGTATTGAATGATGTGATAAATATCAATGGATACTATTTGTTTAACGAAATTGATAATGGTACATATGATATAGATATTAATTTAGATCCAGAAAACTTGATCCATGATTCTCAGACTGCTGTTATTAGTGATAATAATGAAATAGAAAAGATAGATTTTCATATTTTACATAAAGAGTCAGTTGTAGAATCAGAAATTTTTAGCCTTTATAGAGATTTCTCTGATACACTTAGTAATTATGACATTGCTGAAGTTGGAGATACTATATTTGTTCAGATTGGTTTGAATGATGATTTTGCTGATACACAGTATTTACCTATTACGTCTTCGATTACACATGAGGGAGATTTACATCTATTTGAAGTTCAGTCTGAATCTACAGATCCAACAGTATATTTTGGAGAAATCATTCTCACAGAATTTGAAACTGATATCCAGAATAATCTTCTTGAGATTACAAACGATGAAAACATAATAATTCACACCTTTAGTGATTCAACAATATTCCTGAATACTTATCCTTTTGATGATAATGTAGCGGGTTTGCGCTTATTTACCGATCCATTATATCTCAATGAAATAGATGATAACACTAATTCAGATAGTGTGTATTTATTTTTGGAAGTTGAGTCCAGAGCGAATCATTTAAATATTGAAGCGGTAGATAATTTTACAGGGAATTCCGCATCAATCTCCTGTAGTAGAGATACATCAGGTATATATAAAGGATTTTTTGATAAAAAATCACTAATAGAGAATAATTTTTCATCTATTGACTTTTTTATTTCGAATGATCCTGAAAATGTAAGAAGAATAATATTTTGGTCAGATGATATGGCGAGTTATCCTGATAGCCTCAGCTTCTGGGCTCCAAATGGCAATGCGATTACTCAAGCATATATAAGTGATACGGTTTTCGTTACAGGAAATGTATCTGGACTTATTAGGATTACTTCTGAAATTGATGAAATTGGATTTCCTCTGTATATAGAATCAGATTCTATTTTTTCTAGTTATTCAAGTGGGATTGATTTTATTGGGCGAAATAGAACTCAGTCATTTTATTTAACTAACACAAACTTCCCAGAGTCAGCAGTAAAGGAGATTGGAAATAATCCTAACTATAATATTATTCAGAATATAAATTCTAGAATAACTCAGCAAAAGAATCAAAGTCTGGATAATAAAAATTTAAGGAGTGAATCAGCAAATAATAGAATGATTATCACTGTAGACAATCCTCTTTCCAATTATTTTATTATTAGTACTGAAACCGTATCGTCTGAATACGCAATTAGTGCCTTTGGTGCATCAGGGATCAACATTGGCTCTTTATCTGCAGATTCACTTTTTGGTCAGTTGGAAATAGGTGTTTCAAATATAAATGCCTTCGAATTGATAGCTCCGACAACTCCAACTAATGATGTTGATGTTTACCCTCGGGTTGTCTGGCAAACTGCATCAGATGGTATAGGAGAAGCAGGTGTATTGTATGACCTTTATATTTCTATTTTACCAACTTATGCAGAAGATATTACAACAGTTTATGAAAATATACCTTCGAATATAATTATGGATGAAGACCTTGGTTCAATAATTGAGTTTTATCCTTCTATTGATTTACAGGTTGGTACGAACTATTTCTGGAAAGTAATAGCAAAAAATAATAATGGTTCAATATTAGAATGCACTTACAACGATCCGTGGCCGTATGGATTTTTTACTACAATACCTCAAATTCAGGATCCGGATAATTTATTTTTAAATAGACCTATGATTGATAGTGAGGTTGTTACATCGCGAACATTAATTCCAGAAAATTCACCCTATTGGTTCAGCCAAAATCCATTTACGAAAGATGGTACGGTATTTACTATACTCTCTGGTACGGTTATTAAATTTTTAGATGATGTTGAGTTTACCATTTATGGAGAATTGAAAATTAATGGTACTGAATCAGATTCTGTTTACTTCTTAGCAGCTGAAAACAGTTGGGATGGAATACATATTCAGTCATCTATTCCAGAACCACTGATAATATCTGAAGACGGCGAATATATTGAAGGTAATTATATATCATATGCTGTGTTTGAAAATGCTCGATCACCCCTTTTGGGTAGCGAGGATGATAATTATTATATAAATGACATTAGTATTAAGAATTTCCATGGAGGGATTAAGCTTGGGACTGAATCAATATATCAAAATGTAGATATGATAAATGCATGGGAGTTAGATTCATTATTGTCAAACTACTATGCGATATATGATGGGCTATTATTCAATGATATTAATATACAAAACTCTCTTGGTGACGGTATAGTAACATCTGAGGCAGCTGAGTTCTATAATATTATTATTGATAATTCAAATGGTAATGGCATAAAAGGAGGTAGAGTCTTTCATAATAGTGTCATATCTGGTAATGCAGGGTACGGAATAGAATGTAGTATGGATGCGATATTAAATGGTGTTACAATCATAAATAATGCTGAATTTGGACTTTCGGGTGGTATTGAATTGGCTAATGCCGTTATTTCCAATAATGGTGAATATGGTATCTATTGTAATGAAAATGCAGCAATAATTGATGCCAATGTTGATAATAATGGTGAGTATGGTATTACAGGTGCAAAAATTATTTCTGATTCTAATATAAGAAATAATGGAGAACATGGTATCCTGACCGGTGAAAATAGCCATATTATAGATTGTGTTGTTTCACTAAATGAAGGTTTTGGAATTAATGGTGGTTCAGTAATACGAAGAAATGTAATAGAATCGAACTTTGGCTATGGACTGACTTGTAATATTGAATCTGATATACTAAATAATACCATTGTAAATAATGGCTTATTTGGAATTAGTGGTGGAAAAATTATAACAGGCAATGTCATTGAAGATAATGCTGATTTTGCTATCACATGTCATTCTCATGCTAAAATTGAAAATAATCAAATTATTAACAATCAAGGTTTTGCTACAAATGGAGGTGAAATATTCAATAACAACACAGTTTCATTTAATGAATCTGATAGCCTGAATTTTATTGAAGCTCCATATTTAATTGAATGTCAGAATAATTCGTTTAACGAAAATATTGTTCATTCGGGAATATTTCTAAATAGCTCAAATAGGGTTAATTTCTCCAATAACAGTTTTGATGCCAATCAAGTATTATTGGGGGATATGATTAGCACCATGAATGAATATGTGATAAGTGATGCCAATCTTGATGAGATCAATTACCCACTGATCTTTTATTATAACAATTTCAATACTAATACTATATATGGTTCACTTATCAAGTCAGAGAGTATAACAAGCTTTGTAGAAAATGAAATAAATGCTTGCCAGATATATGATGCTGACCTGGCAGATATAAGAACTATTAAGGGGTTTTCAAATAATATATTTAATAATAACTCAACATATTATACAGGATTTGATAATGATACATTACAGGTTGATAGCTTAGGATATAGTTTAATAAGGCTAGATCTTGTAAATAATAATGAAATATTAGAAATAAATAACAACCAAATAATTAATAATAGTTTTCAGGGCTATTTAGTTAAAATGAATGGTGGAGATTTTAATTTAGTTAATAATCAAATATCAGGAAATATATCTATAATTCCAGTAGAAAATAATATGCTTTCCAATGGTGAAGGATCTACAATATGGATTGATACAGATAGTGGTACAGTTGCATTACAAGATAATATGCTGATTAATAACTTAGGACATCTCAGAGGAGCAGGAGTATATGTAAATACAATCGACAGCCTGTATATAAATGATAATATTTTTTCAATGAATGAGTTACAAGGAGAAGAAAGCATAGGTGGTGCGTTATATATTAATAATGGTAATTGTATCATAAATAATAACACATTTTCGTTAAATAGATCAAAATATGGAAGTGCTGTCGTTTTTGAAGAAAATGCTATTGTCACTATTGAAGCAAATACTATTAATAATAATATTGGTAAATATGCAGTCTGGGGGAACCCTATATCCTTAACAAAGAATAATCTGTATGCTAATTATAATGGAATAAATAATGAAATTAATAATTTCCGATATACTGGAATAGATTCTTCAATATACATATATAATTTTTGGGGGACTAGGAGTGACCAAGGAGAAATTGACCCAAGTATTTATGATGACGATGAAAGCAGTGGAGACATTGGCGAGATATTCTATCAGCCAATACTTACGTCTCCCAGCGATCTAGTTCAAAATTCTACAGATTCAATTAGTGATCTATATATTACTGCAACTGCTTACCCTGATCAAGTGATAACAGAATCATATATCACAGTTGGGTCATTTGATATTGTACTTTCAGGTGTTGATGGAAATGAATATTCTCAAGATTTTGAATTATTAACTGTAATGAATCTAAATAATTATCTATTAGTACCACCCATTGCACTAGAAACTGAAATTAATTCTGGAGTTTTTAGATCCACTATTACATTATCAGATAATAATTACAATCCTGTTGAAAATATAATGTGGGCATCACATGGTGACTCACTATTAATTACTTCTGCATCGGATCCTTCTTTTGAGCTGATTATCCCTGTGATTAATTACAATCTTGATATACCAGATACAATTCATTTTAATGAAGATGAAAGCCCACAACTTAACTTTTTAGATTATGTTCAATATTTGAATATGTCTGAATATACCCTCACAAGTTCAAACGTTGATAATATAATAATAAATATATCTGAATATATGGTTTCGTTTTACCCTGATGAAAATTGGTTTGGTGATAGCGATATTGAATTTATACTCTCTGATAGTGGGGGTGAGGTGATTGAATCTAAAATAATAACAGTTAGTGTTTTACCTATTAATGATCTTCCTTATCTGACAACGGTTCTTGATACAATGGCTATATATCTGGATCAATCAGACTCTAGTATAAACTTATATTCTATTTGGGAAGATGTAGAAGATGATTCATTAACATATGCTATTACTGGCAATGATAACATTAACGTTGCTATTGATGAAGATGGGCAAGTCGTCTTTTCAGCACAAGATGGTTGGCATGGTGAGGAAACCATCGATTTTATAGCCAATGATGGTTCAGATGACAGTGTATTTGAGGATATTGTGGTGATTGTTCTATCAATTAATGAACCTCCAGAACTAAATAATTTTCCTGACTATTTTTCTTTTACAGAAGATGATCAATTAACTGTTGATATTACTGATTATATTAATGATGTTGATGAAGAATATTTAAATATTACAACTATTGGGAATGAAAATATTCATATTGAACAAACTAATCTGTTAATAGAATTTACTGGAGCAAACAATTGGCATGGAATAGAAGTGGTTACACTTTCTGTTGGTTATCCTGCTGGTATATATGGCAATAGTATCATTGTAACAATCGAAATATTGCCAGAGGTTGATCCTCCTCAATTTGACATTCCAGATACCTATAGTCTATTTGAAGATTCAACTATAACAATTGATTTTTCTGAATATATTGAAGTTATAGATACAGATTCGTTCGCATTGAGTGCAACAAATAATGAGTTTGTTTTTGTAAATATACAGGGTTCCGTTATCCAATTTATACCAGCGCTTAATTGGTTTGGTGAGGAGGAGATAATATTTTCAGTTAATGATTATTATAATAGGACTATAACTTCTGATACTACATTGGTAAATGTATTACCTGTTAATGACTCACCGTTCTTAACAATGTCATTAGATACAATGGTAGTATATATTAACGAGGGGGATACAAGTATAAACCTAAATACATTATGGAGTGATATTGAGACTGATTCATTGACCTTTGATATAACAACTGAAAATGAAAATATAATTATAGATATTCTCGATGACAATTCTGTCTCGATTACCCCAAATTCTGACTGGTTTGGAGGGGGTCTTATACATTTTATCGCTGATGATGGGCAATCTTCTGTAATGGATGCAAATGATGGTAGCATTATAACAGAAGATTTATATTTTGTGACACTTTCTATCGCTGAAGCGCCATTAATCGAGGGTCTCCCACAAATTCTTACCTTTGATGAAGATGATACATTATCTATTGACTTTACAGAATATCTTAATGAAGTTGACGAACAATTTTTATGGTTAAACACAATAAATAATGAAAATATTTATATAGATAATCAAGGTCCAATGGTAGTATTCACTGCACCTATTAACTGGAATGGATTTGAAGATATCTTAATATACTTCACCTATTATGATGAAATAATTGGAAACACAGTGCCTGTATCTGTAGAAGTCATTCCAATAGTAGATGAGCCCCAACTTACTATCCCTGAAAATTTTTCAGTCAATGAAGATGATTCTTTAATTGTTGATTTTTCAAACTACATAGAAGTAATTGATTCAGATACTTTTACAGTGAGTGCATCTGAGACGGAATTTATAAATGTTAATATAACTGATAGTAATGTAAATTTTGTACCTGCTGAAAATTGGTCTGGTTCTGAACAAATTATATTTTTTGTTAATGATTATTATAATAGAACGATAGTGAGCGATACTACGCTTTTCTCTGTTTTCCCAATAAATGATCCCCCTTCTTTAACGATGCCACTTGATACAATGTTAATATATTATAATCAATCAGACACCAGTCTGAATCTAAATACTTTATGGTATGATGTAGAAGGAGATTTGCTTACATATGATATTACGGGGAATATTTTTATTAGTACAAATATTTTCTATGACAGTCTAGTTGTATTAACTCCTACATTAGATTGGCATGGGGAAGAAGTTTTGATTTTTAGTGCTGATGATGGGCAAGAATCTAATGTTAATGATAATAAGATGCTTTCTAGATCTACTAATCAGAAAAATAAGGATCATCACGTTAATGATGATAATTCTGATAAGCAATTCCAGCAGACGATTAAAATAAATCATAGATCGACAAAGAATAAAATTAACCAAGGATTCAAAATCAGTTCTACTCGTCAACAAGAAAAGATGGGTAAATATAGAAATAACATGCTGGGAATTCGTAATGCTGTTCAAGAAGATTTAATGGTTATTGTTCTTTCGGTAAATAATGCCCCATTATTTAATAATACACCGCAAACGATTACTTATAATGAAGATGATACTTTAATTATGGACTTTTCATCTTACTTAAATGATGTGGATCCAAATTATTTGGAGATAGGTGTGGATAATAATGAAAATATATTTATTAATAATGAAGGAACTGAAGTACGATTTTCCGCAACTCAAAATTGGAGTGGATCTGAGGGGGTAATACTTACAGCAAAGTACCCAACAGATAATTCTATTGATAGTATATCAGTGGATATCATTGTAAATGAAGTTATGGATGCTCCTACGTTTACGACTGAACCTCTACTATTTGTCTATGAAGATGAAGAATATAATTATCAAGTATCAGCATCTGATCCGGATAATGATTATGACTTAGTATATGCATGCCCTATTTTACCCAACTGGATGACTTTCGATAGTCAGAGTGCAAATCTTTCAGGCACCCCTGACAACGATGATGTTGGTGATCATTCTGTATCAATTATTGTTTCTGATAACCTGCTTAATACTTCTACACAATCATTTACTATGTCTGTAATTAATATTAATGATCCTCCATACTTTACAATGATTAATATAGATTCTGCATATGTACATAGTGAGTTCTATCTGAATGTTGATGCCGTAGATATTGATAGCGATACACTAATTTACAATATTGAAGGACACCCGGAGTGGCTATCAATTGATAGTAATATCATTAGTGGCTATATTCCTTATCAATCTGATATAAATAGTCCTTATAATTTTATAATCTCGGCAACTGATAGTGTGTTTACCATCATTAATGAATTCACTTTATTTGTTATTGATTCAACAGAATATCAATCTGAGATTGTAGAAATATCGGATGTTCCATATGATGAAGGAGGTTTTATTTACATGACTTTTACAAATGCATTTTTTGATGATAGTTTGACCTTACTTTCAGGGGAATATATCATTGAAAGACATGATGCCGAGTCATGGATACAAATTGATACTATTATTGCTACGGGAGTGGATGAATATTCTCTTACTGTACCAACAATACAAGATTCAAGTGCAGAGAATCAGGGTTTAACGGAATTCCGTGTAGTTTCTGAACTTTCTTTTGATCCACAATTAAATTATGAAAATAATAATGATATGGTACTTGCATTTTCTATGACTGGAACTACAATTTCTCCAGGGTGTGGTACATTGGTGGAACTAGATTTATTAGGTAAACCAACTGGATTGTCTGACATCATTATTTCAGATCCTCAAAGTTCACAACTTGATTTTAGTTATTCCACATTTATAACGACAGATGCATGTAGCCTCCCAGATATGAGTATATATTTAACATCAGATGGATCAGTTTTATATAACACATCAAAATCTTTAGCTGGATTCCAGTTTATTGTTGAAGGTGCTCATTTAATTAGCGCTTTTGGAGCTGAAGCTAAGTCATCCGATTTTATTATTATGCCGGAAGGAAGTAGAGAAGAAGAATTTGGTAGTTGGGTTTCCGATATAGAGAGTGGGTATTCTATTAATAATTCTGTCATTGTATCTGTTGTTGATATTTTTGCACAAGATTCAACAGAAATTGAGCTACCTATAAACATACTAAATTATGAAGAAATGGTTGGTTTTCAGTTTGATTTATCTATTCCCAATGGTGTTATTATTAGTGATTCTGTTCGCCTATCTGAACGTGCGGTTGATCATGAATTCCAATATGAAACATTTGGTGATACTCTAATACGAGTTATTTCATACTCTCCTTCACAAACAAGTTTTTCTGGGAATGATGGTGAAGTTATTTATATAGGGGTTATAGCACCAGCTGAGTTAGGGGAATATCAATTTTCATTAGATAATGTTTTCGTGAGTAATGAATTTGCACAAAATATTGCAACAAGTTGGAACAATGGTGTATTAACTGTTGGATACTATGATTGTGCTGGCGTTTTATATGGTTCAGCAATTGAGGATGATTGTGGAATATGTGATGATAACTCTGAAAATGATAATGAAAGTTGTTCTGGATGTACTGATCCAGAAGCTGATAACTATAATGAAGATTCGATAATAGATGATGGAAGTTGTGCATATATCATTCTTGGTGATATGAATGGAGATGAACTCTTAAATGTACTTGATATAGTGCTTCTTGTTAGTGCAGCATTGGGAGGAGAATATTATATCTATGGTGACATAAATGAAGATGGACTCCTGAATGTTCTTGATGTTGTTTCTCTAGTAATGATAGTTCTTGGTGATGGATTGTCAAGAGACAGTCTCCCCCCAGCGCATGAAGCCAAATTGGTAATTGGAAATAATATCATAAAATATGAATCTGACGGTTTATTAGCTGGGATACAGTTAGAGATTATTGGGGATTATGAAATCACAAATAATCACCTGCCAGATGGTTGGGAAATTGCGAATAATAAAGAAAGAATTATAATGTATAGTAGAGATGGATCGGGTTTAACAAATAAAACGTTATTCGAATATTCTGGTCAACTAACTATTGAATCTATTATTGCTGCAGATTGGCATGATAGTGAGATAATAGTAAGTCATATAGTATTGCCGCAAGAATTTGCTCTGTTGCCTGCGTATCCCAATCCATTTAACCCAGTAACCAATATCAGGTTTCTATTACCAACTGATAGTGAAGTGTCTTTGGCAATTTATAATCTACAGGGTAGAGAGGTAGCATCCCTTATAAATGAAAATATGGAAGCTGGTTACCACTTTGTAGTGTGGAATGCAGATACAAATAGTAGTGGTGTATACTTTGTACAGATGATAGCAGGCGAGTTTGTTAATACTCAGAAGCTCATGCTGGTAAAATAGAGATTCCTAACTTTATGGGGTGATCCCAACCTCAAATAGTTACTAATTATAGTTCCAAATAGATAATTTAGCAGTTTTATATAGGGATTAAACCCTTTTCACCCTTACCGTTCAAATAATGCTGGGGGCTCAATTATCTAAATAGAATAGTTTTAAAATATTGTTTATCATAATTATTTTATTTAAATGAAATTATATTATAATTTAATCATTGATAATTTCAAAGAATAAGGAGTTCATATGAAGAAGCTTTATTTAATGTATGTTGTTTTAATGAGCCTATTTTTCATTGGGTGTGGATTGAATTCTGGCCCAGATTTATCTCCAGAGGCATCTAGGAAAACAGTAAAAAATCTTCCAAAGTGGTATGTTAATACACCTGTAAAAAATGGTTATAAGTATGCAGCGGCTGAGGCTACTAGTCAAGCTATGCAAATGGCTGTAGATAAGGCCCGGGTAGCAGCTGTATCCAATTTATCCCAGATGATTAAGTCAGAATGGAATGGGTATTCAAAAAGGGTGCAGGAAGAAACAGGAACAGGAAGTGAATCCAAACTATTGGATCAATTTTCATCAACCCAGGAAAATGTCATCTCAAATCAGTTGGATGGCATTATAGTGAAAGAAAAAGAGATTCAAGTTGAAAATAGTGATGGACTTAGGATTTTCAGAGTTTTTGTACTTGTTGAATTTGATGAAAATGCAGCAAACGAAAAACTATTAGAACAAATCAAGGCTGATCAAATACTTTATGATGCAATCAAGACTACAGAATTGGTCGATGAAATGGAAAAAAAAGTAGAAGCTTATCGTCAGAGGAATCAATAATTTCAATATTGTCTAAATTTGATATAAATTAAAATATTTGTGAAGTATATAGAAATATGATGTAAATTGCACTCCTCAAGTTGATAAAGGATATGAAAGTTAAAATGTTTTATTTTTTAGCTTTAGATTTAAATTGATCTGTTATATACTTTTATTAACTGAGTGAAGTAAACAAAAACAAGTTAAGGAAGTACAATGAGTGAAGCAAAACAAGGAACAGTTAAGTGGTTCAACAATACCAAAGGATTTGGGTTTATAACCCCGTCTGAAGGTGGGAGTGACTTATTTGTTCATATGAGTGAGATCCAGATGGAAGGGTTTAAAACCCTAAAAGATGGACAA
>CAZGBZ010000048.1:0-3599 GCA_964524135.1 uncultured bacterium
AATATATCCATGGAAATGTAGGCAAAGGAACGTACACATTTTTAGGTGGACATGACCCGGAAGATTATCGCCATTTTGTAGGAGACCCTCCTACCGATCTATCCCTTCACAGAAATTCTCCCGGGTATCGACTCATTTTGAATAACGTACTATTTCCAGCAGCACGAAAAAAAGAGAAGAAGACGTAAGAAAATCTGGGTTGCTTAGTGCTGGGGTGGCAACCAATACATAGGTTAGATTAGTTTCAGTTAAAACCCGAATTTAATTGCCAGTTTTGCTTTAAATACGGGATCATCCTGCTCAGGTTTTAGATAATCAACTGCTTTTGTATAGTCTAGATTTAGTCCAATCGTAATATTTGGTTCAGGAATTTTATACTGCATCCCACATTTCAGGGTTAATTTTGTATTATCTAGCTCAATATTATCAATAAATTCATCGGCTTGGTAAACATCGTATAAATTATTTTCATTATAATCTACTTTTAGAGTATCCCCGTCTGACCATATGTTATTATTATCAAGATCATCATATTCATCGTATGACCTTAAATCAAAAGATTCATTTTTATTCCAATCTTGAGTAAACTCTTCGCCTGAATCCCAAAATTCATTTCCACTTTTATGCCCAATTACATAATTCCCACCGATTGACACATTTAGTTTTTTATCAAAAAACTTGTAACCAATTTTTGTACTAAATACACTTATAATCGTTTTAGATTGTCTTAAATCGTTCGGAGCATTGGTTGACATTCCCCACCCTACATTCAGGGATAAAGGAATAGGAAATGAAAATGATAATGCACCTGTGTATGTTGAAGTTAGTGCTCCTAAATTGTTAAATGGATAATTATTTATTCCTTCAAAAATATATAAGTTCTCATTTGTTCCACAGATAGAGGTATCACTAACACCTCCCCATTCTTCACCTTTGGTACTGTTAAGAATTTCATAACAACCTGTGGTATCTGATAATTGATCTAAATCATTTACAAAGGTAATATTCCCATTCAGACTTATTCCAATATCTCCCAGACTTATCTTATAGGTAGGTGCAATTGTATGGGTAGATAATTTCTTTCGTCCCACAATTGGTTTTTGTAACAGAAGAGTAGAATCAATTGTAAAAGTACTATCACTAGTAAAAGTACTGTCAAAATATTCAACCATTTGGACTGATAAATCCTTTCTTTCTTGTAACCGTAAGGAATAATTTAATCCTGGCCAATTTCTAAAGCCCAACCCAATGGAGCCTGATTTTGTATCAGTTATTGACCGTTTTATTTCACCATCAAATACTGATTCTGGATCCCAGGGGCTTTTTAATTGATTATCATACCCAAATGAAAATGAAACTTGATTTTTCAGTACTTTAAAGGCTACCTTATTTTTCCAATTTCTTACATCGGTTTGAATGGATGAACTACCATGTGATAAATAATTTAACGGTGCCTGATTAAATTCAGTTTGAAAACTTAATTCAGTGAATTTTAGTGGTATTGGTGTTTTGAACGCCACTTTAAAAGCAGGTCTCTTTAATAATAAATATAATGAATCAAATCCCCCCTCTATAAAACGTCCCAATTCCGGTCCCGTTAATCCAGATACACCTCTCCCTTCAGCATAGCCATTAATATCATCATTCAATGTAAAACCAAGTGTCTTTGCAAAATCATTCATATTATTTTTCGCTGATGTATATTCTGACCATATTGAATCGTTTTGGATAGCGCCCTCTACAAATTCTGGAGCTGAAATTATAGTGCCATCGCCATTTATATCTACACATTCATTTTGATAGCAATAGTCTACTCCGCTCCAATCGGCGTAACTATATAAACTCAGGTTATCGGGAATATTGCTGAGAGTCCTCAATAGCAAGGTATCTGAATAGGATTGATCGATGGTCATTGATATGCCATACTCACCACTGAGAACAGTTTTATCATGATTAAAGTGAAACGTAAAGTCACCGGCAGCTGCTATATTTCCTTCATAAGTATAACCTTCATGAAAAATGGAATATGGCGTTAGGTCTTCATTTCGATCATCCCATGATCTTATAGCTGAAATTCCGAATTTTGCGTGGTTAAAAAAATCTTTTGAAGTACGAAATCCTTCTAATTGCCTGATTGGAAATCCTTTTTCATAAATTATTGGAGTTTTACATTGCTGGAGACAATCCTCAACACTCAAATAAATAACCCCTTTTTCAACTCCATCTTCCCCTGTCATCATATTGATCCGAGAATAAAGAATAACTTCTTCACATTCCCTACCTGTCCAAATAGCTAAGGTATCACCCCCATCATATGGGTCTGAACCATACAAAACCGGATTTACAGCTTCACAAATATCATTTGAAATGGGAGAATATTCAGACTCAGTTATAACTGTCCAATCACCACTTAATGTATCTGGGGGACTTCCCATATTTAATGTATTCGCTTCCCAAATAGATCCATTAGAATATACCTGATCACCAGGTAGATATTGCGGAATACTGTCCCAGGATGAAATCTGATTAAATCCATGACCAACCCAGTGTTTTGTTTCTCCACCTACAAAGGATGTTTCCCATGTACCCCATTTTAATTTTGTACTGAATCCTCTGACTCGAGTGCCTTTCAGGCTAAATTCAGAGAATTCCGGGGTATTATCGCCATAATGAAAATCAATATATGGGGAGTTCATTTTAAATTTTACTCTGCTGGATGGTTGCCTATGAGTGGCTTCTTCCCGAGCATCTGCATCTATTAAATGGGTATTCATTAACCCAGACATATTAAATTTAAATTCCCCTAATTGAAATTTTACTGATGAATTAATTTTATGAGTATCAATGGGACGATTTGGAGATGGGTCATAATCTGTATTCCATCCCAAATTACCCTTAAATTTAATCTCATCCTTCCAGGATGTTTTCTTTATTTCTGATTCATCTATAATTTTTTCATGCATAAAAAAGGAAAACTCTTTATATAGAATTTCGCCCGCATTATTTTTTGCTTCATATCGTATAATGTGATACCCGGGATCAAATGGGTCTTGGGGAATATAAGTAATCATATCGGGGGAATTAAATGAAGAAACCCCATCACCATCAATAAGTAATTTTACACTTTCTATATCTACTATTTCTTCTGAGTCAAAAACCGATATTACAACAATTGGAACACCTTCTTCCTGATTTACCTCAAAAAATGGTGCTAACATTCCAATTTCCAAATAATATGGAAGGTTATCCTCTAATTCTTCAGGAGGTTGAAACCCCTCAACTAACTTTGGTACTTCAACTTTTTGTTTACCTTTTTCTTTCTTGAGGGGATAAACAGGAAGTACCATAGGCATATCTTCACCACCACCTGGCCAGGTAGCCCCGTTATCATATTCATCCTTCGCCCAAAAATAATATTGAATGAATCCTGATTCAACTACATCCAATGGGATTTCAACATTAAAAATAACGGGTTGATATGAAACGTGCATTTTCTGTTTACTAAATTCAGTAGCATCATTAAATCTATAATAAAGTGCTACCTCTTCAATTTCATTTCTGTCAGTAACAATAATTTCTAATTCAATTGGGGAGCGAGC
>CAZGBZ010000048.1:3609-11610 GCA_964524135.1 uncultured bacterium
AGGTTCAAGGTAAACAAAGTTGGGAGGAAGACCATCATCTTGACCAATCAAGATTCCAAAAGAAAGAAGACATGTGAGCCATCTAACCATGAGTATTATAATCCGATTAATAGGTTTATCTTGGTTTAACTACTAATTTAACGGTGACGGTACCATCTCCATTTTCAATAAGAATTGGTTCGCCGTCTAATTCAAGCTCACCGGTTTCCAACATTTGTAAAACATCACTTACATTTCCGGATCCCATAGTGACTGAGGACTTTAATAATACTTTATCCTGGATCATTTGGGTTAATTTAGCATTTCCTTTTTTACCTGCTATACTTGCCAATTTCCCTTGGGAGGCTCGTTTTTGAGCTTTAGTTTGATAATATTCAAATCCAATTATTTTTGATTCGGCATTTTCTGCATTTACAATAATATCCGATTTCCCCTGACGGGATGACTTAACCTGAACGACGCCCCGACCCCCATTTATACTCACATCAACAGAACTTGACCAACTTGACCCATCTGCAGAAACCATCAATTCACTAGATTGTGAATTTACTGTTGCAGTACCTGAAAATGAATTTTTAAAAGCCTTACTTCTTGCATTTAAAACTTGAATGCCTACTTTAATTATTTTTCCAGTTTGTTGTTTTCCAAGTTTGTCTGGTTTTAATTTGAATGCAATTCCAGGGTCAGTTTTATTCTGCCAACTTGGTAGATCATCAGGAGTTAATTTTGAAACTGCACCACCATCCTTTGAGGACTCCATAGCTCCTGCTAATATCGTACCTAATTCACCTGCAAATTCAACCTCACCAGCAAGCACAATCAGTGTTGTCTCACCCTTATCTAAGTCATATTCCAAATCAAATTCGGTTCCCTTTACAGAAGCAACTGCAGTAGGTGTTGTAATGGTGAATTCCCCTCCTGCTCCCTGATCAGCAACATTACTCCAGGCTTGCCCCTTGGCCATGTCCAAATTTGTTTTGAGGTCTTTGGCCGTCATCCTATAACTTGTTATTTTAACTTCAGTTTTTTGCTGAATTTTTATATTTGATCCATCCAGAAAAACAATAGCAACAAATACCCCTTCTTTTGTTTTTACCCACTCTCCATTTTTTAACATTTGACCTTTATATGCTGGAATATATTTCCTGGAACCCACCGGTTTAACCATCACAAGTCCCTTTAAAGTAGAAATAGCAGCAACCACTTTTGCATTAGCTGAAAATGCTAAGGAAAAGCAAACAAATAAACATAAAACTCTATTGAAAGTTCGACCGTTCATTATTCATCACCGAACATAAATTCAACCTCAATGGTTCCTGAAGGTGAGCTAAATGAACCCACATTACTAGCATCACCAACTGGCGATCCATTTTCATCTTTTGCTATTACTTTCCAGTAAAGAGTAATCCCATTCCCAAGTGGAGGAGCTGCCTGAGGATATTGGTGAAATACCTCGGTTGCATCAGCTGAATAAATAATTGTGGAAATACTTTCATCGGAAGCGAGTGTTAATGTGTATGCAGATGCACCACCTACCGCCAACCAGGAGAAATAGGGCAACAAGCTTTCAGACTCCTCATCTAAAGGTCCTTCTAATTCAACTTTATTTTCACCCGACAAATCAAAACTGAATGGAGCACTAAAATCACCTAATGGTGCTTCTTCACCCATGGCACGGACTCGCCAAAAATAGCCCTGGCCATAATTTAATGGTTCAGCACCAGACCCGGGATATTGTGTACTATTTTCAATTATTTCAGCTGATGACCACAGAATTTCAGAAAAATCTTCAAGATTACTAACCTGAATTTCATATTTCATAGCATCCTCGATTACACCCCACTGAAAAGTTGGTTTACTGGTTGTAGCAACTTCACCATTGCCAGGGAGTTCTAATTCTACAATAAATGCAGCACTGATACTAAAACTACGAGGTGCTGACCATCCCCCAATAGAGCTTCCCTCGTTATTTAATGGACTTACCTGCCAATAATAGGGAGTGTCAAAATTCAATGGAGGGTCACTTGAATACTGAAAACTTGCCGCACCAATTTGAAAACTCCAATTTTCTGAAAAATCTGATTTTTCTGAAAATCTAATTGAAAATGCCGATATTCCTTCTCCTGCCTCCCAAGAAAATGTGGGATTTGTAACTGATATTACTTCGCCATCTTCCAGACCTAGAATTGTCAAGCCTGCTGAAGGTGGAGTTACAAAACTGCCAGTATTACTTATAATAACCGCTGTCTCGGTTGCCCCTTCTAATTGCCAAAAATAAGTTATGGAATTATTTAGCCTGTTATCTTCTGAAATGGCAATTTCATTACCGGAGACAATAGTATTAATTAATATATTTTCAAATTCTGGGTCAGCACCTACACGAAGAGTATAGGAAGTAGTTCCTAATAGAGAACCCCATTTTAATACAGGATTTAAATTACTCACTTGCTCATCTCCAATTGGAGAAATAAGCGGAATATTATCGGTTGATGGCATTAGAATCAATGCAGGATTTGAGGGTCCGGCTAAACTTTCTCCGTTTTCATCTAAACCATCAACAATCCAGTAATAGCTATTCCCTGAGGTTAAGACGCCCTCATCAACTTGAATAGAATTCCCATCTGCCTGCTCATTTACAATTTCGCTGCTCATTTCCGCATCCGTTCCAACATTTACCAAGTATGCGGTAATTTTGTCATTAGCTTCCCATTGCAATGTAGGTGAAAGAGTTTCAGTACCACCATCAGGATTTAATCCTATAATGGGATAAACTGATTTAGTTGAAAATGATTCGATTGAAGAAATACTGAGTACAATTTCATTTTCACCAAGTGAGGCAACTTGCCAAAAATAGGTACTTGCAAACTCTAATAAAGTAGCCGATTCCGGATATGCAACAGACGTGTTACTTGTATTTTTCTGCCATAATATATTTTCCATACCTCCATCACCAGAAACCGTTATTTGATATCCAGTTGCCATCTCAATTCCACTCCAAGAAAAATCAGGAGTAAGTGGAGTTTCCGTGGAAAAAGCATTTAATGTGGGTGCAGGAACGGATGGTGTTTGAAAGAATGAAATCTGACTTGAATTACCAAATAGATTTCCATCTTCATCTAACCCTTGTACTTTCCAATAATACCCTTTACTAAATTCAAGTTCATCTTTATTCATAGGAGAAGTAGTACCCTCAATGGTATTATTTAATACTAATGCACTAAAATCTTCTACAAGACTTATCTCCAATCTATACTGGTTTGCAGCGGGAATTGATGCTTCCCAGTTAAAGGCTTCACCTAATTTTGGTGGTGTAATATTGGGAATAAAAAATCCAACAACAGATGAAACTATACCATGCGTATTATCATCATCTAATCCTTGGGCAACAACATAGTAAGATTTACCATATTGAAGAGGAGGTCCATCACTGGGATATTCTGCCGTTAAAGAATTAGAAATAGAAAACTGAACCCATTCAGCCGACATGTCAGATTCGGTGGAAATAGTGATCTGATAACCAGTTGCTCCGGTAATTTCATTAATAATCTCAAAAATTGGTTTTATACTGCCTTCTGGTAAATTTACTCCAATTGCTGTTTGTTCATTTGTTCCCGGCTTACTTTCAACATTAATTACTTGTACTTCAGAAGCAATACCAATTATTTCACCATCGGCTGAATATGCCACAACCTGAGTATAATATGTATTGCCCCAATCCACATATTCAGAAGAAAGCAAATATTGAGATTCACTGGAAGAAATAGGAAATTCCAAGGCATTGGACATATCTTCATTCTGGGAAACCAGAATTAAATATTCTGTAGCTTCTTCTAATCCAGTTAAAATGGAAATCAATATTTCTGATTCATCACTATCTGTAATTTCACAACTGATTTCACATTGCTCTGTATTTTCTGGTTCTTCAGGAATGCTAAAGGGCATCATATTACTGGGATTCCCAAAATTTTCTCCGTTTTTCATAGGCTGAATCTGAATATAATATGTAGTACCATATTGGAGAGTTTCTTTACCATCAGAATATTCATATGGGAAATTGGTAATGCCAGAGATTTCTTCAATGATTGTGCTGCCATCGGCATCTCCATAAATAAAAATTGTATATTCAATTCCTTCAGAGGTTTCAATGTTAATGATTGGAATTCTAACATCACTATTTGAAACGGATAATTCTTCCCCCAATTCTGGAAAATTTAGTGTTGTGAATTGAGAAACTATTGAATATGATGACGGTAAGCCATAATTATCATTAACATCTTTTGGAACTATTTTCCAGTAATATGATTTTTCATATTCAAGGGGATAATCATCGTCTTCTGGGTAGTCAAAAGATTTACTACCTGTAATATTTACAATATACTTAGGATCTTCAACTTCAGGGTCTTCATCGTCTGAAATCCAAAATTCATAAGATGGTACTGATAGAGGACCATCCCAAGTAAATTTTTGATTCAAAGGAATATTTGTTCCACCATTAGAAGGTTCGGTTAAAATAATTGGTAAAATTCTAAAATTACCCATTACCTCATAATCTTCAATTTCACCAAGTATATTTCCACTTCCATCAAACATTAATAATTTCCAATAATATACCATATTGGGGTAAAGTCCATTTTCCATATTTTGAGATGGATATTGCCATGGCAAGGATGTAATCTCTTCTTCTCTGTTATATATTTCAACCTGTTCAACATATTCATCATTTTCATCACCAATTAATAACTCATAATGTGAAATGTTTGCTGGTGTCTCCACATTGAAATAAGGTCGGACAGATTCAACAATTTTTCCAATTTGGGGTTCAATTAATTCAATATTTTGAATAGTAAAGGTTTCGAATTCGCTCCATTGAGTGTTTCCTCCTAAAGAATGTATCCGAACCCGCCATTTATAACTTTTACCCGGAATCAGTCCAGGGGCATCAGTTGGGTATTGAAAAGGAGTAGAAATAAATTCAGCTCCCCAACTTTCCCCAAAGTCTTCATCTTCTATAGGTGATAACTGAAAATCAAACCCATCATCTGCACACCCTATATTGTCCCACATAAATAAGGGAAGTACATCATCACCAGCTGGAGATATTAGTCCTTTGGGTATTTCACCCCAGGTAAATTTCCAAACTACGGATTGAACAGGTTCGGGCCAACCCCATAACCCTAAATTACCTGACACAGTTTCAAAACCATCAATAACCTCCCGTGCATCAATACGCCATGCATATTCAAAGCCACATTGTAATGGATCCATACCCATTTCGGTCTTAAGATAAGAATACCAAAAATTAATTTGATCTGAAAAACCCTTCTCGATATACGGCCAACTTTCCATTTGAGGTAATCGATTCCAGTTAGAGTCAAAGTAAAAATCTGAATAGGTGCCCATTTCAATTGCATCTTCAGGAGAATCAACTTCATCTGGAATAATTGCTGAAAGTAATAATCTGAATTCAATTTGGACACCTTGCCGAAATCCAGGTGTATCCCATTGGAAATAAAAACTTTCTCCATCAGCATAGATCCAACCATCAGGAGGATTAAGAATTGAGAATTGATCTCCTACAGAAAATTCAACGTCCTCTTCGTCAGAAGCAATTTCATTATATGGACTTTCAGGCTCGATTGCACTAAGTTTCAATTTATATGTACCAGAAGGGAAGTATCCAGTTACATTTTCGATATTAGAAATAAATTCAGGATTTTCTTCAATATATTCTTCTAATGAACTTTCATTTAATTCTGGATCTAAATTGGAAAATATCTTCGGAACACCATTATTTTGGATAAATAAAATCTTTGTCCGACCCTCAACTATGAGTTCATTATTCCCACTTATTTTTTGATACAATTGAAACTTGAGTTTATAGTAAACTGGTTCTGAACTAGTATTTAAAACTTCAACATTCCAAAGTTCTGCTACATTATTCCAACTATTCAGGGTAAACTGACTTGTATTAAGAAGAGTCAAATCAACGCTCAAATCCTGACTGAAATTGATGCTAAACAAAATCAAAATTGGTAGTAAATAATTTAATATTTTCATATTATAATTCATATTTTTTTCCATTATAGGTCTCCCATCAATCATGATAGCAGACATTTTCTTTAAGAAAGTACATAGATTTCGTCGGAAAGTTATTGATTTATAGCACATTTATCCAAAAAAAGATAACAGGATTAATTAATTTAACTTGAAGCACTTTCATACCGTATTAACCCTTTTTGCCAAATTATTCGGGTAAGTAGGAAAAAAAGCAATGCTATAAAAAACTGCCATAATAAATACTGAATATCGGGACCATATAACAAAGTTCGTGTGGGAATTGATGCAATTAAAATCATTGGTATCATTGAAAAAAGCATTTTTCTTAATAGTCCCGTATAAATTGAATCTGGACGAGTGGAGAATTTTAAAATCTCATGACTCAACCATCCTGACACAGAAAAATTCTTAAACCAAAAACAAGAGCTGGAAATGATAAAATCTACACCATACCATAGGATGGTTCCCATTAGTAAGGAGAAAACAAAAGCAATTACATTAACAAATCCAATAGGTGAAGAGTATGCTGATACCAACGTCGTTAACATTATTAGCAAAATTACAACACTGACTAGTGCATACGATTTCACATATCGAAATGAAACCATAAACTGGGAGTTCATTGGTTTCAATAGAAAATAATCAAGGTCACCCCGTACCATCCACCGATTTAAATTGAATAAGTTCCCGGAAAAGAAAAACATATAAAATGTATCTGCTAAAAATGTTATTACCAAAAATATCATTACATCTTCCCGGGTGAACACTCCAATGGCATCCACATAGGAATATATTATAGAAAAAAAGAAAAATTGAATACTATAATAAATTATATCAACTAATAACCCTCCAATAAAATTTGCTTTAAATTCCAAATCTCTGGTAAGACTATTATTGAAAAATGATTTCCATAATGAAAAATATCTACGCACCATATCCTCCATACACACGAATTCCTGACCTATAAATAACCCTCCCTGCAAGAGTCATTGCTATGCACCAGGACAATGCAATACCCATTTTAGGAAGCCAAAATTTTATGGGTAAATTAGCAGTGGCAATACTTACAGGAAAATCTACTAAAAATTGAAGGGGAGTCAAATTAATAATATTCTGGACTGAATCTGGAAATAATCGTAAAGGAATTATCTGGCCAGATAAAACAATATTAGAGATATTATAGGCTATTACCAATGCCCTCACTTCGCCAAACCAAAACGCAAAACAGACCATACAGAAATAAATTGCATAAGATAGATATATTGAAATTAACAGCGCCATAATAAATCCTATAACATGAAATATAGTTGGAAAAGCCCACCCCGGAAGTAAAATTGGGAATAAAATTAATACTGTGGAGTATACAATATAGAAAAGAGAGTTATGCCCTATAAACATCATAAAATGGTAGGTGAAAAATGAAATAGGTCGTATTAGGTATTTATTCATTTCTCCCGTACGGATTGAATCGATCATTTCCATAGATGTAGCCCATGAAGATTTTAATTGACCTACAATCATACAGAGGAAAATATATGCCATGAGACCATTAAAAGTAAACCCACGAATTTCAGTTAATCCTTGAGCTTGGAATACCTGTTTCCATATTAAAAATTCAATAGCCAACCCTGAAAAGATTGCAAAGGTACCTACAATGGCATTGGCTTTATATTCCAGAGCTTGTATCCAAGTCATGCGAATAACAGAAAAATATTTATCAATCCATGCTATCATTTCAGAAACTTTTCAGGATCGGAAAAAAATGACCGCATGGTATCTTCAACTGGCAGGTCTTCCATCGTTATGGATGCAGGTACCCCTAACCTAAATAACTCTGATACTAATTTTGTCAACTCTTTATCAGGGAGTTCTGATTGGAGGATTGTATTATTCAATTGAAAATTATACTTTTCTGATAATTTTTCAATTTTATTATAATCTGGT
>CAZGBZ010000049.1:0-3050 GCA_964524135.1 uncultured bacterium
GAAACAATTGATGCAATGGGGGATAAAGCACAGGCAAAAAAAACTATGAAAAATATTGGTGTTCCGGTTATTTATGGATCAGACGGTGTAGTTCAATCTGTTCAGGACGCAAAGAAAGAAGCCGAAAAGGCAGGTTATCCGGTTATGTTAAAGGCTTCTGCAGGAGGCGGTGGTAAAGGTATGCGATTTGTTGAAAATGCAGATCAGATTGAGAATGCATTTCACTCTGCACAATCCGAGGCAGAGATGTCTTTTTATAACGGAGACCTGTATCTTGAAAAATTTATTCAAAAACCACGGCATATTGAAATACAATTATTATCAGATAAACATGGGAATGTTGTTGCATTGGGAGAAAGAGAATGTTCCATCCAACGCAGGCATCAAAAACTAATTGAAGAATCTCCTTCCCCTGGCGTTACAGAATTAACCCGTAAAAAAATGTATGAAGCAGCCATAGCTGGGGCTAAAGCATCAGATTATGTGGGGGCCGGTACCATTGAATTTCTATTAGATACAAATAACGATTTTTTCTTTATGGAAATGAATACCAGGATTCAAGTAGAGCACCCTGTCACTGAAATGGTAATTGGAGCTGATCTGATAAAGTATCAAATTCTTTGCCATGCAGGGTATCCCATTCCATCATGGATGAATGATATGAAGTTACGTGGACATGCTATAGAGTGCAGAATTAATGCGGAAGATCCTGCTCATAAATTTAGACCTTCTCCTGGAACTATTAGCAGTTTCCACATGCCCGGCGGCATGGGAATACGTGTTGATACTCATGTGTATGCTGGATATACGGTACCGCCAAATTATGATTCAATGGTAGCTAAACTTATTGTACACGCTCCCACAAGAACTGAAGCTATAAATCGCATGATTGGAGCTTTGGATGAATGCGTATTTGAAGGAATTAAGACTATTATACCTTTCCAGAAACAAATACTTAAAAACACAGATTTTAAAAATGGAAATATAGATACAGGATTTTTAGATAATTTTCAATTTATGCAAGGAGAAACAGAATAAATGAATATACCCGATGATTTACAATATACAGAAGACCATGAATGGGTTAAGATAGAAAATGGTACTGCCACCGTTGGAATTACAGATTATGCCCAGGGTGAATTAGGTGACATCATTTTTATTGAATTACCTGAACCGGGGGATGAATTTCAAGCAAAAGACTCAATTGGAACGATTGAAGCAGTGAAAACTGTAGCAGATATTTATTCACCCATGCAGGGTGAAATTTGTGAGGTAAACCCAAACCTTGAAGATGAACCAGAATGTGTAAATACAGATCCATATGTGAGTGGATGGATAATTAAATTAACTAATTTTACCAGCAAAGATGGTGATTTTTTAACAGCTGACGAATATAAAAAACTGATTCAATAGTGCATTTCATACCTACTACAAAAGAAGAAGAGATGCAGCTACTAAAAGGAGCTTCAGTCTCTAACTTCTCGGAATTAATTGAAATAATTCCTCAAAAATTCAGGTTAAATACAGATTTGGAAATAGGCATGCCTTTATCTGAAATGGAAATCGAAAGAGAACTTAAGCGATTAGGTGATTCCAATGCTGCTGATAACTTTTGTTTTTCCGGCGGAGGTGTAAATGATCATTTTATACCTAAGGCTGTTGATTTTATTAGTGGGCGGTCTGAATATTATACATCCTATACCCCTTATCAAGCAGAAGTCAGCCAGGGCACCTTGCAATATCTATATGAATTTCAGTCTATGATCTGTGAAATCTCTGGCATGGATATAGCTAATGCGTCTCTTTATGATGGCGCTTCAGCTATAGCTGAAGCATGCCTATTAGCTCATTCTTTTACTCACAGCAATGTCATTCTATATTCTGCAACGCTGAATTCGCATTATATTGAGGTTTTACAGTCATATTTAACTGGTCAAGATATAGAACTGGTTCAACTACCGGAAAAAAATGGTATTACAGATTTAAGCTCCCTAAAATCTTATTCCGAAAATATAGCGGCATTGATTGTTCAGTCACCTAATAAAAATGGACTTATTGAAAATTGGATAACGAGTAAAAAGAAAATGTTGGACCCTAAATCGCTGCTAATTGCAGTATCAGATCCATTTGCATTATCTGTGCTTAAACCACCTGGAAAATGCGGTGCTGATATTTTTGTCGGAGAAGGTCAATCTCTGGGAAATCCAATGAATTATGGCGGTCCTCTTTTGGGATTAATGGCAGTAAAAGAACAGTTTAAGCGTAAAATACCAGGAAGAATAATTGGTAAAACGGTGGATAAAAATAATAAGGATGGCTTTGTTTTAACGCTCCAAACCAGAGAACAGCATATTAGAAGAGAAAAAGCTACTTCCAATATTTGTACTAATCAGGGATTACTTGCCCTGAGAGCTACAGTATACCTGGCTCTAATGGGTGCGAGGGGAATGCCCTATATTGCAAATATTTGCTACCAAAAAGCTCATTATGCTGCTAATGGCATATCCGAGTTAGAAAATTATTCTTTGCCCTATTCCAATGAATTTCTTATGGAATTTGTTGTGAAAACCACCCATTCTGCTGCTGATGTCATTAATTATTGTGCTGCAAATGATATATCAATTATGCGAGCATTATCAGATGAAAGTGATTCTCTAATGTTAATAGCTGTCACAGAAAAACGAACTATCAATGAAATTGATTATTTAATAAAATGTTTGAAGGATTTCAAGTGAATACGTTCTCAAAATTAGAGAAAATAAGGGCAGCACGTGGCGCTGTTGCAATTGCACTTCTAGATCCAGATTTGAAGAATGACATTGGATTGCTTAACATGCTTCGACTTGTGAATGACAGCGATTTTGATGCTATTTTTATTGGAGGTAGTTTAATATCTGATAATGAATTTGAATCCCGACTTGAAGAAGTTGTGAAAAATACAGAGCTTCCCGTTATTATTTTCCCCGGGTCATCAAGCCAACTTTCTCAACATGCTGATGCAGTGTTGTTTTTATCTTTAATTAGTGGACGAAATCCTCAATACTTAATTG
>CAZGBZ010000049.1:3088-9182 GCA_964524135.1 uncultured bacterium
CGGTGTGCGTTCATCGGTTGAGGTAATAAGCAATACGTCGCCAATCCCCATGATTAAACATGACATAATTCTGGCACATGCCTTAGCCGGCGAATATATGGGCAATAGTTTTGTATTTTTAGAGGCAGGAAGTGGTGCTGAAAATCATGCAGCATCAGAGGTTGTTTCTATTTTATCAGAGCAATTACAAATTCCAATAATTGTGGGAGGGGGTGTGAATTCGCCTGCATCTGCAAAATCCTTGGTCACATCTGGGGCAGGCTATATTGTAACTGGGACCAAAATAGAGCAAAACCCTTCTATTAATGAATTGCTGGAATTTACAAATGCAGTCCATCAATTATGATTAAAGAGCCTGCAATTGAAAAGAAAAATCCATTATGGGAATTGGCTACAGAATATCTATTGCACCTCCAATTTGAACGGAGATTGTCTAATAACACACTCTATGCGTATAAACATGATTTAAAAAATTATACCAATTTTATGTTTGATAAATTACAACTCATGTCAATTGATTCAATTCAATCTGCTCATATTGAAAATTTTGTAAACATTTTAAGTGATGTGCCTAATATGGATAATAAAGATGGTCTGAAAAAATCTGCAAGTATTCGTAGACTATTTTCAACTATTCGCGGATTTCATCAATATCTGTGTCAATTACGGATAACAAAAAATGACCCCTCACAATTATTAGTTCCACCACGTTTAACTCGAAAAATTCCAACGACATTATTAGTAGAGGAAGTTAACCAGATTATTCAAGCAGTGGATTTAAAGAAAAAATATGCTGTCAGAGATCAAGCTATTCTCAGTATGCTTTATGCTTCCGGTATAAGAGTCACTGAATTGGTTGATTTAAAACTGAAAAACTTTCTTATAGACGAAGGATTGATTCGCGTTTTCGGCAAGGGGGGAAAAGAAAGAATTGTCCCTATAGGAAAAACAGCATTGTCTTATCTCATCCTCTACCTTAAAGAGTTAAGGCCTTCCATTTCCAGTAGGGGTAACGGTGAGGGAATATTATTTCTGAATCACAGGGGAGGGAAGCTCACCCGAATGTCAATTTGGAATATTCTCCATGAAAATACCCTTAGAGCTGGAATTACCAAAAAAGTCAGTCCTCATGTACTGCGGCATAGTTTTGCAACTCATTTGTTAGAAGGGGGTGCAGATTTACGATCGGTTCAGGAAATGCTGGGACACTCTGATATAACAACTACCCAAATTTATACAAATATAGATAAAATTTATTTGAAAGAAATTCACAAAGAATTTCACCCACGAGGTTAAATGCTATTACGCTTACCAATGGAAGTTTTAATAATACTGCTTCCAATTTTAATATTTTCACTCTGTTTCCATGAATTTTCACATGGCTATATAGCCTACAGGCTGGGAGATCATACAGCAGCCAGAAACGGGCGCTTAACCCTTAATCCTCTGGCACATTTAGATCCCATTGGCTCCTTAATGATATTATTTGTAGGCTTTGGCTGGGCAAAACCAGTTCCAGTTAATCCTATAAATTTCACAAACCCTCGAGTGGATATGATGAAAGTTGCTTTTGCGGGTCCCGCATCCAATATAATACTGGCTTTCTCTGGGGGAATAATAATGAGATTTGTTAATATATTTGGATTTATGCAAAATGAAATATTTATTCAAATCCTGTATTTTTTTATATTGATTAATATTTCATTGGCCGTATTTAATATGATTCCGGTTGCACCATTAGACGGTTCACAAATATTTGGGAATATGATATCAAAAAGCAATCCTGAATTGGCCTGGAAGATGCAGTTATACGGACCAAAAATACTTATGGGATTAATTCTTATTGGAATAGTTACCCCATTTTCAATTTTGGGATTTTTAATGATGCCATTTGTCAAAATATTTATGTATTTATTTACAGGAATAAGTTTTTAAAGGAGTCATTTGATTAAAGTATTACGACAGCAATATTGGAGGAAAAATAGCGGACCAGTAAAAATGCTGCGTAATATATTATTATTACTCGTACTTATATTTATCATGTATAAATTATCTAATTTTTAAGGATAAAATGAAAATCATAGAATGTGTGCCAAATTTTAGCGAGGGAAGAGATACTTCACTGATAAAAGAAATTACAGATGCAATGGAGTCGGTTTCTGGAATTACATTATTAGATGTTGATCCTGGAGCTGATACAAATCGTACGGTAGTTACTATTGTAGGTGACCCTGATTCTGTGAGTGAATCTACATTTCTGGGCATTAAAAAGGGTGCTGAACTTATTGATATGCGTAATCATAGCGGTGCACACGCCCGGATGGGAGCTACTGATGTATGTCCTTTTGTGCCCATTTCCGGAGTCACCATGGATGATTGTGTGAAATATTCAAAACAACTGGCACGGCGAGTTGGAGAAGAACTTAATATACCTGTTTTCCTTTATGAATTTTCAGCAACATCTGATGATAGAATTAATCTGGCAAACATCCGCAGTGGTGAATTTGAGGGAATGGCATACAAATTAAAATTGCCAGAATGGAAGCCTGATTATGGTCCAGCTAAACCCCATGAAACAGCCGGGGTTACTGCTATTGGCGCTCGTAACTTTCTTATCGCTTATAATATAAACCTTAACACAAAAGATAAAAAGATTGCTACTGATATTTCCCTTGATATTAGAGAACAGGGACGAAATAAGCGTGATAAAAATGGGAAATTTGTTCGTGATGAAAAGGGAATCCCCATTAAAGCTCCTGGTATTTTAAAATCGTGTAAAGCTGTAGGGTGGTATATTGAGGAATATGGATTGGCACAAGTATCAATGAATCTTACTAATTTTAATGAAACTCCACCACATATAGCCTTTGAAGAAACGCGAAATCAGACAAGAAAGAGGGGAGTTAGAGTCTCAGGAAGTGAACTTGTGGGCTTGATTCCGCTCGAATCCATGATTGCTGCCGGCAAATATTACCTTACAAAACAGAAGCGCTCAACGGGAATACCTGTGCAGGATATAATCCACATAGCTGTCAAATCAATGGGATTAGACGATTTGGCACCATTTGATCCCTATGAAAAAATAATTGAATACAGAATAGGGAAGCGATTTAACACCCTGGCTTCCATGACATTACATGGATTTTCAGATGAATTATCATCAGACGGCCCCGCTCCGGGTGGCGGTAGTGTAGCTGCACTGGCTGGTGCTTTGGGTGCTTCACTTTCATCAATGGTTGCAAATCTCACCTTTGGAAAAAAGAAATGGGAACCTCTCTTTGAGCAAATGAGCCAACTTGCTGAAAGGAGCCAGAAAGTAAAAGATGAATTAATTCAATTGATCGATAGAGATACCGAATCATTTAAATTGGTAATGGAAGCATTCAAACTGCCAAATAAGTCTGAAAAACAGAAAAAAGAGCGCGACTCAGCAATTGATTCAGCTATGAAAGAAGCAACCAATATACCTTTTCTAACCCTACAGTACTGCCGTGATATTATGGATTTGGCATTAGAAGCTGCAAAATATGGAAATCCAAATTCAGTTTCAGATGCTGGTGTTGGAGGTGAAATGGCAAATGCTGGTGCTCGGGGGGCTGCCTTAAATGTGCGTATAAATCTCAATGATATTGATGATAAATCTTTTTGCAAGAAAATGGAAACAGATACAGAAAATATTTTAAGTGAAACAGATGAATTGCTAATTGAAATCCGGGAAATGGTGGAAACAAAATTAATTAATGGCTAAAATACATCATTTAGAATCGTCGCTTGTTGACCAGATTGCTGCTGGAGAAGTAATTGACAGACCCGCATCAGTATTAAAAGAATTAATTGAAAATTCACTTGATTCAGATGCAGATAATATTGAAGTTCATGTTATTAAGGGAGGGCATGAACTGATCCAGGTTTCTGATAATGGCTTTGGTATGAGCCAAGAAGATTTAAAACTGGCATTTATGAGGTATGCAACCAGTAAAATTCAGCATTTAGAGGATTTAAATTCAATTACCACCCTGGGATTTAGAGGTGAAGCCCTTCCTAGTATCGCTTCTGTTTCTATGTTTACAGCACTTTCATCTGAAAAAGATTCTAATGGGTTTGAAATAAAAATTAATGGAAGCGATGAGAAGTCATTTAAACCAGCCGCAAGATTAATTGGCACAACCTGTAAAGTACAAAACCTATTTTATAATACACCTGCAAGGAGAAAGTTTTTAAAAAAACCGGAAACTGAACAAGCTGTCATTAACTCAATGATGCGCAGATTTATGCTGTCACGCCCTGAGGTTGCATTTAAATTGATGTCAAATAATAAAATCGTATACGATGTGCCTGTCCAAAATTTGTCCGAAAGGATCAATTCTATCTATGGCGCTGCTTTTAAAAATGGCATACTCCCTGTTGATTTACAAAAAGAACCTTATACAGTTAAAGGATTCACGGGGAATTTATCTCTGGTTAAGAAAAGACCTGGGGAACAGTATATATTTTTAAACGGCCGATTTATTAAAAATCGTCTTTTAAATTCAGCCATTTTCTCTGCCTACCAAACCCTTATTCAGCGTGGGGAATTTCCCTTTTTTGTATTATTTCTGGAAATGCCACCAGATCTTTTTGATGTTAATGTGCATCCGGCAAAACTTGAGGTACGTTTTATAAATGAGTGGCAGATTTACCACGCAATTAAAACCTCTATTACAATCGTCTTACAAGATATACTTAAAGTAATACCTGATTATAAATCCTATCAGCATTTTCCAAATTACACCCCTAATGAAACCAGTATATTGAATTTAGAAAAAGCACCCTCTGGCTCCATCACCTCATTTGAGCAGGCACCACATAAACGTATTGATTCTGATACTGTGGGATTATTAGAGAATAACCGTGCACAGCTTCAGGGCGCCCATATTCGAATGGAATCAACCCTGGATGATATAAAAATTCCCAATGAAGATTTACATCCCATTTCAGATCATATTTGGCAAATCCATAGTAAGTATCTTATAACAGAAATAAAGAGTGGACTGATTATTATTGACCAGCATGTAGCCCATGAACGGGTATTATTTGAAGAAGCCAAAAAAGCGATAGAGGGGCAGGGGTTTCCATCACAAACTGTACTTTTCCCTCAGACATTAAAATTACAACCTGAAGAATATGGCAGCCTTTTAGAGATTACACATTACTTAAATAAAATTGGATTCCGATTTCGGGAATTTGGCGAAAATACAATCATTATTGATGAAATACCTCCTGATATTAACTGGGGAAATGAAAGCCAAATAATCAGAGAAATAATAGACCAATACATTTCAGTGAAGAAAGTTGACCCTTCATTCATTGATCAAATTGCAGCAATTTATGCCTGTAAATCAGCAATTAAAGCAGGAGATCAATTAAAGCCTGAAGAGAGAATTCATCTTATTGATCGCCTATTTTCTACTGATCATCCTTATTATTGTCCCCATGGAAGGCCAATTATTATCAATTTATCAATTAATGAATTAGATCAGCGATTTGAGCGAAATACTTAAAGTCAAATTTATGAGACCAATTTTAACCAATTAATTATGGCAATGAAAAGTACAAAGTATTATGTTTTTACGGGTTTACTCTCAATTCTTCCTATTGCAGTAACCTATTGGATAATAGTAAATCTCTTCCAATTTTTTTCCAGACCAGGTGCTGCTATTGTTGAATTTATTTTCACCGATAATGTCCCGCAGTACATCCCTCAAATAACAGGGTTCATTTTAACTATATTATTTATTTATTTTATCGGATTATTCGTATCCAATGTTTTAGGGAAAAGTATTTACGTTTGGCTGGAAGACATCCTTTCGAGAATTCCGGTGGTTAACTCCGTTTATCGTACAATTAAACAAATTACCACCAGTTTATCTGGACCTGACAGACAAGCATTTAAAAAAGTGGTTTTTATCGAATATCCCCGAAAAGGAATATGGACTTTAACAATGGTTACAGGTGAATCCACTAATGCCACAGGGGATAAATTTTATCATATATTTGTTCCCACAACACCGAATCCCACCTCTGGGTATATGTTATATGTACCTCAAAAAGATGC
>CAZGBZ010000049.1:9201-10866 GCA_964524135.1 uncultured bacterium
TGAAGAGGGACTTAAAATTATTATATCAGGTGGTATGCTTGCACCCAATAAAAATAAATTGGAGCTCCATGATGTCACTGAAAAATGAATTTGAAACAACCGGAAATTGGTTATTTAAGCGTCGCAGTTTCCTACCGCTTATAATTGTCCCATTCTTGTTTTATTGCTTACTCACCCCTGTAAACAATTCTTATAATATTCTTTTTTACGCAGGTTTAACGGTTTCGTTACTGGGTGAGTGTATTCGTATTTTCACCATTGCTTTTGTGCCTGCAGGGACCTCTGGTCGAAATACGAAGCAGCAATTAGCAACTTCCTTAAATCAAACAGGGATTTATTCAACAGTACGCCATCCTTTGTATTTAGGGAATTTCTTTATGTTTTTAGGTCCCTTTTTATTTACAGGCAATATTTATGGTATAATTATTCTTATTCTATCTTTCTGGATTTATTACGAACGGATAATGTTTGCAGAAGAAGCTTACCTGGTAAAATTATTTGGTCATAATTATGAAAAGTGGTCTTTAATAACACCAGCTTTCATACCAAATATTTTTTTATATTCACCAACCAATTCAAAGTTTTCACTAAAAAAAGTCCTAGAAAGGGAATATTCAGGGATTTGCGGAGTCTTTGTTATATTCACCATTTTGCTTGCTTTTCGAAACTATCATTTTAACATCAAGCCAATTATTGCTGATACTTGGGTGATAATATTTTTAATCAATATTATTGTATATTTTATATTGAGAACATTCAAGAAAATTAATCGGAAAAAAGCAATTAATAAATAATTAATAGAATGTTAAGAATGAACGAGAATAATAACCCAACAGTTGTAAATGCATATTTCAAGGAAATTTTTAAAAACGCAGGAATTGGAATTATGACCTTAGATTCAAACAGCAGTATAGAAAATATAAATGAGGAAGCATTAAACATATTTGGCTATAAAACTACTGAACTGGTCAATACAAATTTCTCTACCCTTATTCATAATACTGATCAAGATTATTTAAAGCAATATATTGACCAAGCGAATTCTTCATCTCCTTCTGAATTTATAGGAATCCATAAGGATAATTCTGCATTTCCCATAGAGCTCAACATTTCTGTTAAAGGAGTAAATCAAGCACGCATTTACACAGTTATCATTCGTGATATAACTGAGTTTAAAAAAAATGAAGAAAATCTGAAATATCGAGCCTATTTTGATTCATTGACAGGCATACCTAATCGTACATTATTTTTAGACAGGTCAGAAATTGCGATAAATCAGGCAAAAAGATCAAATGAGGGCTTGGCAATTATTTTTATTGATTTGGATGAGTTCAAAGAAATAAATGATACATTAGGTCATGATGCCGGGGACATAATGTTAAAAACTGTAGCTGAAAGGTTTATTAATTGTGCTCGCAAATCTGATACAGTCTCCAGAAGAGGGGGGGATGAATTTACTATTTTAATGCCCCGAATTAGCAATATTGAAGATACTATTAAATTGGCTGAAAGAATTCTAGATTCAAATAAAAATGCTGTTTCAATTAAGAAAAATATGCTTTTCCCAAAAACAAGTATTGGAATCAGTATTTACCCTAAAGATGGGGATAATATTGAAACTTTAATAAATAATGCTGACAAAGCGATGTATTATGCAAAAAAGTC
>CAZGBZ010000050.1:0-10743 GCA_964524135.1 uncultured bacterium
TTGCGAAACTATAGGTGCATCATTCACGGCTTTCACCGTTAGGGTAAAATCTGTACTAACTGTAAATTCACCATCATTCACGGAAACAGAAATGGATGATTCTCCATAAAAATTTTGAGGTGGTGATAGGGTGAGGACGTTTCCACTTATAACTGTACCCATTCCTCCAGCGTCAATTACATTATAGGTTAAATAATCACCCTCAATATCACTGGCATTGAGGAATACATCTATACTATAATCTTCATCCACATCCTGGTTAGAAATTGAACTTAAAACTGGCGGGTCATTTACAGGAAGAACTGTTATTGTTACATTTATACTTTCTGACAACTCACCATCTGAAACCGAAATAGTGATATTTTCTGATCCACTCCATTCGTTTTCAGGAGTAATGCTGAGTATATTTTCATTGATGGCAACCGAAATATGCTCACTTCCAATTGCTGAGAATTCAAGTTCTTGTGAATCAACATCTGATGCCACTAATGTAATTTCAGTACTGGTATCTTCTGACAATGTTACGTCTGATATTGTATCTAAAAGGGGAGCATCATTAACGGGCAGAATTTCAATTGAGACATTTTGGCTGTCTTCAGCCCCCTCATTATCTACTACGGAAACCGAAATAGTACCTTCACCTGAAAAATTATTTCTGGCAGTAAGAGAAAGTAGATTATTGCTAACAGATACCTGAATATCTTCTGAATTGCTCACAGCAAAATAAGTAAAGGATACATAATCTACATCTGTAGCAGATAGTGAAATTGTTGTAGATTCATCTTCATCAAAAGATAAGTCATTAACTGGTGTCAGGATGGGTGAATCATTCACAGGTAAGATGTCAACGGTAAAAATCTGGGTTACTGAGTTACCTTGATTATTACCAGTGACACTATAATCCTCTGGAATATTAGAAATACAATTTCCAAAAGAATCTAAATAGTAATGACCACCAAGTATTCCAAAGCAGTCATAGATTATTTCCAATTTATTAACAAACTGAATTCCAAGATTTTCGAATGGATTCAAATCGCTATTTGCATTCACATCAAATAATTGATTAGCAGAATGACTATAAATTCTAAATACGGGTGTATCTCCTACTTGTAAATACTCTGTTGTATATTCACTGCCATCATTCCCCATTACCACCACATCCGTATTACTTCCTGCCCAGACAGCCCCGCCAATTGGATTTCCAACTGGTAATCCAAATGAGTTTTGTTTGTAAGCAATAATATAATCGCCATTCTGTATTGAAACTCCATCAATTTCAGCTTCAGTTATAAAATAAAATGCCTGAGCAGTTGACTGCTCAAAATCAAAATTGACTTCCGTGGCTGTTACTGTAATGGCTGCATTTCCATAGAAATTATTATCTGGCTGAATATTAATTGAATTTGAACTTTCGGTAAACTGTACAAATATATTATTATTAGAAGAAGTTGCAGATAATGCCAAATCACTATCTGTATCCTCAAAATATATATCTACAATATTTTCCGTATCTTCATCCATCGTAATATTTGATATGGAATTTAATATTGGTAAATCGTTTACAGGATTTATAGTAATAGATATTATCCCTTCTTCCGAAATACCATTTTCATTACTGGGATTTTCAACTGTATAACGAATTTCATCTTCACCAATATAATTTAAACCGGGAGTATAAACTGCCGTCCACTGCGCCAATTGTTCAGAAGAAGTTGATGAAAAAGTGATGTTTTCTAAAATACCATTTTGGGGAGCTTGTGTGATGGATATATTTTCTGTACCATCTAATGGGAAACTATAAAATACGTCAAAACCAATCATGGTAATTTCCTTAGCTTCATCTTCAGCTATATTGATATTATCATCAAAAGCTGTAGGAGGGAAATTCCGTGGCCAGCTTCTTCCATATAAGTTAAATGTAATCATATACAAACCAGTTTCAGATGTTCCATCGGTGGCTTTATATAGCAAAAAATCAGCCTCAGATTCTAAGATCGGAGGAATATATTCATAAACAAGATCAGCAATTGGAATAAGATAACCGCCGAAAATAGTATTTAAAGTATCATCTGTTGAAGGTGGAACTGTAATAATTGTTAAATCATCTCCATCTGGATCAAATACAGTTGAACTGAAATCTACGGTATAAGGAGATTGATCTACCTCAAAAATCAAATCACCTGCTAATGGATTATCATTGACACCAATAACTTGAATATTTACCCATGCTGTATCTGAAACTAAATCCCCATCTAAAGCTGTAAATGTAAATACATCGCCACCATAAAAGTTGGAATCAGGGGTATAGATCAAATTTGGAGCAATACCGGATAATGTACCATTGGCAGGATTTGAAAGGGAAAAACTCAATTCTGTACCCTCTGGATCACTGGCGAAAATTGTTATTTCTACAAAACTATCTTCTTCAACATTGATGCTTAAATTTTCAACTACTGGGGCAGAATTTGCATTTTCTACAAATAAATCAGCCGTCCAAGATACAGAACCAATACCATCGGATAATTCAAGTGTTACATCTGTAATGCCTGCATCATTATTATCTGGTGTTCCTCCGAGTGCAAAGCCATTTAACTCAAGCCAGTTTGGTCCTGACACGATGAAAAGACTTAATTCGGACTGCTCATTATCAATATCATCTATGAGAATATTTGCTTCATATTCACTATTTTCTAAAGCATCTGGAAGATTTTCTGTAATAAAATAGGGATTATCATTTACAGCATTTATTAAAATTAATGCTGTCTCATCCACTTGATTTTCACCGTCACTCACCCGGAATATAAATGAATCACTACCGAAATAATCCGCATTCGGGATAAACTCATAGGTACTGCCTGTAAGTAATGATAATGTTCCATTTTCAGGCGATTGAACTATGGAAAATTCAAGATCATCTCCCTCAGGGTCTGATGCAGTCAATGCAATCTCAATACTTGTGTCTTCATCTGATTCAACTGATACTTGATCCACTATTGGCGGATCATTTACCGGAATTATTTCCACATTAAATGATGTACTTACTGTTGCACGACTGATATTATCACTGGCTGTAATCTCCACAACTCCGTTTCCAAAGGATTCATCTTCAAATGATAATGTTAAAACTGATTCGGAAATTATTGCAGATAATCCATTGACATTTTCGCTTACGGAATAGGCAAGTTCACTTCCATTTTCAACATCATAAAATATTTCTGTTAGGTTTATCAATACATCTTCAGCTCCTTCATTCACGGATAAATTTTCTATATTGCTAATAAGCTCAGGTGCATCGTTCACAGGAAGAACATTTACACTAAATTCGGTACTATCTGCAAATTCGCCATCACTTACCCTCACCAATACATTGAAATCTCCAAAATAGTTTAATACAGGAGTTAAACTTAATAAATTATTCTCAATACTCATGAGAGCATCCGATACAGGATTTACATAAAAAGTTAATTCATCCCCATCAATATCACTGGCAATTAATTCTATTATTAATTCTGAATCTTCATTAATTTCTTGATCACTTATACCAACAAGAATTGGAGGATCATTAACAGGAAGAACTGTAATAATGAAGCTGTTACTGACCTCATATTGACCATCTGAAACAATTATATTGATGAATAAATCACCATTAAATAATGGTGCTGGAATTACTGTTAATATTTCGTTTACAACTTCAGCCGAACCATTGCCATCCATTTGAGTAATAAATAGTATCTCATCTCCATCTATATCACCAGAATTGAGAGAAATTGAATAACTATCACCTTCATTTATAACTGTATCTAAAATTGCTTCCAAGTATGGGGGATCGTTAATAGGATCAACAGTAATATTAATAATTCCTTCATTTGAATTAAGTTCTCCATCAAACGCAGAATATGTAAAACTATCTATACCATTAAAATTAGTAATTGGTAAAAATTGAACTTCATTTTCATTAATTTCAACAACGCCATTTTCAGGATTTGTTAATATATTAAAGTTGAGTTCATCCCCATCTAAATCTTCACCTAATAGAATGATAGTAATTGAATTATCCTCTTCCATAGTTAAAGATAGATCGCTCACCGTTGGTGGATCATTTACATCTAATACTGTGAGGGTGTAACTTTGATTTTCAACCAATTCACCATCACTTAATGTTACATTAATGGAATGTTCTCCAATATCACTATTACCCGGAATTCCACTAATAATAGTATCTGAAAAATTTAACCATTGCGGCGCAGATGAAATACTGAGAGTCAATTCATCGCCTTCCACATCATTAGCTGTTATTGCATACTCATATAATTCTCCCTGAAATACTTCTAAAATTGGATCTGATATAAACTCAGGAGCATCATTGACAGGTAGAATGTTTAGAGCAAATTGAGTGCTATCACTTAACTCATTATCAAAGGCACTAACCGTAATTATTAATTCTCCATTGAAGTTTTCAGCTGGAATAATATTAAGAATATTTCCGCTTATAATTACTTCTGCATTTTCACTTGTTGAGGCATTAAAACTTACATCATCCCCATCAGGGTCGCTGGCATTAAGTTCAATGGTTAATTCGGAATCTTCTAAAATAGTTTGATCTGTCAAATTTAATATAACCGGAGGGTCATTAATTGGGATAACTGTTAAAGTAAAACTCTGGTTTACATCAAATTCACCATCGGAAGCGGTTACGGTAGCTTGAATATCTCCAAAATAGTTATTTTGTGGATTTATCAATAAGTATCCATCAACAATTTCTGCATTACTATTTCCATCTGTTTGTACAAATAAAAATAATTCATCACCATCGGAATCACCAAAGTTTAATCCATAAGAAAATGATTCTCCTTCAATGATTGAGGTGTCTGGAATAGAAGAAAGATAGGGTGCATCTGGAACAGGGGTAATGGAAATACTAATTGTACCATCAAGAGAGGTATATTCAGAGTCACTAACAGTATAGGATAAACTATCAATTCCATTGAAATTTGGACTTGGTGTGTACAGAACCTGATTACCGTTCAATGAAGCAATACCATTAATTGGGAGAGAAGATAAAGTATAACTTAATGAATCTCCATCCACATCATCTCCTAATAAATCAAATGTGGCTATATTATCTTCTAAAACTGAAATTATAATATCATTAGCTTCAGGTGAATCATTAACGGGATGTACAACAATTGTAACCAATCCCAATTCAGACGTCCAATTTTCATCTGATGCAGTGAAGGTAAATGTATCCGTACCATTAAAATTAGCATTGGGTATATAAGTTAAATATTGGCCCATTCCCATGAGTATTCCCTCACCAGGTTCTTCTATAATTGTAAATGAAATTGGGTCATCATTAGGATCAGTACCAATTAATGCTAATTGAAGGTTGTTGTCTTCCTGTGTTTCAATATTTTGATCCGTTACAACAGGTTGATTACAATAGCTGTCATCTCCAAAGCAAATACCACATGAATCTTTTTCACTGGTTTCACAACACTCGCCAAATAAATCCATATTTTGATTAGGTATTATTACATCCGTACCTACACAATCCCCACATTCATCAATCATGGAGGTTTCTAGGTCTGGATTTGGACAGCTTGGCTCAGGGTCTAAATTATTATCTGCATATAAATTGGAAACGTTATCCAAACATAAATCCACACTATAATCTCCGAATCCAAAACCATCACTATCAACGTCGAGCCAATAAGGTGCTGGTGCAGGATTAAAACATCCACAGCCTAATTCATCACTGTCTGCAACATGATCTGTAGAACCTTCTGAACATACACCACAATTATCTACAATCGCCCCATATTCCAATCCTTCTTCAGCTTGATTTATACCAACTGGGGTAGATGGTTCACAAACCCCACTACAATCTAAATCAATATTTGGGATATCATCTAAGCAGCCCAGTGGTGTTTCATCACTTGCATAATAACCACAAACACAAATACCACAATCATCAATAAAAGCTGGTCCAAGCTCCATTCCTGAACAATCTGGACCTAATCCTATCATTTCCTCAACAAAGAAAAACTCGAAATTTCCCCATCCAGTATAGTCATTTCCATAAATATCTGTAATTGTCACTTCTGAACTCATATATTCATTTTCAGAACTATCAAAGATGAAAAACATGGGATAATCACCTGATACAAGGTAGTTTTCAGTTAGAGTACTTCCATCATACCCCATGGCTGGCAACGTAGTTTCATAACCAGTCCAAGGATATGCACCCACACAGATACTATCTTTAAATACACCAATCCAGTCCGTGAGAATTTCAAGATTTTCTATTTCATCCTGTTGAATTGTTGCATCTTGAATAATATAGAAAGCTTGTTGTTGGGACTGATTAAAAGTGAATTTTTCAGGAGCATAAATACAACTACCGTCATCTAGAGTAATTTCATCTTCACATGGAGGAATTTCACCATAGTGGCAGCCATAGTTGAAGGCTTCATTATCAGTACACCCTGAACATGTGCTATCATCACCTTCACATACTCCACATTGATCAATAATGTTACTGAAACAATTATCATCTATATCGTCATTATTTAATACCCAACCCTCAGGTACTTCTGCACTACAAAATTCTTCTTCTATTCCATTTCCTAGACCATCACCATCATCATCATTCCAATAGGTTTGGATATTTGCATCACCATCACATACATTGGCACAATCATGTATGTTTGAGAAGCAATTGTCATCTTCGTCGTCACTGTTTAAAACCCAACCATTAGGTACTACTGCACTACAGAAATCCTGTTCTATACCATTTCCAAGGCCATCAAGGTCTGCATCTAAATAATAGGTGTTAAATTGAGCAAATCCATTACACTCTCCTGCACAGTCATGATAATTAGAATAACAGTCGTCATCTTCATCATCTGAATTTAGCACCCATCCGTTGGGTACTTCAGAACTACAGAATTCTTCATCTATACCATCACCAAGTCCGTCCCCATCATCATCATTCCAGTAAGTTTGGATGACTGCTTCACCATCACAAAGACCAGCACAATCATGGAAATTGGAAAAGCAATTATCATCTTCATCATCTGAATTAAGAACCCATACCATTATATCAACTTCACCTGTACAAAATTCATCTGAAATTCCATTTCCTAACCCATCACCATCATTATCCAAATAAAATGTTAAAACAACATCTTCCCCATCACATATACCCATACAATCATGGTAATTAGAGAAACAATCATCATCATCATCATTATTATTAGACACCCATCCACTTGGCACCACCGCTGAACAGTAACTTTGGTTATCATCGCCAAATCCTAATTCATCACCATCAGTATCATACCAAAAATCTTGGACGATAGCAGTTCCATCACATTCACCAGCACAATCATGTATATTAGAATAACAATAATCATCTTCATCATCTGCATTACTAACCCAGTTATTATCAGGAACATCCCATCCACAGAATGATTCACAATTGAGGTCATCTTCACAGGGAAGACAGGTGGAATCATCAATAGTGCAACTTCCTAATCCATCACTATCATAATCATACCAATAATCTGCAGGAGCTCCATTAAAACAACCACAACCCTGTTGATCTTCATTACTTCCAAAACAAACTCCACATTGATCCATATCAGAGTTAGGATTGTGTTCTGTACTTCCACCTGAACAAATACCGCAATCATCATAATAAGCGTTTCCACCAGGGATTCCTGCACAGTCAAATGGACAATCATTTTCAGGGTTATTATCACAAACTCCGCAATTATCTAAAACTGAATCACCGTTTGGTACGCCTGTACAATCTGCGCAACTGCTGTTATCTCCACCACATACACCACAATCATCAATATCATTAGTTGTACAATCTGGTTCAATATCGTCATTATTTAATACCCATCCATCTGGAACTGATGAATTACAATATTCTACACTTTCACCTGCACCTAAACCATCTCCATCCTCATCAAAATAGTATGTTTCTTCAACTGCATTTCCACCCCATTCATTAGCACAATCCTGAACACAATCATTTGAACTATCAGAATCGCAAATACCACAATTATCTACTACTGCATCTCCATTTGGAGTCCCCATACAATCAGCACAACTGCTGTTATCTCCATTGGGTACGCCACATTCATCCATACAACTGCTGTTATCTCCATTGGGTACACCACAATCATCAGCACAAAAGCCATTATCTCCCCCACAATCACCACATTCATCTATTTCAGCGCTTCCATCACATATACCAGTACAGTCATGTTCATTGGAAAAGCAATTATCATCTAAATCAACATTGTTGGTTACCATATGAGTAGGGGCAAATGCATTGCAAATTTCAATTCCTTCTCCTGATCCTAATCCATCTCCATCTTCATCAAAATAATATGTATTTATTTGGGCAAATCCATTACATTCACCGGCACAATCTAAATAGTTGGAATAACAATTGTCATCTATGTCATCATTATTTAATACCCAGCCAATGGGAACATCAGCAGTACAAAGATCCTGTTGAATTCCATTACCTAAACCATCTCCATCATCGTCGTTCCAGTAGGTTTGTATAAAAGATTCGCCATCACAAACTCCTGCACAGTCATGGATATTTGTAAAACAGTTATCATCAGAATCACTGCTATTACTAACCCATTCCTCAGAAACATCACCTGAACAAAATGCCTGACTTTCTTCACCCCCCAACCCATCACCATCATTGTCAAAATAATAAGTTGATGTCATATCACTACCATCACATACATTCATACAGTCATGATAATTAGAAAAACAATTGTCGTCAATGTCTGCATCATTGGCAACCCAAGCCGGTGGAACATTTGCATCACAAAATTCCTCACTCGTATCACCTCCTAACCCATCACCATCAAAATCATAATAATAGGTGTTAATGACAGCCTCACCAAAACATTCACCATCACAATCTTGATCACTATTTGCAGGGTGTCCACTTAATCCATCTGAACATTCTCCGCAATCATCATTAGCCGCTTCTCCAAAACAGTCACCATTACAATCTTTATCAATATTTGCAACATTACCACTTTCACCTTCAGAGCAAATTCCACAATCATCTATAACTGCTTCACCATAACAATCACCATTACAATCTTTATCACTGTTTGCCGGATGTCCACTTAAACCATCTGAGCATTCCCCGCAATCATCGATTATTGATCCACCAAAACAGTCTCCATTACAATCCTTATCAGTATTTTCTGAATGACCGCTGTTTCCACCAGAACATACACTACAATCATCTTCGTATGCCTCCCCAAAGCAGTCTCCATTACAATCTTGATCACTATTTGCTAAATGCCCAGAATAACCGCCAGAACATACCCCACAATCATCAAAATAGGCTGCACCATAAGATAAACCGCAATCTCCATTACAGTCCATATCTGCATTCTCACCGAAGCAATCACCACAATCATCTTTATCACTATTAGCTTCATGTTCTGTATCACCCCCGGAACAAATTCCACAATCATCCAGAAATGCTTCGCCACCAGCAACATTGTTACAATCGAATGGGCAATCGTTTTCTGGGTCTAAGTCACATACACCACAGTTATCTTCTTGGGCTTCTCCTCCTAATACTCCAAGGCAATCTCTTTCAACCTTCATTTCATGTACAGAATACATACCAAGGAGTGCACCTTCAAAAATATGATTGTCATGTGCATTCGCATTAAAATAGGTATCCTCTGAGGCATCATAAATCACAAATCGTGGATATTCTCCTGCCACAATGTAATCGTTGGTAGCCTCTATTTCATCATCATATCCCATTACCGGAACATCTGTAGGTATTCCATAAGTACTCATACCACTCCATTCTCGAGCTCCCACACAAACTTCACCATAAAATGCGCCAATCCAATCTTCACCCACTTCTAAAGGAATTCCATCTATATCTGCATCTGCAATCCAATAAAATGCCTGATAGGGTGATTGGGTGTATTGAAATAGACTTGGAGGTTCACCCCGTCCATGTCTATCTGAACTCCTTTGGTTAGTAGAATAAATATCGGGGATATTAAAATTGAATCCGAAAGATTCAGTAGTAACCAACCAATATCCTTTGGTTGCTTCCAGAAAATCTAGTGAACCATTCCAACTACCATTAAAGTACTGTGCAGCCTCACCACTGCCTGCAATTGCAAATATATTGTCTAAATAGGCTCCATCTATGGCATCATTTATACTTTGATCTGCTGGAAATGGATAGGAAATTAAATTATTTCCATAATGAATATCGAAAGAAACAGTGCCTTCACCAGTGCTGGTTGGAATTGCTTTATCAATTATTAATTCTGCACTCTCTTCAACAATTAACCAATATCCTTTATCTGCTTCAATTTGTTGAAGGCTTCCATACCAATTTCCAGATTGATTAAATGCCCCTGCGCCTTCAGCAATTATATATATAGCATTTTCTCCTAAACCCATTGAGATAGCATCTATTGAATGATCCTCAGGAAGAGCATAAAAACTGATTAGATTGGCACCTGGATTTAGATTAAATTGTAAATCTAAACAATCATTCAATGGGTCATCATCACAAGTACCACAGTCATCTTCGAAAGCAACACCAAAACATACATTATTGCAGTCAATATCACTATTAAATGGATGTCCTGTATCTCCTTCAGAACAAACATCACAATCATCCAAATAAGGATCTCCATCAGGCGCACCTAGATT
>CAZGBZ010000051.1:0-10727 GCA_964524135.1 uncultured bacterium
ACGAATGGACTAAATTTAGACTATACCAAAGCAGTTGATTACCTTAAAACTGAGCAGGACGATCCGGTATTTAAAGCAAAACTAGCAATTAAGTTTGGGTTTTAACTGAATCTAATCTGGTACCTATGTATTGGTTTTACGCCCTGCACCTAGTACCTAGCACCCAGAACCAAGCATCCCAGATTTCCCTACGTTTTCTTCTCTTTCTTTCTTGCAGCGGGAAATAGCACGTTATTTAAAATAAGCCGATATCCGGGAGAATTTCTGTGAAGGGATAAATCGGTTGGTGGGTCTCCCACAAAATGACGGTAATCTTCAGGGTCATGTCCACCTAAAAAGGTATAAGTACCCTTGCCTACATTCCCATGAATATATTTTACCAATTCATCATTTTCCACTTCTCCCATAATGAGAACATGGTTTTTTAAAGTTGACCGTGCAAATCCGGTGGTTTGTCCCATAAACCCATTAATAACCGCAACATGGTTTTGAGTGAGCATAGTGGGTACCGGATCCCATTTTGCTGAAAATTCGAAAAGGGAAAAATAATCTGCTTCAGCACCTTTGGTTACGGTGCGGTGACTGGGTGGTACATCAATGGTAGAATATTCATAAGTCATGGGATTGGTGTATAAACTATAATTTTCAAAAGCCACTGAGTTAGAGTAATCCATTTTATTACGATAATTGGGGTCAACCTGAGAGCCATCATAAACCGTGCTGGCAATATCTACATTCTGAGCAGCGAGAGCAATGTCAAATGAATCCGTAGCCGAACACATTGCAAACAGAAAGCCACCATTTTGAATATAGGTTTTAATTTTTCCAGCAATCTGTTTTTTTAATTCATGAACGGAGGAAAATCCAAATTTCTGAGCGGTTGCATTAAACTGCATTTCCATATTTTTATACCAGACTGCATTATGATAATTTTTATAAAATTTTCCATATTGACCTGTAAAATCTTCATGGTGCAGATGCAACCAATCATAATCTTTTAATTTATCAGTTAGGACTTCATCATCAAAAATCACTTCATAATCAATTTCAGCATAAGTCAATGCCAAGGTAACAGCATCATCCCAGGGTTGTTTACCTGGAGGAGAATAGACTGCAATATTGGGCAGTTTTTCCAAGAGTACCATATCCATATTATTTTCTTCGATCTGAGCAAAAATTTCGGTTAAAACAGCTGTATTTATTGCTTCGTAATACACACCTCTTATTTTTAATTCTCGCTCAAGCATACCATCGTAATTAATCATAAATGAACCCCCTCGATAATTCAGAAGCCAATCAACTTCCTCTCCCTTTTTCAATGTCCAGAATGCAACTCCATAAGCTTTAAGATGGTCTGTTTGGAGTTGATCCATAGGTATGAGTAATTTTTGAGATAACCCTGTCCCAATAAAGATAAAACACATTAAGAATTTCATAATAAATATCCGCATCACTAATTTCAATTTGTTTTTATATAGGGTAATTTAGTGAGTATAGCAACTATTGTTTAGAGGATTAAATATAAATTTTCCAGAATCAAAAACTCAATGACTGAAGGATTCTTAGCCTTTGGAAGCAGGAATTGGAAATCAGGAATTAGGAGATAAATTATTGAATCATGCTTGCACATCGTTGCTTGCATAGATGGGAATATCGAACACTCAATATTGAATTTCAACTTTTCACCCAATGACCATTTTTGGATTTTAGAATGCGGGTTGCGGAATTTTACCATTCACCTTTTCCAAATTTTAAATTGTCCCGCAAATGCCAGCTTGCCATTAAGATTGGTGGACAAGCAATCTTAAACCATAAATATGTTCCCAATGTCACTTTGCATCACTGTGCCTTTGCAACATTGCAACTTTTTCCCATTTTAACATTCCACTTACACTCACCTTTATATGTAATTTTCATAAATTAATTAAAAAATATTTTACTTATTATAGGGTATAATTTGAAATTAAGACATTTACCATATTATTTTCTCATTTTGTTATTTTCGTGTATAGATATTACTTTAGCACCAGATAAAGATTGTGCTGGCAGCATTGGAGGTGAGGCCATTGTAGATGATTGTGGATATTGCACAGGCGGTACAACTACAGCTACATTCAACGAGTATTTAGGCTGTGATAGTTCCTGCCAAGGAACTCAAATAGATTGTGAGAGTATCTGTGGGGGCTCTGCAAAAAATGACTGTAATGGAGATTGTGGTGGGACCGCAATTTATAATTATATTTGCGAGGACACTGATAGTGATGGTTTCCTAAATATTGAAAGTAGAAGTTTAAATTGTGTAGAAGCAAGTGTTTCTGGGAATTGTGCCCCCAATTTTGATGGCTGTCTATTTATGGATTGTAGCATCGATACTATGTATGTAAACACGGTTATCAACTGCCAGGGGGAGTTGCCAATTTGTGATGAAGCCAGTGCCACCTGTATCAATTTTGGGGACTATTTAGGAGATGGTACTTGTGATTTCACAGATACCAATTGTGAAGAGTTCAATTTTGATGGGGGTGATTGTAATTTAGTTGATTGCCTGGGTACCCACTTCTCCGAGGAATTATGTATTGAACTTTTTGGGGCAGGTTGCACCACCGGCGAGGCATCTTGGATTGGAGATGGCGGTTGTGATGAAGGTGATAATGATTTGGAATTGAATTTTAATTGTGCTGAGTGGGATTATGATGGAGGAGATTGCAGTTCAAATGCCCGAGTATCTAAAATTAGGTGTGCAAAAAAATTGTGACATCAGAAAATTTAATAATCTGAGTCTATGTGTACTTGGTTATAGGTATTTAGCCTTGGGAATTCAGTCTTCGTTATTCATTATTCCATCACTCCATTAATCCATTATTCCATATCCCTGCATCTGTCCACTAAGCTTGTCGAAGTGCCCATCTTCCATCTTAATTCTTAAATCTTCAATTCAATCAGCTTGCCAATTCCCTCAGTCTTAATCTCACATCATCATAATAAATACTTTGGGGGTATATTTCCAGAAATTCAAGATAGCTATCAATTGCGCCATAAATATCCTTATCAATAAAATCTAATATTTCAGCCTGGAAAATATGAGCCAGTTCTTTAAAAATAGTCTCATTTTCTATTTTGCTGAGCTGCATTTTTGTGAGTTCAACATCCCCCTGTAAGAATGTGAGCCAGGCATGTTGGTAGCGGCACATATCTGCAATGTAGATTTCATTGCTGTCAAATAAGGTTTCCAATTTTTCCAGGGCTTCTGTTCGTTTATTCTGCTGGATATTCAGTTGGACTTTCACAAAATCAATGAATTCCTCCTGATTATGCCGAAATCCTATGAGAATGGCCATCACATCCAGTATATCATTAACTGCATAATTATCCATAGGCAGCTGCTCAACAATTTCATGAAGTTTAGCATCAGTTTGGTCAAACTCCCCTTGGTAAAATAAAACCTGCGCTGATTTAATTTGATATTCTAAAATATCTGGAGATTTCTCAATTAACTCTGTACATTTTTTTTCTGCAGATTCCAAATCTCCTTTGGCAATATAGATATTTACCAATCCCAAGCCAGCGTCAATCCGCAGGCTTTTTGAATTGCCATGGGTTAACGCTTCCTGATAAAGGTACATGGCACCATCCAAGTCACCCAATACCCGGAACTGAACTTCTGCCAATCGATATGCAGCCTGAGCATTTTTTTTGGTAACCCGCAACGAATCATATATTTCCATGGCTTGCTGCAACGAATATCCAGATTCATCTTTTACGGGGACATACGGAGAGGAAAAAAATGGATTATTGGGATAAAATCCTGATATTGGTAATTCAGACGTTGAAAGTACTAATTTTGACTCAAATACCTTTGCAATTTCAAAAACAGTTTTTGTCAATATCTGTTCATTATTTGAAGAATTAATTATGTGGGTGAAAACCTTATTTGCACGCATGTATTCCTTTACACCAGACAAATCTTTACCAAAATCTAATAGCATGGTGTGACTGGCATTATTTGCAATAAGTGTTTCATAGGCAAGATCAAATTCTTTCAACTTAAATTGTAAATCTGCAAGAATGAATTGAGCTGAGTTAAATGGCGACTCTCGTAGAAATGCTTTTATAGCTGCATTAATTTTTGGATCGTCAGGGAATACCATTATACGGTCAGAAATTGTTTGAATTTGACGGGGGTGAAATTCTAAAAATAATAGATATTCCCGAACCGAATTTTCATAAGCCATGCGCATTCCCAAATAGGATCCAAGTTCAATACTGTAGAAATCCTTCTTTCCCGTTTTCTTGCGAAACTCTTTCAAAAGGTCATAAGCAAAATCTAATTTCCCTGAACTTATCAACCGTTGCAGGATATTTTTTGTAGAATTTTCTCCTAATGATAAATCCAACACCAAAGTTGTTGCAAGTGGTTGCCATTTATCTTCTGCTTCCATTAAAATATAAACATCCAGAAATTCTAATTTTGATTGGAGATCATTGTTCCGGGCATTGCTGAAAGATTGTGTGTAAACCATCAGTGAATCCCAACTTTCGGTTTGCTTGAGATAATTTTTCAGCGGAAGAAAATATTTTGAAACTCCCGGATTTAATCGATTAATTTCTTTATACAAAATCAGGGCTTCTTCATACAGACCGGATCGTTCCAATGTTTTTGCCTGTGTAAATTTGTTCTCAAGTTCAATATTATTTGGTTTATTAAGGTCTTGAGCTCTTTTCTGAATTTGCTGCAGCACATCTTGGGCAGTTTGATTCTGACCAAAAACCATGGAGGTTAATAAAATAATGATGAAAAACTTATTCATTGATTGAGTCGTCTCCTTTTTGAAGGCTTCTGAAATATTGCTTCATCATATTTTGATACTCCCGAGAATGACCTTCCTGCAGGGCAGATTCCATGGCATTGATCAGTAGCATTTCCCGTTCACCCATATCAGATGGCAGTCCTGTGGGACCTGAATAAATATATTCTTCACCACCAGAACTTTTTCTTTTTTCGGAATAATCCTTTTGAGTGAGTGATTTCTGACTATCCAGCATTCTAGAAAGAATCCGTTGCTGCCGTTCCTGAGTTCTACGATCCACTTGCTTTCGACGGAAATCTTCTATCACTTCCTCCATTTCATCTTTTGCTTTTCCAGCGCCACTATTTTCTTTTCCTGGGTTTTCACCCAGCAATTCTTCAAGTTGTTGTTTCAAAGCTTCCTGTTGTTTCTGAAGTTGTTCCATCATTTGCTGCTGTGCCATCATTCCCAATTGCGGAAGGTTCATCGTCCCTTGGTTAATTCCCTGTTGCTGCTGGCCCATTTCTTCCATGCGCTCCATAAATTCAGCCATCCCAGAACCAGACCCGCTCATTTGCATTTGATTAGCAGATTCCAAAAGTAACTTAGCAATTTCATTTAACCCATTCAAAATTTTCTTCATTTCCTTTTTTGCTGAGGAGGTTTGTTTTTGTTCCAATCGTGAGATTGTGCGGTCCATTGCAGTTTTGGTTCTGCCAATAGCTCCAGCAATTTCTGGTGATATGTGAAAGGTTTCTCGAGATAACTCTGTTAATTGAATCATGAACTGTTGGTTCTCTCGGAGAATTTTATTCTGTTTCACTGCAGTCTCAATTAACTTCGGACTTCGTGACCGCAATCCCTCAGTTTCTTTCACCAAATTCTCCTGTTCCTGTGAGATATAGAGCAAATTGCGGATGAGTGCTAGGAATTTCCTGAGCATTTCATCAACCGTATCTTCCTGAAATTCAGACTGAATTTCTTTAGCAATTTCCAGCATATCGTTCAGTCCGCTACTTGCCTCACCTCCAGATTGGCTGGCGCCAGAGGAGTTATTATTTTGCATTTCTGTACGGGCTTCATTTAAATCTGATGCTGTGGATTCGGTGAGTTCGCTTTCAGCTAAATCTGAAAGTTGTTGTGCTGCATCGGGAGATAATCCGTCCATTGCTTGAGCAGCATCTTTCATGGCTTGTTCTAATGATTTAAAACTTTCTTCCTGTCTTCTCTCGCGAGATGCAAGTGTTGCCAAATCCACATCCTTTGACAGTTCTTCCATAATTGCTTCCTGCTCTTCAGCCAATTTTTCCAGCCTTTTCACAACTTCATCCATTTTTTGTTCAGCCAGTGCCAGTTCAAACATTTCAATAAATCGATCCAGTTGTTCTTCAAAGGCTGCCAAATCAAATTCGAATTCTTCCAGTGCATCTAACATTTTTTGGGGATCCATTTCTTCCATGGCTTCCTGTAGTTTTTCCATTGCTGCCAACATTTCAGGTGTCATTATCTCATCCAATAATTCCTGAAATTGAGAAAACTTTTCAACCAGATCTTCACTTACTAAATTGTTTTGTTCAGCTTGTTCCTGAATTTTCTGCATGGTTTCTTGAATTTGTTCAATCTGATCAAACACTTCATCCATTTTTTCCAATGCTTCTCCGGCTTTCTGTTCCTGTTCCCAGCTCACATTTTCTGATTTAAGTAGTTCCAATTCCAATTCTTCAACCAGTTCACGGACATCCTCCAAATTCATCTGAATTTCCTCCCCATATTCTTCCACCTCCGCTTCTTCCTCTTCCATGCGATAGAAAAGGTCTTCAAGGGAAGGGAACCGCCCAATCAATATAGGAGAGTGGGTGAGTGAGGGACCAGAAAGTGTATTATTATCAGCAATGACAATTTGGATATGTAACTCATCTTCCGGAGCCAGTGAAAACTTAGAAATATTCCATTCATGGTAAAATTGTTGTGATTTAACATCGCGCTGGATTTCTGCAATATTTCGTATATATAGGGTTGTATCCTGTGCAAGATAATCAGGTGCTTTTACATGATATTCGATCCACGCATTTGTAAACCCGTAATCATCACTGGTTTGAATATCAAATCCAATAATGTCTGACTCATCCAATTCAAATTTACGATTGGGGTTTTGTACAATAAGATCAGGTGGTGAGTCCTGAATAATGGAAAATCGGTAATTTGGTGGGTGTAAATTCCGCACACCATTTTCGTCTTGAACATAAATTGCAGCATTGTTTTTTTCTTTTATATGGAAGGTACCACTTAGTTTTTTCCCCTGTACATATAATACATTGGGAATGTCATCCAGATAAATCCAGGCAGAATCAAGAATTTTGGAAGATTTTCCAGCAAGGCGAACCCTACTTCCTTCCAAAATAGAAATATCAGTAATATTCCCGGGATGTAGAAATTCATCTTCATCCGTATATGCAGGGGGAAGGATGGTAAATTGTAATTCTTGAACTATAGGTCTGTCTGCAACAAAAATGGTATCTGGGTTTGTTGTAATACTTTCCCAGGCTGAGAACCAGGAAGGTGATTTGTATTCCGCCCAATAACGAGTATCCCGCTTAACCCCCTCAAATATATAATGGTAAATTTCATTTTTCTGAGCTACAACCGCCGAGCCAGATTTATCTTTATCCTCCCAACGAATATGGATAGAATCTGGTAATTCTCCAAATCCTGCCATGCTAACAGTGAGGGTATCTCCACCCAAAACTTCCAGATTACCAGTCATGGAATTCAGGACAAATGGTAATGGAACAGGAAATTCCTTGGTAGGCTGTCCCAGGCGCAGAAATGCATGCGGTAATGAATTTATTAAAAGTAATAGAATAATCAATGCAGAAACGAGAGTAATCTTGAGGGTCTTTTTTAGCGGCTGAGAAACAGGTTCATATAGAGATTCTCTGGGAATTTCTTCCAATTCTGTATTTAATTTGGAAACAGCATATTCTGCCAAATCTTTCCCCTCGTCTAAGGCATCCATTGACTTTTCTAACTGAAGGGAATTAAGGAGGCGGTCACCAATTTTTGGGTCTCTCTTCTCAAATTTCTGAGCAAGAAACTCATTACTGCTATTATTGAAAAAAGATTTATAATGGAAGAACCAACGGATACCAATAAATGCAATTGCTGTGAAAAATAAAAGTAAGAAAAACTCAGCAGTTTTTAACCGTACGGGAATAGTAAAATAGAAAACCGATTCCAATATACCCATAGCTAATAGAAAAATGACACTTCCAATTGCCAATTGCACCAATCCTAGATGTAGATTGCTTTTCACCTTATGTGACCGAAAGTTGTAAATAAATTCTTTAATGGATGTGTATAAATTCTGTTATGGAAGTGTTTTTCATTATCTGCTTAATGCGTAGAGGATGATATTGGTTCCCATTTCAAGGGCACTCTGTCTAATCTCCTCAGGGTCATTATGAACTCTGCCATCCTCCCAACCATCCCCTAAATCTGATTCAAAAGTGTAGAGAACCATGAGAATTCCTTCATTAAAAAGTCCTAAAGCCTGAGGTCGTTTTTTATCATGTTCATGAACCTTGGGCAGTCCATTTGGGAATTGATAATAGATATTGAAAATAGGATGATCCAGCGGCAGTTCCACCCAGTCCTTTTCAGGGAAAACTTTTTTCATTTCCCGCCTGAATGATTTATCCATTCCGAAATTATCATCAGTATGGAGAAACGCCCCTGCTAAAAGTTGGTCTCTAAGGAGTTGGGATTCTTCATCAGTAAATTTTATATTCCCATGCCCAGTGAGGTACAAATAGCTACTTTGTGAAAAAACATCATCACCAATTTTTGCCCGTTTTTCAATGGGATTAACTGCTATATTGGTGTGGTCGCCCAAGTACTCCAGCAAGTTGGGAAGAGAACCGGGGTCGCTGTACCAATCCCCACCACCGCCATAATGAATGCGGGTAATTGAGAAGGCGCCTGGTGGTACCGATTGAGTAAAAATCAGATTGAAAATTATACCAATGAAAAATATATAAATCATCTTTGACATAAGACCGAAAATTAAAGGATTATTGAGGGAGTTATAAAGAGAAAGTTATTGAAACAATAGATAAAACATCGCTTGCCCTTCGTAGCCGACTTTAGTGGGAGTAGATGGGGGGCGAAAGTTAAAGGTTCAAAGAAGAGGGGATAAAGGGAAAAATCTGACAAACGAATTTATACAATCAATAATTGGCAAATGCTGAAAAGCAATTTCTATAATGTAAAAGTCCAATTTAAATGCTAATTTTCTAAATATTCCTTTCCTCTACAAATTCTCAAATTTATTCATTTAATTTACCTATCTTTTCAGTCTAAATTTACAGTCTTTCATTGAGGCTAAATTTTACTAATTGAAGAAGGAAAATTTCAAATTGACCATTCAGTATGATGGATCTGATTTTCATGGCTGGCAGGTGCAGGCTAAAGGACGCACAGTGCAAGGAGATATTGAAAAAGCACTTTCAATAATTTACCCTGAGGAGATAATAACTCTTTTGGGAGCAGGAAGAACGGATGCTGGTGTGCATGCTTTAGGACTTACAGCCAATGTTAAATTGCCGCCGAAACTTTCAGCGAATGAACTTTTGCAGGCGTTAAATGGCAACTTGAATCAGGATGTTCGTATCAATTCAGCAGAGGTAGTGGAGGATGATTTTCACGCTCGTTTTTCAGCAACTGCCAGGAAATATGAGTATCGTTTGGTAAAAGCATTTTCTCCAATCACCAGAAATTATACTACGCCTTTGAAGTGGAAGATTGATAAAATTTTATTAAATGAATGTGCAGAATTATTAGTTGGAGAACACGATTTTACATCCTTTTGTAAAGCCACCGCCGAAGTGGAAAATAAAATTTGTACTGTGATTGATTCCAATTGGGGAGAATCTGACGAAATGATCATTTTTACAATTAAAGCGAACCGGTTTTTACAGCATATGGTTCGATATCTGGTTGGAACCATGCTTGAAGTTGCAAAGGGTAGATACACGATTGCAGGTTTTCAAAGTTTACTGAATAATGAAAAATCAAAGCCTGTGGTTGTTCGTGCCCCAGCTCAAGGATTATTTTTAAAAAAAGTTTTTTATGAATAAACTGCATTCAAATCTGTTTCTATTTATATTCTTACTGTGTTGTCTGCTAGATATACAGCCATTAGCACAAAAGGAAGGCATTGATAAATCTCGGCAAACAGCCATTACCTATGCCATTGAACAAATTTCAAATTCAGTGGTGGGCATCAATGTTACTCAATTGAAGCAGCAGCAGGTGAATCCATTTTTTGATCCGTTTTGGGGTGGGTTTTTCCCCTATACCCGTACTTTTAAGGTAGATAATATGGGCTCCGGGGTTTTAGTAAGTCCTGATGGGTATATTATTACCAATACCCATGTGGTGGATAATGCCACTGAAGTTATTGTAACACTGAGAGGTGGAAAATCTTATGAAGCCCAGTTGGTGGGTGTGGATAAACTCACAGATATAGCCCTGGTGAAAGTGGATGATTCAGATCTTCCATTTGCGAACCTTGGAAATTCAGATGAGCTCATTGTTGGGGAATGGGCAGTGGCACTGGGTAATCCATTGGGGCTTTTTGATGTGAACCATCAGCCAACAGCCACAGCCGGAATTATAAGTGGGGTCAAAATGGATTTCGGACTAAAAGAAGCAGGGCATGTATATCAGGATATGATCCAAACCGATGCTGCTATTAACCCTGGTAATAGTGGCGGGCCCTTAGTAAATGCATTGGGGGAGGTCATTGGAATCAATACTTTCATAATGACCGGATCTAATTATTCATCAGGGTCAATTGGGATAGGTTTTGCAATTCCAATCAACCGGGTGAAGGAAGTCGCTGAAGATTTGAAAAAGTTTGGAAAGGTAGAAAGAAGTTAC
>CAZGBZ010000052.1:0-10553 GCA_964524135.1 uncultured bacterium
CTATACACTTTCACCTCTTTTAAAAAATTAAAATCACCATTGGAGGCGGCTTCAAACAATGCTGCCAAAGCATGCTGCGGGGTCTGAGGCACCCCTGCGGTTGTTGGATAAATACCCCCATGTACAAATGCATGCCCTATTCGTTCAGTATCAAAATATTGCCTAAGGTTTTTATATCGTTTTTCCATTAATTCAGGAGATATAACCGTCATGGCAATTCGCTGACCTGCATAACTGAATATTTTCGAGCTGGATATAGTTAAAAAATAATTACCTGTATAGCGCGCTATTGTTGGAATAAAGGGCGGTACGCCAGGCTTGCTATAGTCTTGCCTATAATCCATGCCAAAATAGGCTGCATCTTCTATTCCTATCACATCGTATTTGGTTAAGAGATTTCCAATACCTTCTATCTCACTTTCTTTAAGACAAACCCATGTTGGATTATTGGGGCTTGACCAAAGGAGTCCACCAATTTTACCTGTTGAAAATATCTCTTCAATTTTATCTATTAGAGCATCTCCCCGGTAATCAAAAAGATCAATAGATTGTTCCTGAAGTCCAAGAAATTTTGTCTGTAGTTTATTAACTGGAAATCCCGGATCCAAATAAAGGATGGTATTTGTTTCAGGGCATTTTCGACCTGCAATGGCTTGGCAAATAAATCCGCTATGCATTGCACCTACAGTAGGCACGCAAGATTTTGGCGGAACATCAATATTCAGGAATTTTTTTATAAAATTTGACGCCGCTTCTTTTAATCTAGGGATTCCATCAAAGGGGGGGTATGTTGAGGGAATTCGAGGGTTATTTTGAAGGATACGTATTTCTTCTTCTGGACCAATATTATTTGGGGGGAGCCCTGGAATTCCAAATTCAAAACGGAGAAACTCTACATCAAAATGATCTGAGAGTTCATCTACCAGTCGGTTTAATTCCCTTATGCTTACATGTGTGAGGTTAACTTCCCAGTCATTGAGACATTTTTTTAGAAAATCTGAATCTAGAGGAAAAATATTATTATTAGAATTCATATCCATTTTGCACAGCCCGTAAGTTAATAACTGTATTTACTTCCTTAAAAGAATTTATCTGTTCTCCCAAAAAGTAGGAACCCCCCGGTAAACCGGAGGGTTCCTGTCCAGCCTGGCCGTCCCATGCCATCTAAGTAGCACCAGGCGGGAGGTATTTCTTACTCAAAATCTATATATGTATGAAGCCAAAAGTGTTATCTCTGAGGGAAAGAAAACTGCGATGGAAGCTACATTAAATTAAAACTTAAAAAAATATAGAGAAGCTCATAAAACCAAATCTTTTCTTAACTTCCCAATGAATAAATTTATACTAAAATTGCCTAATTCAACAACAAACAATTTATTCAATATTTTGATTTTACTTTAGTAATAGTACTTTCTGGGTGATAGTTGAACCCTGTACCTTTAAAGAAATAAAATATACTCCACTGGAATAAGCGGAGGCATTCCAATCAACACTATGGTTTCCCGGTATATTTTGCCCATTATATAATGTGGTCAATTTCTGTCCCAATATATTGTAAACACTTAAATTTGTCCAACTGAAATCAGATAATACATACTGTACCGTGGTTGTGGGATTAAAGGGATTGGGATATGCTCCTATTAATTTAATTTTTGAAGGAAAGGACGCAATGTCTGTTCCTAAAATTGGACCTGATTGTGATTCAATTTCCTGATTGGCAGAAAATTGTATGGCAGTTTCATTTAATCCACCCTCCTGTAGAGTATCGCCATCCCATAAACTGCCTCTAAATAAATACTGAAATCCCAGATTTTGATCAGGGGACTCAATACCAATGGTCGATAAATTTCCATTCTTCCCCACTCGGCCATCATCAATATCATGAATTTCTTTATACTGATATACAATATTCCCTTGGCCATATTCGCCGTCTTCATAAATAATCATTTGGAATGTTTCTTTTACACATCCACTTGAAGTACCACAATTTTCATCATCTTCTGCATTTGATAATTCATCCCATTGTACTATAAATTGGTGATTTTCTTCATCCTGGAATTTGAATACATTAAAAGGTTCACCCTCCTTGCGCTCACCATCCTGATTATAATCGTGACAGGGATATGATGGATTCTCAGGTGTACCACAATCTGTGATAAATATATCCCCCGAATCATAAATATAATTATTATTTTTATCCATAAATGGTTCACTTCCATTGTCATCCAGATCATCCATATAAACTGCGAGCATGGCAGAAGGACCCATGGGAAATGGTATGGAAAAATTCCAGAAGTACGGTATGGTTGACTCTTCAAAAGATACCCAGCCATTCGAACAAATATTTACTGTGGAATAGGTGTAGCCGTAATATGTGAAATCAAAACCAATAGGAACATCTCTTGCAATTGTATCATCCGTTAAATTTAGATTCTCCCCTATTCCGCCATTTTCAGGGTTCAACTCAATCCAGTTATAATCAATCGGACTAACATCGTAATAATCAGGTATTATTGGGGTTTCGTAGCCATATTCATGCCCAACAAAAACACTTCCATTATTATCTGTTAAGGAAACCTGAATTTTCTTTTGAAAATACTGGGCTTTATTAAGGTATAATTCCAATTCTGAGCCAACAGAAATTTCACTATTATCTGAGAAATCAATATCCAAATTTCCATCAATGGTGGATAAACCTTTTGCTATTAGTTTTCCATTATATAGTAATGCACCAACAACATCTTGTACAGGCTGTCCATCTGAATCCTGCACCACTATATTAATAAATTTATCTGAAAGAAGTAAATTCCCATCTATTGATTCTGATTCATCATTTAAAACTGACAAATTAGTGGGCTGAGATAACCAAACCGGAAGGCTTGGATCACCTAAGACTCCATACACATGATGATAAAAAACAGGAATATCTTGTGTACCACCCAATCCTGTCTCTGAAATACCTTCGAACTCTTTTCCCACAGCTTGTTTTGCTGCATGTAATGCCTGCGCTAATTCTGGGGTGCGGCCTTCTAAGAGGCCGTCCCATAGAGCACCAGCCATAACATTATTAAAACGGGTGTCCGTATCTAAGTCGGACGGTCCTACCATTGCAACAGCTCCTTTCATTTGTCCTACTGGCGATCCAGATCGAATCATTTTTTCACCAAAACTTGGATCTATATCATTTCCAAAATCTCCCGTATTACAAACAAAACTAAACACAACTGGCAAAGCATAATTATTTGATAAGTTTATGAGATCAGGATCGATAAAAAATTGTGGTTTTACCCATCCTTGAGCATTTCCCCATCCCCTGTAATTAATTATACCAACACCTTCATTCCATGAATTAGCAATTGTGGGATTCGTTGGTTGCAAATTACCATAATAAAAAAGAGCTGTATCCACACTTGCATATCCAAAATTATTTAGTTTCTTTTGAAGCCATAGGGAGGTCCAAACCGGTGACACAGGCCAATTAAATGGATACGTTTCAGCACTATTATTTACCGTTTTATAACTTCCAGCTACAATTAATGCCCTATCTAAATAAGATAAATCTTCAACGTTTTCAAGTTTTGTATATTGAATAGTTTTCTTTTGGATTGTCTTTAATTCATTAATACTTGAAATTGACCAACGACCAATGAAAAAAATGGGACTTAATCCATCATTGGTAGTGGGGTCTCCTGTAAAGTAGGTAAATGGATGATCTGTAACGTCTTGTTGAGGTTCATTATAGGAATCAATTGTGTAAGAGTCTAATGGGTATGTTAATCCAGAATAATCATTTGGATCGGGATCAAAATCTCCAATTAATAATACATACTCTAATAAAGGGTTTTCGGAATAATAAGTTGCCAAACTATCTCTAAGATCTTCTCTATCTGAATAATCCTGGAAATTCCATACATCTACATCAAAACCCTGAGTTTGTTTGAAATGTATAAAATTTCCTATATATTCACTATCTGTATCTAGAACGCCTTCTAAATCGCTAGAAGCAACAATTATAAGAAAAGTTCCTCGAGCAAAGCCATCTATATCAAGCTCCTTAAGAAATGGTTTTTGGGCAAGCGGATAAATTCCTGCAAATAATGCATTAAGAATAAAACAAATAATTGGTAAGATAAATTTCATAATATCTGTGTTCCCTTTGTTACTTGATAAAAAGCATTTTTCTAGTTTCCGCCCAATTTGTCGTTTCTAATTTATACAAATAAATACCACTTGCTAAATCAATTTGCTGCGACTGAAAAGAATATTCATGATATCCTAACTGTAAAACTTGATTCTCAATAAGAGTTTTAATGTGTTTTCCATTAATATCAATTATTCTCATTAACACTCTTTCAGTATTAGACAGATAAAATCCAATGGTCGTACTGGGATTAAATGGATTGGGGTAATTTTGATTTAATTTGAAGGATAGGGGGGAATATTGATTCTCATTTTTTAGGGGGTCAGATTGTGTTAAAGCTATATTAAACTCTTCATCATTTTCTCCTATTTTAATTGTGCGGGTTTCATATCCCTCTGAAATAAATTTTAGTGAGAGAGAATCTAAGGGAACTAAGCGGCGATAACGGCCAAATGAGTCTGTTAGTCGGGGCTGTAAAATATCACTTTGAATTTCTAATATCTTTACTTCAACATCTTCAATAACATCCCCACTTTCTGCATCGGTAACCAATCCAGATATTTGCCGGGTATCAACTGCTTCCGCAGAAATTGCTTCTCGAAGAAAATAAAATAACCCCTTGCGATTATTTTCAATTGAATTATCAATTAACTCCTGTTCCATTGGCTGCATATTCGACGAACCCATTTCAATTAATAACTGAATGCATCCAGTTTCAGCATATATCCAATCATGGGCGTTGCCATTCATAGATTTTTGGGGTCTGGGATTATAAAATCCGCCGCTTTCTTTTTGAATTAATGAGGCTACCTTTGCTGTCAATGATTTAATTACATTAAAGTCTGGAGAAGTATCTGCTTCACCTTCATCAACAATTTCATTTCCATTACTATCATACCAATCCCACGCCCATGGGTAAACCACTCTTTCACTGACACAACCTGACCTGGAGCTATGATAGGCAACGGAGAGTAAAAATTGTTTCTCTATAACAAAATCCCGTATGGCTTGGGTTTCAGTTTCTGAAAATGGTTCCGAACCTCTATAATAGTCATAATTTGATGAGTAATTCGGATTATCAGAACATCCTGAAGGGTGAGGTATATATTTATCATCTCCCCCCTCCCAATTTAATCCATAATTTCTGTTTAAATCTACCCCATCAAAATCTTCACCGGCAATCCCTCCATTTTCATGAAATGCAATGAAATCAAATGTGCCATTTTCATTCACATCCGTTTTATTTTTTCGATAGCTTTCGTCTTGTATCCATGTACCGTTTTCTTCGTATCCATGAACCACACGTAATCCTTCGGGGTTATGTGTGGGGACTATCCATATTTCAAGATTATGCATGAACATAAGAAGATCATTAGTGATATAGAAACCAGAATTTGTCTCTTCTTGGGGATGTAATAACCAATCTATTAAAGACATTGACATTTCTACGCCCAAAATTTCCTCAGCATGACATTGACCAAGTATGAGTACTCTTGGTTCATCCTCTTCTTCGTTAGCATTAATAGATAATTTAACAGCGTAAATGGGAAGGGTATCATTTGAAGATACCCCAATAGAATCAAGTTGATATATCACAGAATTATAAAATGGGTGATTTGAGCCTCCGAATTCTTGGTTCCAAGCAAATAATTTATCGCGTATGTCATCATATGAATGATATAGAGAATTTAAATCTGTTTGGGGATAGAATATACCCAAGCAAATGGTAAATAATAATTTTCGCAATTAAAAACCGATTACTTAATAAGCATAATTTTTTGGATATGGACCGAACCCTGAAACCCAGCTTGTACAAAATATACACCACTGGAAGCATTAGATGCATCCCAAGTAAGTGTATAAGTGCTGGCTTCCATATAACCGCTTGCCAGGGTAGCTACTACCTGACCTAGAAGATTATATACTTCAACCTTCAATTCACCAGCCATCGGCATTGTAAGCGTCATGGTGGTTGTGGGGTTGAATGGATTTGGATAAGCATCACTTAAGTTAAAGCTAGCTGCTATTGGCATATCTACAGATACTTCATACTGACTGTTTGCAACTATTATCTCTGTTATCTCAAATTCACCATCATAGCTGAATAAATCATCTGTTTCAGGCGATATAACAAGTAAACGTGTTTTGTTACCTGTGGTTAGATAATCAGCAAATAGAGCTCTGTCTGTCATTTCAATAGAAAAGTCAGAACTATGGCTAAGTGTCATCTGAACACCGCCGACAAAGCCATCAGCTTTAATTGAAAGCATATTATCCTTTTTGATGAGCAATGCTTCACTAGCATCATCTACCCTGCCGCCACAGTTTTGTGCAAGTACGCAGTTAGCCAGGGTTACGATATCAAGCACATTATATCCACCATCGCCGTTAAGATCACCTGCACAGCCATTTGGAAGTTCAGCACAGTTTCCAGCCAATACACAATTTGCTAGAGTTACTATATCAAGCACATTATACCCGCCATCACCATTGAGGTCGCCAAGAGCGGAACAACCCGCTAATTTAACTTTTTGAGAAAAAATATTTGTGACAAATTCTTTACCAGAACTCCTATCATCCTCCCAATACATAAGAAAAGTATCTTCATCGCTTGAAGTTTCAATTTGGCTGAATTGAGCATTATATTGATTAAAAGCTGAATTGCATAAATTCTTCCCACCATATTCCATTAGCGTTTCACCAAATCTAATTTCCTGAATATAAAGATCTGAATAATTACCATTTCTCTCATCTTCCCAACTCACCAAATAAGATGAGTGTCCTGTTGCAGAGACTGATGGGTTTTTCTGTGAATTTACAGGATTTTCATAAACCACAATTTCTTCAGATACATTAAGATTAGATAAATTGACCGTAGCACAATGAATATTATATACCTCCAATACCTGCCCCTGCCAGCAGGTTAGCACTTCATTTAATTCTGAACTAAAATCTAATGAAGTTGAACTGGTATAAAGCTCACCACTTGTGGAAATATTAATAGTACTTAAAGTTGAGGGATCCGTACTATTAAAGGGGATATGTTTCCCAAATAATTCTTTGTCATTATTCCGCCAAGTTACAAATATACCATCATTTGTTTGAACAGCATCTTCGAAATAACCCTTATCACCCTCTACACTTAGTACAATATTATCCCAATTATCATCAATGATACCATTGGAGTTAACTTTGGCTAATTTCACACTGAAATAGGGGTATTGTAAAAAATCATAAATAATAATACAACCACCACCAGTAGTGGGAAACAAATCTTGTACAATTTCATCACCTTCTTCGTTTGCAATAAGCGCAGGTTGATTCCATGCTTCGTCCCCATTGGAATCATATTTTTGAAGATAAATATCGCCATTCCCTGAAGGTTCAGAAAACCCATAGAAAACGTTTCCATCTCTAGAGGATAATAATGGGCGGGATTCTTCTGATGACTGTTGGTTTCCAGAATCATAAACTTGTACTGCATCACCAATCAAATTCAGACTTTTATCCATCCTTTGAAAATAAACTTCACCCCCTTGATTGGAAAAACCCATAAAAAATATGTTTTCATTTGCTTGGACGATTTGAGGTGAATGTTGATAAGGATATTCAGATAACAAAAAAACAGATTCAAAACTATCTGCTTCTCCCCCAATACTCCCATAAGTTTGCGGATTGTATGTCCCATTTCTATAATCCTGCCAATATATTAGATTTTTATCTTCCTCCAACGAAATAGCATGTGTTGAACTTTTCTCAATTTGCCCACCAAAACCATTTATAAAAGAAATTCCACATTCTTGCCCACCCTCACAGGAAGCAGGGGTACCGGCGGTGCTGATATGCCGATAGTTTAAACTCAGACTTGCAATTCCATTATAATTGAGAGGACCATCTGCCCAAACTACAAAAGCACCATTATTACTATCAGAACGAACCAATGGATAAAATTGTTCTGTATTTAAATCTGATAAAATGGGAGGATTAGTAAATGATTTATTACCACTACTATTTAAATGCTGAACTGTAATGTTATTATCATTTTCCCAGGTGATAAATACACCACCATTAGTATCTGTACTTAGCCTGGCTTGTTCTTGGATATCTCCTGTGTCTAGAGATACAGGATTACTCCAAACACTTATATTGCTCGGTGTTAATTTTTGAACAGAATGTACATCTGAGGCACTGAGCCATACCACAAAGGCACCATTTGCTGATGCCTTCACCCTTGGGAATGGTGTTGAAGCACTTTCCATAGAATATACTAAATCTGCATCTCCATTTGAATCAAATTGAAGATTGCCACCTGTACTAATAAAATTTGCACCAATTCCAGATGCTGTTGGACTTGCCCAATCTTCCCATACAACCACCACATAATCATCAGAATAATAGGTTATTTTTGGAGCCATTTGACGACCATCAGAAATGCATACACCCAATGGATTTCCATCATTCCATAGTTTATTAATGGTGCTTGATGTAAACTGAAGTCTTTGAGCGAAAATATCTTCCGAGTTCATAGGACCTTCTTTCCAGGCAATTACAGCATCTCCATCCCCCGCAGATTCAAGGCTTACATTGCCATAATCAATATCAGTATCAATTATTTTTACAGGAGCTGTAGCACTTCCATCTGCTTTCAAATGTACCCCATAGTAGTTTCCATCATCTGCCAGAGCATCTGCATACCAGGTCACATATACCCCTCCCTGCCTGTCAGAACACATATTTTGTTGAGAGTTAACACGGATTTTACTATCACCAGAAATCAATTTATCAACCCAATGGGTATTCCCATCAGAATCTATATATTGTGCATATAATTCACCATACACCGAATCATTGGCATAACTCCTCCAGGATATAAACCCACCACCTGAATTGTCAGAAATAAAGATTGGATCTTCCTGCCGACCATCCCCACTGGCAATAATTTTACCATCTTCAGTCCAAAAAATATTTCCACTCGCATCTACTTTCTGAGCATAAACATCTCTAGCACTTGTACGGGTGTCAGACCAGACAATGATCATATTACCATCCGAATCAATATCACCACCTCTAAACCACTCAATGTGGTAGCCTTGTCGTACTGAAATCCCATTGTCAACCCAATCAAAATCGGCAAAAATTAAGTTTGTTAAAACCATTAAATAAATCAAATTTCTCATTAATATAATTCCCTGAATTGTTATGATGTGTAATTAGCAGGTATTTTATAGATATTTAATTCTAGCCATACCTACATTAAATATAATCTGAATTTTACCCTTTTTCCTAAACTGCATTCTTATCAATTTGTAACAAAATATTGCTAAGTTCATTGATTAATATTTAATGTTATAATCTCTAATCCCTTTCGAGTTGCCACTATTATATTGCCCCTATAATTTCTGGCTGCATAAGCATAACTAGTATTTAAAACCCAACTATTAACTTCCTGCATATTTCCATCTAATTCTACTACCGCTACCCCTTGATATCCACAACTTAATAATAGTAAACGAGAGAATGGATCCCAATATAATTCTTTTATAGAAAACCCCGTTGCAACCCAGTTGATTTCTATAACATTATTTGGATTTTCAAAATTATAAACTAAAACACCACCATGATTACCCATCCCTACAAATAAAGTATCACCAGTTGAATACAAGGCATTGGGAATTGCCGGAGTTTCAATTGTATTCATAAGAGCCAATGTATCTGCAAAGGGTTCATCTGTGATGCTGATATTGTAAATTTGAAATTCCGGTGAATTTTCATTTGTATGAGAAATAACTAGTTTGTTATCCATATAATGCACATCTGTTAAATCATAATTAAGTGAATCTATAACTGAGAAATCCAGTTTAAATCCTTCAAACCACTTATTTTGGTAAATAGAAGTTATACCAGAAGTGCTATACTCTGATTGCTTTCTTACAAGGGTGAAAATATCCACATCATCAGTTCTATCATTAATGGTAAACTTACTACTATGGTGATTATCCGCAGCACATTGTAAGGGTTGATAAATTGTATTATCATTGATAACATCTGATAGATCTGCGAAATAAGTACAATAAAATTTATCTAAAACATATATTCTCGCCAATTCATCGGAGAATAAAACTCCCGAAAGATTCCAACCCTTATCTCGATAGTAAGCAGTGTCAGAATAAATAGAATATAAAGTGAGTGAATTATTTATACTATCCACACTTAAACTATAAATTAACAATCCTTCGTCTTCATTCACTACGAATAGGGTGTCATTTTGGATATGCATATCTCGTGAAAACCCAACAATATCTTCAGTTAAAATGGAGTCATTATATTTTAAGGATTCAGACTGATTATTACATCCATACAGAAAAAGTAGAAAAATTAAAATTGGAATTCTCTTCATATTTCTTAACTTCAT
>CAZGBZ010000053.1:0-10518 GCA_964524135.1 uncultured bacterium
CATGCACTTTTTCACACGCCGCGCCTGGAGCTGGCGCTCGGAGTTCGGCAGCGGTTCACACTGGGCTGAACGACTGGGTAAAATTGCGTTGAACCAAGGCGGCGATGGCACCTGGGAACTGGTCACCGGCTTGGATAAGGCTGACCAAAAATTTGGGCTGACCCAGGTTGATCGGTAAAGCTCTGCTAGTAGGAGCGGTTTCGAAGATTTGGAATAGAGACTGGTACTTCAGTACCGTCAGATAGTGCAACACAGCGAGGAAATAGTATGACTGAAGAAAGACAGCAGTTGACTCGCCGGAACCTTCTTCGAGGTGCCACGACGACAACACTTGGTGTGGTCGCCGTCGGTGGTTCGAAGGCCGGCGCGGAGCCAGCGCAATGGGATAAGGAGGTTGATATCATCGTCGTCGGAACGGGTATGGGTGCCTCGACCGCGGCGCTGACCGCTAGCGAAAACGGTGATTCGGTGCTGATGCTTGAAAAGGCTCCCCTGTTTGGCGGCACATCGGCGAAGACCGCCGGTGTCATCTGGATCCCCAATAATTTTACTCTCCGCGACAAGGGCATCGAAGACAGCAAGGAAGATTGTCTGCGTTACATGGCACGTTTCTCTGCTCCGGCGCAGTACAATCCGAATGAGCCTCACCTGGGATTGAGTGAAAGTACTTATGCCCTGCTCGAAGCGTTTTACGATCATTCCTATCGGGTTTGCGACCGGCTGCGTGAATGGCAGGCGCTGGACTGGGTCGAATGGCGGATGTTCCATCTTGACCGCAGTGCCACCGACTATCTCGACAATGTACCTGAAAACAAGGTGCCGACAGGGCGGGCGATGGGAGTAAGGAACAGCAATGGTCAAACCTCCGATGGAAGAGAATTGATGGAACAGATGCGTGCCGCAGTAGAGAAGCGCAAGGTCCCTGTTTTGTTAAATCACCGGGTAGTGAGCATCGTCAGAAACGAAACTGGTCGTGTGCTGGGCGTGGAAGCGCAAACCAGTGGTGGCGTACTGCGCGTTGGTGCACGCAAAGGGGTTATATTTGCGACCGGTGGCTATGCCCATAACACTGTTGCATTGGAGCACTATCAGCGTGGGCCATTGTATGGCTCCTGCGCAATGCCTGCCTCTACCGGAGATTTTATCGAGCTCGCCGGAACAGTCGGTGCGAGCATGGGCCAGCTTAGCGGGGCCTGGCGCTGCCAGGTTGTGCTTGAAGTGGCACTTGCCAGACGCCAACTGGCGGCTGGTGTATTTATTCCACCGGGTGACTCGATGCTGCAGGTCAACCGCTACGGTGTTCGCTGCGTCAACGAAAACCGCAACTATAATGACCGCGGGGAGATCCATTCGGTCTATGATCCGACACGGGCTGAATTCACGAATCAGCTACTATTCATGATCTACGATCAGCGAACCGCCGAAGCCTACGCAGGCATCTATCCGCTGCCCGAGCAACCCGATGGAGCGGGCTATGTCTTGCGCGCCGCATCGCTTGAGGAGCTTGGCGCCGCGATTCGCGCTCGTCTAGGCCAGTTGGGGGACAAAACGGGACACTTCGACCTCGACGACGGCTTTGAAGGTAATCTCCGGGAAACGGTGAAACGTTTCAACGGATTTGCCCTTGCTGGTGTTGACGAAGATTTTGAAAGGGGGCGTACCGCGTACGATACAGAATGGCATCAGGCTTTTTCGCCCATTCGAACGGATACTGATTGGCCCGCGAATCCGATGCCGAATATGGTCATGCACCCGTTGCGCGACGAAGGACCATATTACGCGATTATTCTTGGTGCTGGCGCGCTCGATACCAACGGCGGTCCCCGAATCGACGCCAGTGGAAGGGTGCTGGATGCAGCCGGTGAGCCGATTGCAGGGCTCTACGGTGCCGGAAACTGCGTTGCCAGCGCGTCTCGCGAAGCCTATTTTGGTGCCGGTCACCCGCTCGGTTTCTCAATGACTTATGGTTTCATAGCGGCTAATCATGCTCACAAGAATAATCAAGCGTAAAAAGGTCACCCGATCAGTATTATCGTCTGCACTGATGCTGAGTGTGCTTCTGGCGACGCAGATTGCTGCCGAGCCAACGCAGTTCAGTACGCACGTGCTACCGATAATCAACCGGTATTGCCTGATGTGTCACCTGCCGGGAGCCGAACAGGGTGACCTGAGCTTCTTTCCCGATGCCCATTCGGCATTGGTCGGCAAGCCATCCGTTCAAAGTCCACTGACTCTGGTAAAGCCGGGCGACCCCGAGGGTAGTTACTTTTATCTTAAAATGGTCGGAACGCATGCTGAGGTCGGCGGGTCCGGCGCTGTGATGCCATTTCAGCGCGACCCGCTGACGGAAGATGAGCTTGAGACAATCCGAAGGTGGATCGCTGAAGGGGCTCTGAATGATTGAGTCCTAGCTCAAGACTCCTCTTCATCGGCCTTGAAGCCGGCGAAGCCCGCCTTGTAACGGTCACCCGCGGCACCGCCAATCGGCAGGATTTCCTCCAGACGGTGCAGATCGGCCTGGGTGAACTCGACGTCGAGGGAGCTTACATTCTCTTCCAAATATTTGATCCGTTTGGTGCCTGGAATGGGGACAATGTCCTGATCGCGGTAATAGAGCCACGCAATCGCGATCTGACCCGGTGTGCAGCCTTTTTCCTTACCCAGCGCACGCACTTCCTCGACCAGCGCCAGATTGGCATCGAAGTTTTCGCCCTGGAAGCGCGGCGAAGTAAGGCGGAAATCGTCATCGTCCAGATCGGAAGCCTTGGCAAGAGATCCGGTCAGGAATCCGCGACCAAGCGGCGAATAGGCAAAGAAAGTGATGCCGAGCTCTTTACAAGCTGGCAGTACGTTGAGTTCCGGCTCGCGGGTCCAGAGCGAATATTCTGACTGCAATGCGGCGATTGGATGCTCTGCATGGCCGCGCCGCAGCACGTCTTCGGGAACTTCCGACAGGCCGATTGAGCGGATCTTCCCTTCTTTCACCAGCTCGCCGAGCGCGCCGACCGTCTCTTCTATCGGCACGCCCTCTTGGGTACGGTGGACGTGATAAAGATCGATCGTATCAATCCCCAGTCGCTGCAGCGACGCCTCACAACATTTGCGCATATATTCGGGCGAATTGTCGATATCCCGGTCATAAGCGCTGTGAAGCGGGCCGTCCGGGTCGCGCACGACGCCGAATTTGCTGCCGATCGTGATTTTGTCGAGCTTGCCCTTGGCAAACTTACCGACCAAGAGTTCGTTATGGCCGCGGCCATACACGTCCGATGTATCATAATAGGTAATACCCAGCTCGAAGGAACGCTCCAGGGTCGCCATGGATTGTTCGTCATCCGGGTCACCATAAAACTCAGACATACCCATGCAACCCAGCCCCAGAATCGAGGTCTGCACGCCGGAATTTCCGATTTCAATGCTTTTCATCGTTCTCTTTCCTCTATCAAATTCCAGACTATGCCGACCCTTGGCGGTCCCACGTAGTCTCGGTGACGCCCCGCTCGCGCAGGACTTTCTTTCGCACTTTTTCCGTTGCCGTTTGTGGCAACTCATCGATGAAGTCGATGTAACGTGGCACCATGAAACCGGGCAGTTGCTTTTCAGCCCAGGCACAAATATCTTCCGGGTCGGCCGTCTCGCCCTCTTTGAGAACGACACAGGCCATGACCTCGTCCTCACCCCCTGCCTCGTCAGCGCGAACGCCGACAACCGCGCAATCGGCTACAGCCGGATGCGAGCGCACACCGGATTCCACCTCAAAGCTGGAGATATTCTCGCCGCGGCGGCGAAGCGCATCCTTCACTCGGTCGGCGAAGTAGTACCAACCGTCAGCATCGCGCCGTAGGCCATCGCCCGTGTGAAACCATAGATCGCGCCACGTCTCGACCGTCTTCTCGGGCATGCCGAGATATTCGGCGCTGATGATCCCGGGTGCCTTGGGACGGATCAGCAGCTCGCCGGTCTCGCCTTCCGGAACGTCCTCGCCCGTGTCCGGGTCCGCGAGCCGGGCTTCGAACCACTGGTCGAGAAGTACACCGGATGCACCCGGCGGCCGCTTTGCCCCGTAGGGCGTCATAAAGATGTTCGAGATTTCTGTCTGACCGAAGCCGTCAACATAGTCGCCTATGCCGAAACGTTCGCTGAATTCAGACGCCAGTTCTGGCGGTAGCGGCGCGGCATAAATGGTCCGGATGTTATTGGCACTATCATGCTCAGTGGGCGGTTGAGACAAGATAAAGGACATCGTTGCACCCAGAAGGTTGGTTACGGTTGCGCCGGACAGATGCGCGCGTTTGGCCCACTCCGATGCGCTAAACTTGCGGTAAAGGACGACCTTGGCTCCCATGATCAGGGCTGGATAAACCGTCAAGAATTGGGCATTACCGTGAAACAGAGGGAAGCCTGTCATGAATACATCGTCTTTCGTTAACCGCATCAGCTGAATGTCTTCTTCCGCAAAGAAGTAAAACTGCGATGAAGGCATCAGCACGCCTTTGGAGACACCTGTTGTGCCCGAAGTCATCAAAACAGCGGCCGGATCGGTCGGAAAAACCTCTACCCCTGTCGGGGTTGGTGCGCCTTCCATCAACTCCGCATACGGCAAAGTCTGGAGCTTTTTGAAGCTGGGTACTTCAAAGTCTGCATCTGTCTGAGGATCGGGGACGATGAACACCTTTTCCAAATATCCCAGGTCGCCTTCGATCTCTACGAGACGGTTTGCCAACTGGGTCGTAGTGACGAGCACCTTCGCTTTGCTCAGATTAAGTGGATGCGCCAGGAACGAACCAATATAAGCATCGCTGATCCCCACTTCGACCGCGCCCAGTTTGGTTAGCGCGAACCAGGAATGGATAAATTCGACGCAGTTTGGCATGAGTAGACCGACGAAATCGCCCTTGGCGACGCCATTAGTGGCGAAACCATTGGCAACGCGGTTGGTGATCTCGTCGACCTCGCCAAAACTCTGCGGCGTTCCTGTATGCTCCCATTGAAGATAGGGACGGTCCGGGTCGTTCTTGACCTGATTCGCCAACATCGCGGGGAGAGTCCATAACTCCCGGGGAAAATGTGGTTCGAAATGTGGAAATGTCAGCATGTGTACTCTCTTATCTGCTCAAAGTGTCGCAGGCGACCGGCGCCGCGAGCCTTATATCCAGCCCATGTGGGCTATCGCATCAAGATCCTTTGCACACCGCTAAGATGTCGGCGGCAAATGCGGAGTCGGGCAGACGACTGCTCCTGAGTTTGTATTCTGGATACAACCCGAAGTCGATAGGCACTGCAGTGTATATTTCCTTGACACCGATGAGTATACTGTTATTTTAATATTATTCAACTATTGTAGGTGTAGGGACCGGCGGTCAGACGGCACCAAATGGGCATCAATGGAGGCGAAATGACGCAACTCATTCGGGATCGGACCGCGATCGTTGGGCTCGGTTCGACACCTTATTACAAGCGTGGGCGGTCGGAACCGCAGACACTGGAGGAGTTGGTCGGCAAAGCGATCCTCGCGGCTCTGGGCGACGCCGGTCTTGCTCCCAAGGATGTCGATGGGTTCGCCTATTTCGCCAGCGGTTTCGACTCCGGGTTGTTGGCTGAAATGCTGGGCATTCCCGAGATTCGTTTTACCGCGTCGCTGACCGGTACGGGTGGCGGCTCGGCCGGCTGCATCGGGCTTGGCGCTGCCGCAATCGTCTCCGGTATGGCGGAAACGGTGATTTGCGTCGGCGCCAATCAGCAGGGCGCCCAACGATTCGGTGCGATCACATCGTCATATCCGGCAACACCAGAAAACGCTTTTTTCGGCGCCACGGGACTGGTCGGACCGGGCCACATGTTCGCGCTATTGGCGCGCCGCCACATGCACCTCTACGGCACAACTCGAGATCACTTCGCCGAGGTGGCACTCTCCGCACGCGCCAACGCCGTGAACAATCCGGATGCCGTCATGCAAACGCCGATGACGATCGAAGACTATTTCGAGGCACCGATGATCGCCGATCCACATTGCCGGTTCGACTTTTGCCTCGAGACCGACGGCGCCATCGCAGTTGTAATGACCAGCGCCGAGCGCGCCCGCGACCTTAAGCAGATCCCGATCTATGTCATGGGGAGCACTCATGGCGGCGCGCGCGAATGGGGTCGGTCAATCTATTGGATGAACATGCCTGACGAGTCCTTCGCGTCCTCGGGTCATGCCTCTGTTGCCGCCGACCTTTACAAGACCGCCGGCATCACCTCCAAAGATGTGGATGTCGCGCAGTTCTACGATCACTTCACCTCGCAGATAATCATGCAGGTAGAGGATTACGGTTTTTGTCCACGCGGCGAAGGCGGGCCCTTTGTGGCCAGCGGAGCGATCCGGCTGGACGGCACGCTTCCGATCAACACCGATGGCGGCCAGCTGTCGGCGGGCTATGTTTGGGGTATGACCCATGTCCGCGAGGCGGTCGAGCAGTTGCGTGGTACGGCAGTCAACCAAGTACCGGATGCGGAAATCGCGCTCGCCACTGGCGGGCCGTCGAACCTTCCCGTCAGTGGACTCTTGTTGAGGAGATAAGTATGGATGATGCTATCGCCAAAAGGCCGCCCGTACTGCTTGAGCATATCGACACGAATATGTGGACCGCGCCGTTTTGGGAGGCCGCTAAACGCCACGAACTCGTCACACCGCGATGCGGCGACTGCGGTCATTTCCGCATGCCGCCGACGCCTTTCTGCCCCGAATGCCGGTCTCAATCGGTCGACTGGCAAGTCATTGCGGGGAACGGTGTTGTTTTCAGCTATACGGTTGTAACCCGCGCCATTATCGCGGGCATGGAAGACGACATCCCCTATGTGCCCGCCGTTATCGAGCTGCCCGAAGCAGGCGGCGTGAGGCTCATCAGCAACATTGTCGACTGCCCGATTTCCGTGATCGAAGTGGGCGCGGCTTGCGAAGTCGTCTGGAACGACGTTGCCGCCGGATACACGCTGCCTGTCTTTAGACTGTTGGCAACGCTAGTCGCTGCCAAAACTGACGTGACTGTCACTGAAAGGTAAACAGGCGAAACCGTATCCTCTGTCATGGGTTGAGATGGAGCAGCTGGTGCAAGCCCCGCCCCGACACTTGGCCAACTGTGTACCGCCCCTTAGACACCCAAATCTTGCTTCTGACGTTCCTTGACCATGTCGTAAGCCTCGTTGAACCAGACGCCCTTTTCGTAGGACTGGACCATCTTGCCGAAATCCCAGGACATGACCTTGTTGGGAACGACTTTGATAATGGCACGGAGATCGGTGTGAACACCTTTGAACGCCGCCTGGCGTGATTCCTCGTCTTTCAGATCCCACCAGTACTTATCGATGATCCGCCAGTGCACGCGCTCCATCAGATCGGGATCGTAGCTGACTTCCGCCTTACCGATGATCAGTATGGCCTTTTGCCGCTTGGCATTGGAGCCGTCGTTGTGAATCGTCAGCGAAATCTTTGGATTGGCTTCCAGATCATGAACTTTTTTGCGATGCTTCTGAATGCTGCTCATGTAGACGAGACCGTCTTCCATAACCACGTAGAACATCGGTGTGACGATCGGATAGCCATTCTTATTGACATGGGCCATTTGGCAATAACAGTTGTGCTGATACAGCAGACTGTATTCCTCGGGCTCCATGGGATAGTCTTTCGAAACATCCACTTCCTGAAGTTTTTGCGGGTCAAAGACCGGGCCGTTGCTGGCTGATTCAGACATTACAAGTTCTCCATTTGAAATATTGAGTTATTGTATCGAGATGCCACTTGAAAATAATTCAAAATATGCTTGATGTTGTTGGCTATGTCAAGACTTAGCCAGGGTATTGTTCCGATTGGTTTCATCACAGTTATTTATTGAACTTTATTCAATAAACCGACATAATATGGCATTCTCGCTGTGTTGGCTCGGTAGAAAATTGGGAACGAATTTCCTGCCCATGGTAGAGGATAACAGAGCTAAGCATGGTGGACATAGAAGTCGAACGGAGTGGCGAATTGGCATTCATGTTTCGTCGGTATAGTGCACAACAGGCGTACGAAACAGGTTTAATCAACGCCGTTGTTGCTGGTGATGAGCTTGAGTAGGTGACGCGCCGGGCAAACAAACTGCTGGTCATGAGTCCGCGCTAATTCGAGATAGCCAAAATCAGTTCAAACGTTTACTGGAATTCCCGTCGCGACAAGTTACTTAGCGGTCTCGGTCTGTTGGTCCAGGCAATCGGACCGGCGGACATGATCGAGGGAACAACCGCTTTCCTGAAGAAACGTACACCGCAGTTCCCGGGTCGAAAAATAAGTGAGAACGAGTAAGGCACGTCGCGGCCCGCGCCGATTCAGGTCATAGGGCATGAGAGGAAACATGAGAGGAAACATGAGAGGAAACATGAGAGGAAACATGAGAGGAACGCTAGGATGAATTTTTCACTCGATGATAAGTACCTTGAAATACAGGCGCAGGCGCGAGAACTAGCGTCCTCCATTGAGGAACTCGCTGTTGAAGCGGATGATCGCAGTACTCTCCATCCAGAGATTTTCAAGGCCCTGCGTGACAGCGGTCTCAGCGCTTTGATGGTTCCTGCTGAATTCGGAGGCCTGTACGATCAGGTCGATCCACTGGCGATTTGCGTGGTTCGAGAAGTGCTGATGGCAACCTCTGCCCACCTCGATTCACTGTTCGCGTTGCAAGGTATCGGCAGTTTCGCGATTACGAAAGCTGGCACCGCTGAGCAGCGTGGCGACTGGTTGCCAAGGATTGCTTCGATGGACGCGATCGCGGCGTTGGCGTTAACCGAACCCGAGTCGGGTTCTGATCTCAAGTCAGTCGTGACTGAGGTCACTGAAACATCAGATGGGCTGCTTCTTAATGGCAGCAAGAGTTTCATCTCCAATGCTGGCGAAGCAACTTTCTACGAGGTATTTGCTCGAGACGGTTCCGGCTACTCAATGCTGCTGGTTCCAGCCGATACACCTGGCATATCGGTTGAGCCGACACCGGAACTGATCGCACCGCACATACTCGGCGATATTACCTTTGACAATGTGCAGTTGTCCTCACAGGCGCGCCTGGGCTCAGCTGGTGAAGGACTGCAATTGGTCCTGGCGACGCTGGCTGTATTTCGCGCCTCGGTCGCCGGTGCCTCGATCGGTCTGGCCCAGGCCGCTTTGGAGGTTGCAGTGCGACACGCCAACAAGCGCGAGCAGTTCGGTCGGCCGTTGGCGCGTTTGGGTCCGGTAGCACAAATGCTGGCGGACAGTTGGACTGAGATCGAGATGGCGCGCCTGTTGACTTACAGGTCTGCTGCGATGGCGCTGGAGGACCCGGTGGCCACGATCGAGTATTCTTCTATGGCCAAACTTGCAGCTAGCGAGACTGCCGGACGGGTTGTTGATCGTTGTGTCCAGGTGATGGGGCGTTGGGGGTTGATCAGAAACTCTAAGATTGAGCGCCTGTATCGCCAGGCTCGTCCGATGCGGCTCTATGAGGGCGCATCGGAGGTGCTGAGGCTGGGCATTTCGAGGGAACTGGGCAAGGTGATCGGACCATGATCGAGCTTGAACTCGGATAAATGGTTGCACCGCTTCTCGCTCAAGTACTTGAAGTGTGCGTCTGTGCATTGACCTGCGTATTTAAGTTTGAATAGAATACTAATTCCGACATAGAAGGGCGGACGCTTAACCGGTGATGCTCCTATATGACATTCGACGTTATCGAGTGAACGTCTAAAAGTCATTCGAATCAAAGATCGTTAGGCCTGCAAGCGAGTGGGGTAGTACCTTTGGAGCAACGGATTACCGAGGTGGAAAAAGCGAAGGCATCGACGGGAAACAGCCGTGGCGAAAAACGGCGTAGGCGCATATTTCGGGCACTCCACGACTGTGTAGTTAACAAAGGTTTTGCGAAGACCAGTCTGGCGGACGTAGCGGAAGCGGCAGGGATGTATCCCAGTCATCTCCTCTACTACTTTGACGGAAAGGACGCGATCCTCGAGCACTACTTTCTCAAGGTGGCGAATCAGCTAGTTGAGCGTATTGAGTCGTTTCGAGACAAGAGTCCGGAAGAGCAGATTGACCTGTTGACAAAGCTCTATTTTGGAGGGGAAGGGATCACAAAATCGGAAATCGGCTTTATGCTCGAATGCTTCGGGGTGGCCGTTAACGATACGGCACTACACCGTGGAAAAAGCAAAATGGACAAGAGACATAAAGCCTATCTAGCGGAGCTTTTCGACAAAACCCCGCGCGGCTCGATCACAGGAGCAAAGGATGCTGCAGAAGTTGCTTACTCGATTCTGGTTGGACTACGAACTGCCGTTTATTTTGACGAGCAACTCACACTGAGTAAGGCGCGCCGATTGTTCCGTGCGGCGATGTTGAACATTGCCGGTTTCGACAAATCGAACTGAGTCTTGCCAACTCGAAATGTCGAGATCGCTGAAACCCGCGCGAAATGGCCCGCCCAGAGAGATTCGAACTCCCGACACCCAGGTTCGAAGCCTGGTGCT